>JAAETV010000001.1 GCA_024227975.1 Actinomycetes bacterium
GATCGAAGGCTGGTTCAACAACTCGATGGAGCGCGTCTCCACCTGGTACAAGAAACGGACGCGTTGGGCAATGCTCGTCTATGGGCTGATCGTCGCCATCGGATTGAATGTGAGCGCGGTCAATGTCACCGCAGAGTTGTATGAGAACGAGATAGTCCGTGAGGCCGTTGTCGAGCTCGCCGCGCACGACGCAGCCTTGGCCAACGATCAGGTTCAATCGTGCACCGACCGGGAGTGTGTGGAGGTCAGGATAGGGGATCTCGTCGACACCGGGCTCCCAGTGCTTTGGCGGAACTGCGACCACGACGGGAGCTATGCGGCTTGTGGATTCGAGGACAGAATGGCCGTAGTCGGCACGGTCAGCGGGTGGTTGATCACGGCTGCTGCCTTGTCTCTCGGAGCGTCGTTCTGGTTCACGATCCTGAAGCGGGCGTTCCGCCTTCGTTCCGGGCTCACCGGTACCACCGGCTGATCCCTCGCCGATCCCGACGATCGGGCAATGCTCGGTCCGTCGCTGGGTGGCTAGTCGGAGCGGTCTTCGGGCTGGTTGTCGGCGTTGTCTTCGAGCATGCGGTAAACAGCGCTCCCGGTCATACGACCGCCAAACCCTCCGCCCCCTTGGGGCCCAAGGGTCTCCCGTATCGTCTCGGCCAGCCCATCCTCGGGGCGAGGCGAACCGCGGCCGTCTGACGGCTTCGGCTTGAACAGTGCCCGAAAGAAACCCCGGATGCTCATGACCCCATTGTGCGCCTCCATCAACCACCTGGCAAGAGATCAACATCGAGCCCGATCGACAAGACGTACTCCCAAGAGCGGGAGCACGGGTGCATAGCCTGGTGCAAGTGTGGGCTAGCGTGTTCGACGCACTAGTCGGGGGCAAGCCCCCGGGGAATGCTGAGACTGAAGAAGCCGGTCAAACTCCGATGAGACGTCAGAAAGCAGGTTGAGAGATGCCGATGTCACTCCACGCGTCGAATGATCCCGACAAGATCGCATCGATCATTGCCGGCTCCGGCGAGAGCATCACCTACGGGCAGCTCAACGAGCGAAGTATCCGTTTGGCCAGGCTCCTGAGGGAAGCCGGACTCGAGAGCGGCGACGTGGTGGCCGTCTTCATGGAGAACAACATCCGCTACCACGAGGTGTACTGGGCCGCGGTGCGCTCCGGCATGTACCTGTGTGCCACCAACAAGTACCTCACGGCGGCCGAAGCCGCCTATATCGTCAGCGACTCAGGGGCCAAGGCTCTGATCACTTCCTCCGCTATGAGCGGGCCTGCTTCCGAGATGATCGGTGACATCGACGGGTGCCTCGTCCGTCTTGCGGTCGATGGGCCGGTTGAAGGCTTCGACCGCTACGAGACGGCGATCGAGGCCTACAGCGCTGAACCCCTCGACGACGAGCCCCTGGGCGATTTCATGAACTACTCCTCGGGAACCACCGGTCGCCCAAAGGGGATCAAGCGCCCACTCAGCGGCAATGACTTCAGCGAGCTCTCGAACCTCGATCTGCTGGTCGCCCAGCTCTATGGTGTCGACACCGACACGATCTACCTCTCCCCCGCCCCCCTGTATCACTCCGCCCCTCTGGCCTTCACTGCGGCAACCCACAGCCTCGGTGGAACCAATGTGATCATGGAGAAGTTCGATCCGATCGAATCACTGGCCCTGATCGAGAAGTACAAGGTGACCCATAGCCAGTGGGTGCCAACCATGTTCATCAGGATGTTGAAACTCGACGAGGCCGATCGGTCCGGATACGACCTGTCGAGCCAGAAGGTGGCCATCCATGCCGCCGCCCCCTGCCCGGTCGAGGTCAAGCGCCAGATGATCGACTGGTGGGGTCCGATCATCTGGGAGTACTACGGCGGAACTGAGCTGAACGGTATGACGGTCTGCACCAGTGACCAATGGCTCGAACACCCGGGCTCGGTCGGCGCACCCATCCTCGGGGTCCTGCACATCTGCGACAGCGACGGCAACGAGCTCCCTGCGGGCGAGGCCGGCGTCATCTACTTCGAGCGCGACGAGATGCCGTTCGAATACCACAACGACCCCGGGAAGACCGACGGCGCCCGCCACCCTCAGCACCCCTTGTGGACCAAGCTCGGCGACATCGGCTATTTGGACGAGGACGGCTTTCTCTATCTGACCGACAGGGAATCGTTCATGATCATCTCCGGTGGGGTGAACATCTACCCCCAGGAGATCGAAGACGCCATGGTGATGCATCCGATGGTGGCCGACGTAGCAGTCATCGGTGTGCCAAACGAAGACCTGGGTGAAGAGGTGAAGGCCGTAGTGCAACTAGCCCCAGGAGTCGAAGGATCCGAAGCCACGGTCGCCACGATCATGCAGCACTGTAAGGAGAACCTTGCCACCTACAAGGTGCCCCGCAGCATCGATACCATCGACGAGCTACCTCGCCACGAGACCGGCAAGCTATACAAGCGCCTGCTTCGTGACCGCTATTGGGGCAATACCGACAGTCGTATCGTCTAGCCCTTTGAGCTTTCACTGTCACTAGGGGCAAGTAGCGTTCTGGGAGTGACGGGATCGACGAGAGAGCCAGAGAGGTCACCGCATCCGGTTTTGGAGAGCTTCAGCCGGCCGGCAGCAGAGTGGTTCTCGACCACATTCCCTGAACCGACCCCTCCCCAGAGCGAGGGGTGGCCTCGGATCGCGTCCGGCGACCACACCCTGATTCTGGCTCCGACCGGCTCCGGCAAGACACTGACCGCCTTCTTCTGGGGTCTCGATCAGCTCAGCACAACGCCCCGTCCCGAAGCCAAGACCCACCGCACCCGGATCCTCTATATCTCACCGTTACGGGCCCTGGCCGTCGATGTCGAGAAGAATCTACGTGCTCCTCTCCAAGGAGTACGGCTGGCGGCCGAGCGTCTGGGGGAGCCGTTCCATGAGCCGAGTGTCGCCCTCCGCAC
>JAAETV010000002.1 GCA_024227975.1 Actinomycetes bacterium
CTACAACCGCCTCACTCGTTCCGGTTGTCTCTACTGAGTCAGATGGCTCGGCGACCTCGCGGGAAACCCCGCAAGCACTGAGAACAAGCAGGAAGGAAAAGGCGATGGTGAGGCGAATACGCACAGTGTGGAGGCTATCTGACCCGGTGCCCGGTTTCGGTCCGCCGAGACCGCTCATGGAGCAGTCTCGCCTACCCCTGGGGCGCCGCCGTCAACCGACGGTGGCTTATCCGACCTCCCAGGTCGCTCCCGATCGGAGGAGGGACGCCAGCTCGCCGGGACCGGCCTTCTCGTTGGCCGTGAGGAGTTGATTCTCGACTCCTTCGGTGTACTCGGCGGCCTCGATGTCACGGAACACACCGAATGGGGTCGGTGAGAAGTTGTCGGAGGCCAGCTGACCAAGCGAGAAGGCGAACGACCCGTCGCTCGAGCGCTCATCGTGGACGGCAACCGCAGACTGGCCGACCTCGGCGATGTCGGCCACCCTGAGCCTGCCTCCGACGGTGGTGACGCAGCGCTGGTCGTCGGCTCCGAACACGATCGGCTCACCGTCTACCAGGTCAATCATCATCTCGGCCCGGTTGGCCCGCTTGAGGATGAGATCGTAGGTTCCGTCGTTGAACACATTGCAGTTCTGGTAGATCTCGACGAACGACGCACCCCGGTGGGCGCGAGCCCGGCGGAAGACCTCGATCATGTGCTTGCGGTCGAGGTCATGGGTCCTGGCCACGAACGTAGCCCCGGCTCCGATAGCCATGCTGACAGGGTTGAACGGTCGGTCGAGGGAGCCCATCGGTGTCGACTTGGTGATCTTGCCGACCTCACTGGTCGGCGAGTACTGACCCTTGGTGAGCCCATAGATCTGATTGTTGAACAACAGCACGGTGAGATTGATGTTGCGTCGCAGGGCATGGATCAGGTGGTTCCCGCCGATCGACAGCATGTCGCCGTCACCACCCACAACCCAGACGTCCAGGTCTGGCCGGGCGACGGCCAGACCTGAGGCGATGGCGGGGGCCCGACCGTGGATGGTGTGCATCCCATAGGTCGACATGTAATAGGGGAAGCGGGCGGCGCAGCCGATGCCGGAGATGAAGACCGAATTCTCCCTCTTCACCTCGAGCTCGGTATGGAGGAACTGTATGGCGGCCAAGATGCCGTAGTCGCCGCAGCCTGGGCACCACTTGACCTCCTGGTCGGAGGTCCAATGGCCACGGCTGGTTGGGTCGAGGGTCATGTGGGTTGGCATGTCAGATTCCTTCCCGAACGGCGTCGACGAGCTCAGTGGCAGTGAAGGGGCTACCCATCACTTTGGAGATCGACTTGGCGTCGACCAGGTACTCAGCCCGTAGCAGCCGGACCAGCTGACCCTTGTTGAGCTCAGGGACGAAGATCTTCGAATAGCGACTCAGAACCTCACCCAGATTGGAGGGGAAAGGGTTGAGGTGGGTCAGGTTGACGGTGTGGGTCGGAATACCCGATCCCACCAACCGGTCGGCGGCCGAGGTGATGGCACCGGCCGTCGACCCCCAACCGATCATGAGCACGTCGGATTCGCCCTCGCCCTTGACGTCGACCAGGGGGATGTCATTGGCGATCCCGGCGATCTTGGCCTGACGGATGTCGGTCATGATCCCATGGTTCTCATGGTCGTGGCTGACGTTGCCGGTGTTGACTTCCCTCTCCAACCCACCGACCCGGTGCTCCAGGCCCGGAGTGCCAGGGATGGCCCAGGGCCGAGCCAGGGTCTCTTCATCACGCAGGTAGGGATGGAAGGCGGGCTCACCCCCCTCGGTGGCGTTGTACTCGGTGGTGAAGGAAACGCTGATGTCAGGCAGGGTGTCGACATCGGGCAGCCTCCATGGCTCAGAGCCATTGGCCAGGTAGCCGTCAGTGAGGAGGATGACAGGAGTCCGGTACTTGAGAGCGATGCGTGAGGCCTCGATGGCCATGTCGAAGCAATGGGCCGGGGTGGAGGCAGCAACAATGGGCATCGGGGCCTCACCATGTCGGCCGTACATGGCCAGCATGAGATCACTGGCCTCGGTCTTGGTCGGCAGGCCGGTCGATGGGCCGCCCCGCTGAACGTCGACGATGACGAGGGGCAACTCGATGCTGACAGCCAGGCCAATTGTCTCCCCCTTGAGGGCGACACCGGGACCGGAGGTTGTGGTGAAGGCCAGATGACCGCCGAAGGCGGCCCCGAGTGCGGCGCCGACACCAGCAATCTCGTCTTCGGCCTGGAAGGTCCTGACCCCGAAGTTCTTGTGCCGGCTCAGTTCATGGAGGATCTCAGAAGCCGGGGTTATGGGGTAGCTCCCGAGGAATACGGGAAGCTTGGCCAACTGGCCAGCCGCGACCATGCCCCACGAAGTTGCGATATTGCCAGTGACGTTGGTGTAGGTACCAGGTGTCTGGGGGGCGGCCTTGACCTTGTACTGGTTGGCGAACATCTCGGTTGTCTCACCGAAGTTGTAGCCAGCCTTGAACGCCGCGGTATTGGCCGCGACCACGGCCTCCATCCTGGCGAACTTCTGCTCGATCCAGTTGAGGGTTGGCTCGACCGGGCGGGAGTACATCCAGCTGATGAGACCGAGGGCGAAGAAGTTCTTCGATCGCTCAGCGTCGCGCTTCTTGACCTCGAGGTCGGCGGTGGCCTCGATGGTCAGGCTGGTCATGGCCACCCGATGGACGATGTAGCCCGAGAGTGAACCGTCTTGGCGGGGGTCCGATACGAAGCCGGCCTTCTCCAGGTTCCGCTCGTCGAACGCATCGTCGTTGATGATGACGGCTCCACCGCTGCGGAGGCGGCTCAGCTCACTCTTGAGGGCGGCCGGATTCATGGCCACGAGCAGGTCCGGGGCATCACCCGGTGTGTGGATGTCGTGGTCGGAGATGTGCACCTGGAAGGCGGAGACTCCAGCCAACGATCCTTGTGGAGCCCGGATCTCGGCCGGGAACTCAGGAAGCGTTGCCAGGTCATTCCCAGCCAGCGCACTGGCCGAGGTGAAGCGGTCTCCCGTCAGTTGCATTCCGTCGCCGGAGTCACCAGCGAAGCGAATCACAACATGGTCGACCTCGGTTTCGACCCGATCGGCTATATCAGTCACTTGATCCCCTAGGTTGCGGACCCGACTAAACACCCTGACGGTGTAGCCCAGCCCCGTTGCTGGAGGTGTCTTGCTGTAGCTAACACCTTGACACCCTTACGTTGTCCGTGAAAATCCGAGACCTTGACACGTTAGCGGCCGTGCCATCGGTAGCAACGCCGCGATCGACCCTGATCGAGCCGCTCTAGAACCGGGCGATACGCGACGAAGCGACCCCACCATTGGGGCCGCTTCGTCATCATTGCTGAGGCTGGTCCCCGATTGGGGATTCACCTTTGATCAGGGTCGATTTCAGCCGACTGCGAGAGCTGCATCGATCCAGGTATCGGCCAGCTCACGGTTGTCCGCGATCCACTCCGAGGCCAGAGCCCCAATGTCCTCGTTGGTATCACGACCGTTCGCCTGCTCCACATTGGCCAACGACACGTCGATCACAGGCAGAATCACCTGCTCTAGGAGGGCAGCGGCAGCCGGGTTGGCGGCCAGAAATTCGCTGTTGCCCGTGACCTGGATGTCAGCCGCGATCCAGCCAAGCTGGCAGTTGTCAGCGTCGGCCGCAGCAGGGCACTGCTCGGCACCGATGGAGGCCTGACCGGGCCGCTGGTCATGCTCCTCGCCACCGTCCTGTTCGGCTGGGTTCGAATCGTCGAGGACTTCCTCGACGGCGAGCCAGACGACGTTGTCACCCGGGATCAGGTTGGTGATATAGGCGCTTGGGGTCCAGGTGTAGATGAGCATCGGCTCACCGGCTTCGGCCTTGGCCACAGCCTCGGCCATCATGGCGTCGTAGCCGGCGATGGTCTCCTGGATGTTGTCCCAACCGGAGAAGGCGATCTGATTCAAGATGATGTTGTCACAGGTCCAGCTCTCCTGGCAGCCATAGATGTCGGCGATGCCGTTGCCGGGAACCGGGTCGCTCTCGTCGAACGCAGCCAGGATGGCAGGATCGTCATTGAGTTGGTCGACATGGGTGATGCCGTGCTCGTCGGCGAAGGCTTTGGTCATCAAGAAGCCCTGTAGGCCTCCCGCCATCATCTCCTCACCGACAACCTCGACATGGTCACCGACCTCGGATCCGTCAGGCATCTCAGCTCCGAGCCAGCTGAGGTGGCCTGGATACCAGCTGTTGACCCAGAAATCGAAATCGCCTTGGGCCATCGATAGATAGGCCAGAGACGGGCCGAGCTCCAGATCGGCAGGATCGGAAACCTCATAGCCGAGCTCTTCCATGAGCTGGCGGTAGACCGCAGCCTGGAAGTAGCCAGTCGACCAGTCGGCCCGGCCCATTGTGACGCTTACGCCCTCTCCTGGCTGAGCCATGTCTCCATCATCGGCGGCGTCGTCCTCACCATCATCGGCGGCGTCGTCATCATCATCATCGGCGGCGGCGGCGGTGGTCGCTGTCTCACCGTCACCGTCGCCGGCATCGGTGTCGTCGCTGGCGTCGTCGCTACCACAGGCTGCTGCGATCAGCAGGAGGGCTGCGAGCAAGGCCACGAGTTTGGTCTTCGTCATCCGCATGGATCTCTCCTCGGTTGCTCCCGCGGTACTTGAGAGGCGCAATACCTCCCTTGCCCAATCGCCCGAATCTCAGGTGAGGCTGCGAGAACAACGGACAAGGTTAATCGAGGATGGAGTCGTCTGCTATGCAGCCTCTCGTTTGTCACCAATCTCAAACCAGAGAGTCAACTAGTTCCGTTGCTGTCTCATCTGCCATCGTCTCGTTGAGGACGATCTCGTCGTAGACCCGGGAACGACGGAATTCACGCATGATCCGCATCGTCGAGCTCACGATGATCAGTCCGGAGCACATGGCCAGGAAAGCGCCGATTCCGCTGACGTAGTTCGGGTCGGAGGCCCGCACCAGCGTCATGATCCAGCCCATCGACGCCCCGGCTACACCAGCGCCAATGCCGGCCGTGATCGTGCTCCACCGCCATTGGCGGTGCTCGTCCAGACCGAGAATCCCGGCGGCCGGAATGGAGGTCAACAGGGCCGCGATACCACCGATGAAGGTCCACAGCCCGAACCGGGCCCCACTATCGCTCAGGCCGTCGGTCACGATCACCCCGGATTGCTGGGCCGACGCCATCAGAGCTGAGAGCTCGGCCGCGATCGGACCAGCATCGGCCGGATTGTCTTTTGCCTTCTGCTCCAGCTCCTCGATCTCGGCCTGCAATTCGGGGGTGATGACGACATCTTGGCGCTCGTCAAAGCTCCATCCGGCGAACATGGCCCCGAACAAGACCAGGGTGGCGAAGCCAACCAATCCAACGCGAACCCAAGCCACCTCGGCGGCGAGAGGCCGCAGAGCTGAGTGGGGAGCCAAGCGGGACCAGTAGATAGCAGCAGCGCTGGCCACCACACCGCCTACCATTGCCAGGATCACCCCGATCCCTACTCCAGGATCGAGGGCCAGATCAGCCTTGGCCCCCACCAGATGGGCCAGCGAGACGATCAGCACCACCAGCGAAGCGATGGCGGCGCCATCGGCGGTCAGCCAACGGGGACCACGGCCGGGCCAGCGAAGCGGCTTGAGAGCAGCCCCTATCGCGAACAGAGCCATGGCCAAGACGATGATCCCGAACCATGACCCTCCAGAAGCGTCGAGCCCGGAGAAAGTGGACCCGCTCAAGTCCTCGTCGACCCGCCTGGAGTAGGCACTGAACTTGCCAGCATCGCTCGTCCAAGGCAGCAGGACGCCGACCACCGCCACCAACGCCCCGGCTGCGGTCACCACCATGGCAACCCGCTCGGTATCCGAGACCGGGCTGAACACATCGACCGGGCGGCCGTCGTCGACCACGGTCGGGGCCTCTTCACCATCAGGGATGAGGGTCTCAGGGTCTCGACGATGGGCCCAAGCACTAGTGATGCGAGAGAACAGGTTCCCGCCGTCGTCGTCCTCGCGCTGACTCATCCGATCCAGGACCACGGCCACGAGGAAGAAGGCCAGGCCGCTCGAGGCAGCCAATGGCACGTTCTGGTTGGACAGGGCCCGGAACATGAGCCGGCCGAGACCACCGGCACCCATGATGGCTGCGATCCCCAACATGGAGATGGCCAGCAACAGGGTCTGATTGATCCCGGTCATGATGGCCGGCCGGGCCAGGGGTAGCTGGACATCGATCAGTACCTTCAGCTCGGTCGAACCGTAGGCCCTTGCTGCTTCCACCACGTCTTCTGGAACCTGGCGGATACCGAGGTTGGTGAGACGGATGAGGGGTGGGATGGCGAACACCATCGTCACCATGGTTGCCGACACCTCACCGATGCCCCAGAAGTAGATCACGGGCAGCATGTATACGAACGAGTGGACGACCTGCATGGCATCGAGCACGGGCCTGATCACCTGCCAGGCCCCGTCGAAACGCCCGCAGAGCACCCCGACCGGTATTCCGATGAGCACACAGAAGAACACGGCCACGGCGATGAATCCGATGGTGCGCGCCGTCTCGATCCAGTAGGCGTTGCCCAATAAGCCACAGATGGTCAACGACACCATGACGAAGGTGCCAACCTTGATGTTGCGGACCAGGGTGGCCAGGATCCCCATCAGGATCACGATGACGACCCAAGAGGTGTCAACCAGGAAATCCCGGACGATCCAGCCGATGAGCTGGTCAAAGGGCCAGACGATGGCATCGAGGACCGTGGTCATCCTGGTGGTGATCCAGTCGACAGCCTGGTCGATCCAGTCACCAAAGGGGATCTCATACTGGTCGAGGACGAGGTTGTCGGTGATCCCGGGTCCGTCGGTCGTTTCGGTTTGGGCTAGCAGGCTCACATGAACACCTCTCGCTCGTAGCCGTCGATGAGGGTCTCGACTCGGCCCATCTCTTCCATGATGTGACGAGGATCGAGGTTGCCGAGCAGCTTGCCGGAATCTGGGTCGACGACGGCGATGGGCAGGCCTCGCCCAGCCGCGGCGTAGACCTCGTTGAGGGTGGCGCTGGGAGTGGTCTGGTCGAAGTCGGTGGTCACGGCGGTGGCGACCGACCCACTCCGATCAGCACTGAAGGCCCGGATCGCGTCACCGGTGGCCAACAGACTCGTCGGGCGGCCCTCGGCATCGACGACGAAGGCACCGGCTCTATCACCGAGGTCAGCTAGCGCATCGGACAATGAGACCGATACTTCGACTGGTTGGGGGGTAACCATGATCTCGTTGACCTCGATGACCCGTCCCTGATCGACATCCTGGACGAACTCGGCCACATAGCCGGTTGCCGGTTTGGTCAGGATCTCCTCGGGAGTCCCGACCTGGACGACCATTCCGTCTTTCATGATGCAGACCCGGTCCCCGATGCGCAGGGCCTCATTGAGATCATGGGTAATGAAGAGGATCGTCTTGCGGAGCTGGTTCTGGATCTCCATCATCTCATCCTGCATCTGGCGACGGATGAGAGGATCGAGGGCTGAGAACGCCTCGTCCATCAACAAGATGGCAGGGTCCGAGGCCAAGGCCCGAGCCAGGCCGACTCGTTGCTGCATACCGCCCGAGAGCTCGTGGGTTGCATAGTGGGCGTACGGCTCCAGCCCGACGAGGGCCAGCGATTTCAGCGCTGCGGCGTCACGCTGGTCCTTGGGCACCTTCTGGACCTTGAGCCCGTAGCCGACGTTGTCGATGACATTGCGGTGAGGGAACAGGGCAAAGTGCTGGAACACCATGCCCAGCTTCTCCCGTCGGAAAGCCTGAAGGCGAGGACCGCTCAGGGTCTGGACGTCGGTCCCGTCGACCCAGACCTCGCCGCTAGTGACCTCGTGGAGCTTGTTCACGGTACGGATGGCCGTCGACTTGCCTGAGCCGGACAGGCCCATCACGACGAAGATCTCGCCCCGGTTGATCGAGAAGCTGACATCGTTGAGGCCAACGACATGGCCTGATCGGTTCAGGACCTCGTCCTTGCCGATTCCTGCTCTGACCAACTCAAACGCTCGGCCACGGGGCTGTGGTCCGAAGATCTTGTAGACGTTGTCGAGCCTGATGATCTCTTCACCCTCGGCCGCCATCTGGTCTCCTCACCCTGGCAGCGGACTGGCGGTCGTTTCCGGCAATCGTTGTCTGCGCATCTTGTGGCTTCAGTCACAAGGCTAACAGGCCAGCAAGAACGCTGCCCGATGACGGGTGTCGGGCACCAGAGTGGCCTATGTCTCTTGACTAGACACCCCGAACGCGGCTCTAGTCGGATGCATCGCCCAGGCCGCCGACAGCGTCGCGCCGAGGGTCAAAGAAGCTACGCGCTCATGATCCTCGGTCGGCGCTCGCCGGCGGTATGACATCAACAGGGTGGCGACGACGACGATATGCCGTCAGCTCCCCCAGATTGCCGATGAACAAGAGGATGGCGGCCGCAGCCAATGAGGCCCCGAAGGCATAGACGCTGACCGTTATCACCCCGACGAAGCCGAAGAACAAAGCCAGAGCGACGAAGAAGGCAGCCAGCCGGATGGCGGCCGTGAACCGTCGCCTGACCAGCTGCTCCAGCACACTGAAGAGGGCGGCCAGCCCTAGCAGGGGTCCGAGCACTCGTATCTCGGACAGCAGGAATGGGGCCGCCACCGACAACATGACGAGGGGGACGCTGACCGTAGCCCAGATGGCCAGAATCAGGCCGGTCTCCTTGGGCGGAGCCAGGGGAACAGCGGGATCGGTGAGATGGTCTCGGATTCCCCGACCGCCGATGTCGCCCCGAAGCAGGCGCCGGCGGAGGTCCTGCAACTCGGTCCGCTGGCGCAGGAGGTGAGTCAGCCGATCCGATTCGAATGAGTGTTCCTCACCCGAGGCCACTCGGGCCGAAAGGGCCGACAGCCGTGCCCGCTTGCGGATCTCGGCTTCGAGATGGGCCAGGCTCGCCTCGATATTGTCCAAGCTGATCTGAGGATCGACCAGCGAGGGAGGGGTGGTCCCATGCAGTCCGGCGAACCCAACAGGGTCGGCCCACGAGCGTCGGATCTCCCCGTCACGGCTGAACTTGGGGCCAGCGGGGCCACGCTCACCGTCGAGGGGATCACCGGTATCGAGGCCCCACAACCCGCTGAACCCGCCGAAACAGCTGCGTTGCTCGTCGAGGGGTTCGAGGTCCCATTGGCCGATCGTGATCCCGTCGCCGGTTGCGGAGTCGACGAAGGGGACACCCAGTGCAGGGCCAAGTCCCCGCTCCTCGTCGTCTTCACCAATACGCAAGGCCCAGCGCCCCCAGCGACGGATTCTTAACAGCCAGCGCAGGGCAGGGACATCGATCCGGCTCACATAGTCGCCGGGCCGGAAGAACAGGGCGTGGGAGCCGGCCCCGACGAACAGCACCGGCTGGTCGTTGACCTGCGTGCACTCGGTGTCGTCCCAATGACGCCGGAGGTTCGCTCCCACATGGTCGTGGCTGGATGCAACGATCCACACCGGTCGCTGATCGGCTGGATCACAGAAGATCCAGGCCTGCTCCCAGTCAGCCTCGTGGTCGTTGACGCCCCGGTAGCCGCTGCGCCAGTCGTTCATCACATAGAAGAAGGCATAGTGCAGAACGAGCCAGTCCCCTACTTCGAGCGCCCTCCCGTAGCAGCTGGGCTGGCGGTGGAAGCCGCTGCGATCGGCCTTGATGGCGGCAGCCACCGTGGTGAGACGGGGAGTCGTCGGTCTGACGACAACACTGGCCAGAAACAGGGCGTCGAGAAAGCGGCCGAAATAGCCGACCCGGCCGAGCCGAGGGCCGAGGAGCTTGCCCGCCAACCGCTTGGCTTCTTCCTTGACCACCGAGCGACGGTCATTGTCAGTCACGAACCGGAGGTAGGCATCAGAGCCCAGGTGGTGGCTCAGGTGATCAACGGTCACAGTCCCTGGTCCGTGCAGTTCGGTACCGGAGACGATCAGGGAGCTGGCGGCGATGTAGGGCTCGATGGCGGTGGGGTAGAACAGCTCCCGGGCGTCAAAGCGAAGGATCGGGACGTGGCGGTTCAGAAGCTCGATCTGGTCGATGGGGTCCACGGGTTCTCCCTTCTGACGGTTCGTTCGGATCTGGCTTCAAAACGACGAGAGGCCGGGCGCCCATCATCGGCACCCGACCTCACCGTACTGTCGGGTGTCAGTCTCCCGGGATGCGCAGGACCTGACCGACATAAATCTTGTCCGGATCGCTCAACATCGGCCGGTTGGCCTCGAAGATGACCGGATACTCGGTGGCATCACCCAGATACTCCTTGGCAATGGCACTGAGAGTGTCTCCCTTGACCACGACATGCATGGTCGACTCAGCCTTGGCATCGGCCGGGACCTCGATCTCGTCGTGGACCTGGCCGACCTCCGCCGTGTTGCCAATAGCCAGGATCACGCGCTCCCGGGTCTCTTGGTCAGCGGCAGTACCGCTGACGGTTGCCACCCCATCATCGAAGCGGATGTCGAGACCGCTGATGTCGAGCCCAAGCTTGCGGATGTATCCCTCGAGTCCGCGAGCCTTCTTGGACTCCTCCAGCTTCTCGATGCGTTCAGCTCTGGCCGCCGCATCGCGCCGATCCTTGACCCGCTTGGCCACCTCAGCAGCACGCTCCTCAGATGCAGCCTTCGCCTCTGCCGCCTTCTCTTCCTGCTCTTCCTTGCTGTCACCGATGCCGATCTTGGCTCCGGCCTCCTTGACGAAATCAAATACGCCCATTTGTCGCCTACCTTCTGTTGCGGACGTTGGAATCTAGCAGCAGCATGGATGGTTGGCCTCGCGACCAGGGGCGATGACCCACGAGCAACAATCATGACCAAGTTCGAGGATGGGGCCACTCGCCGCCAGACCATCAAGCAGTCCCTGATCCTCAATACCAACGACCACGACCACCTCATGAATCGAGCGGACCTTCATGACCGAAGCTGACCTCACCCCGGAGCTCATCACTTCACGGCGGTGGCGCGACGAAGACGTACAGACGGCCCGTCTCCCCATCGTCGACGTCCCCTTCGTCACCGTCGGCGGCGGTCTCGGCTCGTTCGCCATGACCGACGTGTTGCGCATCGCGGGAATCCCATCGTCGGCCATCCGGGTACTGACCACCATCGACCGGCCCGAGCAGACCTATCAGTTCCTGGCCGAAAACTCCCAGATCAGTTCGGAAGAGCGGATCCGCTCCGATTCATCATCAACCATGGGCAATATCTGGGGGTTCCCCAGCTACGGCCTCCGTGAGGCAGCAGCAGCCGAAGGCCTGAAGGCCAAGTTGAAGCCACTGGCCAATATCCTGGTGGAGCCGGTCGCTGCCGACTTCTACACCCCCCTAGCAGGTCAGATCTATGAGTCGGTGGCCCGAGAGGTCAACCGCATTGGCTGGAACTCGATGACGGTCAAGGGTGTGGTCCGGATGGTGCGGGCTCGTCATGGTGGCGGCTACTTCTCGGTGCTCACCCCACCGAGGGGCACTCCGCCCCCTGAGGGATCGGGCCCGACCAAGCGGGTCGTCTACCGGTCGAGCCATGTCCATATCTCCGTCGGCTATCCGGGGGTCAAGTTCCTCCCCGATCTCCAGCAGTACCGCCAGGACAACAATGACTTCAGCCGGGTGGTCAATGCCTACGAGCCCCACGACTACGTCTACGAAGAACTCTTGCGCCGCCCCAGCACGGTCATGGTCCGCGGCTCCGGCATTGTCGCCTGCCGCATCCTGGCCAGGTTGCTTGCTGATCGGGAGCAGCACGGAGCCCAGACGACGATCCTCCACCTCTTCCGCAACTATGTCGACGGGCCCCAGGGCGACAGCGCCAAGTTCCGTCGGGCTGGAGGGAACGGGTTTGCCTACCAGGGCTTCGACTTCCCCAAGGCGGCCTGGGGTGGTCAGCTCAAAGGGCAGCTGGCAGAACTCGAAGGCCAGGAGCGGGCCGATCTGATCGACGTCATGGGGGGCACGAACACACCCTTCCGTCAGGAGTGGGAGGACCTGATGGACCGGGGCCGCCACGGTGGCTACTACCAGCAGTGGATCGGGCAAGTCTCCTCGGTCGAGCCAGGTCCCAACCAGACGATCACCACCACCCTCGTCGACCCAGAGCAACGTTCGACCCAGCTAGGAGCAAACTTCATCATCGACGCCACCGGGCTCGAGTCAGACATCTCCGAGCATCGTCTGCTGGCCGACCTCCTCTCCCATGGGGGCGCAGCTCGCAACCCACACGGCCGGCTCGACGTGGAGCCGACATTCGAGATCCGCGGTACCCGCAACGACCCGGGGCGGATGTACGCCTCAGGCTCGATCACCCTCGGCGGCTACTACGCCAGCGTCGACTCATTCCTCGGTCTCCAGTACGCCGCCATCGCCATCGCCGATGATCTAGCGGCCGCCGGATTCGGAAAGCGGATCAGCATCGGACGCTCGATCAAGGAGTGGACCCGCTGGGCCAGAAATCGGCCGATCCCAGCCTAGGAGACCCATCAGGACAGCCTTGCGGCGGTCAAAGCTGTCCCCTGCGGCTAGTCTCGCCCCTGGTAGCACAAGGAAACGACGAGCGCGGATCGAATGACCCTGACCCTGGTAGGACGAATCCAAACCAGAATCTTCCTGCTGGCGACCGTCGGCGTCATTTGGACTCTCATGGTCGTACCCATCCTTCCTAGATCCGGGACCAGCCTGGGGTCGGTCTACGGGACCACCCTGTTGACCCTCCTGGTGGCTGGTGTGGTCGGTGTCGCTTGGGAACTGCTCTACCACTTCATCCAGCAGTACCGGTGGGAGAAGGACTGGCCCATCTTGTTCGGCCTTCTGCTTGGAATACCCGAGGGTGTTGTGGCCTACGGGATCTTGCGAGCCGTCCTCGATCCGGCTTCCGGTCCCCTCACCTTCATCCTCCACTTCTGCACCACCTGGGTCCTGGTCTGGATGGTGGCCGTTGGCCCTTTCCGGGTGGTGTTGTTGCGATGGAGATTCAACGGGGGGCGAATCGTTTGAGTGGGCACCACCCTCCGAGAGGTTCCTACTGATGGACGGTGTCGGCGACTACGAGTTCATCCATCTGCTCGGCGAAGGGAGCCATGGTTCGTTTTGGCTGGCCCGCTGCCCCCAGCGATTGAACCTCGGGCTCGACTATGTAGCGGTCAAAACCCTGTCGCACCATGGGGGCGACGCTGACTTCGAGATGTTGTCGGAGGAGCTGCTCCGCTACAGCGCCGTTGCCTCCCCCCGACTCGTCCAACTCTACGATGTAGGCCTACAAGGAGACCTGCTCTACTACTCTGGTGAGTACTTCCCCGATGGCTCCCTGGCCCAACCGGCCCGGCCCTTCACCCGAGCCTCGGTCCTGTTGGCCATCGCCGACGCAGCCTTCGCCGCCCACGCCCTCCACGACGCCGGGATCGCCCACCGCTCCATCCGGCCGGGCAACATCATGATCGACGGGACCATGGCCAAGCTGGGCGACATCGCGTTGTCAGCAGTGCTCAAACCGGGCCAGACCGTGACCGGCCTCGATCAGGTCGGGGCCATCGAATACCTGGCACCCGAGCTCATCCAGGGTGAGGCCGCCTCCCGAGCCAGCGACATCTGGGCCCTCGGAGCAACCATGCACCGGGTGCTGACGGGCCGGCCCATCTACCCCTACGTACCGGACGGGTCATCACTCGAAGCCCTCCGCTACATCCTGAGCCAGCAACCGACGCTCAACGAGCTCCTCCGGGAGGAGGAACATCTGGTCGTGGGCAAGACCCTGTCGGCCGACCCTGCTGATCGGCCGCTCACGGCCATGGATTTCGCCGAGATGGTGTCGGATGTGGCCCATCGTTACGCAGCAGCAGAGCCATCATGACCAACTTCGACGCCACCCCGGGTGGCATCCACCGCGGTCTTGGGATCGTGGCCCGCTGGCCTGGCATGGTCATCGTGATACCCAGTGACCCAGCCCAAGACAAGACGGCGGAAGAGATCCTGGGGTCCCTCGGGCCGGAACCGACATCAGCCGAAGTGTCCCGCGTCATCCAGAACGCCATCGACACCGGTCAACTCCGCACGGCCGGCTATCTGATCATGGCCCCCGGCGGGCCGCTGGCCATGCTCAGCGGCCCTGTCGAAGTCCTGGCCGACGGAAACGCGGTATTGTCGGGAGCGGCGGGTCCAGTCGAACAGCGAATCCCAGCGACCGAGCGGATCACCCTGCGAGCAGCCAACCTCGCCAAGGCAACCGAACCGGCGGCCCCCTTCGACCTGCGAAGAGGGATAGCTCCCGGAGCCGGCATCACCTTGGGCTATGTCGAAGCGGCAACGAACACCCGGCCGGCCACCCCCCCTCGCCCTGACCATGTCCGTCCGGAGGCCAGTTCCGCTCCAGTGGCCCAGCCCGAGGTCGCCGTCCCCTTCCGCTCCCAGCCCTTGTTCGACCAAGACATCATGGTCCCGGTCCGTGATCCCCTGCCCGTTGCCACCTACCAGCAGGTCGACGAGGCGCCGCACGGTGCCCCGTCTCTGGAGGGCTACGCCGACGAACCTCGAGCCGACCTCGGCTCGAACCTGGGGCTCGGCGAGGCCATGGTCCACGGCATCTTGTGCTCACGCAGCCACTTCAACAACCCCAGTGCCTCCTACTGCATGGTCTGCGGGATCTCCATGGTCCATCTGACTCATGATCTGGTCCCGGGTCCCAGGCCGACCCTCGGCTACGTCGTGTTCGACGACGGGTCGACGTTCGGTCTCGACCGCAGCTACCTGGTCGGCCGCGAACCCGGAAACACGGGCGACACCAACACGGCCCCGCTGTCCATCCAGGACAACAACGAGACCCTTTCGCGCCGTCATGCCGAGATACGGCTCGTGGATTGGACAGTCACCCTGGTAGATCTGGGGTCGACCAATGGGTCGTTCATCTGGGATATCGCAAACGAGTGTTGGAACCAGCTAGCCGCGGAACGGCCAGTACAGCTGGTTCCCGGTGACACCATTGCCCTGGGCCGCCGTACCTTCGTGTTCGAGAGCGTCACCGGCCTCTGAGCACCCCAGATCTCCTGGTTTCCGGACCCTCCGTAGGTCTTGCGACCCTCTCCCGGTTCGGCGTGGGTTCATCTACCCAAGCGGGTCTGCCTGAGCAGCCCATTGGCCACCCGTCACAATCGGGTTAGACCAAAGGGCCGTCGACGGTCCCAAGCCAGCGGAGAGAGCAGTGCGGAATCGAATACCAGGTAGCCATCGACCAATCTTGGCCATGATCATCGTCGTCATGGGGCTGGCGGGACTGCTGCCCACCGCAGTCGGGGCCGAGATCAACCCGAGCGGAGAGGTCACGTGGGGTGTGTACGAAATCGATACCAGCACCGAGAGCGACCGCATCGAGAATCTCGTCTTCGCCATCGAGCAGATCGGGAACACGGTCTATGTCGGAGGCAAGTTCCTCGAAGCGCGACCTTCGGCCAGCGGAACACCGGTAGCCCGCCCTTATCTCGCCGCCTTCGATGCCACCAGCGGTGATCTCATTACCAGCTTCACTCCCGCTGTGGAGTCAGCGGTGTACTCCCTGGAGGCATCACCCGACGGGTCGCGCCTCTTCGTCGGGGGTGAGTTCCGGTCGGTCAACGGAGATACCAATGCCCACGGTCTTGCCGCCCTCGATCCGGCTACGGGAGCCGTCGACACCAGCTGGCAGGCCAAGGTGTCCAACACCTCAGGGGCCAGGCCCATCGTCTACAGCCTGACCACCAGCGGTGGGCAGCTCTACGCCTCCGGCCGCTTCGATCAGGTCGGCGGGGGCAACCAAGCCCTACACCAAACCGACAAGGTGGCCCGGGTCTCAGTGGCCGACGGCACCGTCGACACCGGCTTCGCCACCACCATCACCGGCGGAGCAGTGTGGGGGGTAGCCGCCGCTCCTGACGGCTCCAAGGTCTACCTGGCCGGTCACCAAGACACGGTTGACGGCGACGATGCCGGGGCTGACTACGCCGTGCTCGATTCAACCGGCACCCTGATCCCCTCCTTCAGCGACCATGGGGGTAACAGCTCGAGCCGTTCCCGCTGGTACGGCCAAGATGTGGTTGCCGTCGGCGATCTGGTCTTCTGGGCCGGCAGTGAGCACATCGTGCGGGTATTCTCCGCCAGCGACGGATCATTGATCAGGGAGCACAGCACCGACCGAGGGGGCGACTTCCAGGATCTCGAGGTCGTTGGCGACCGGGTCTACGGAAGCTGCCATTGCTACACCAACCATTATGCCGACTTCGACTGGTGGGCGAGGGGGGCTGTCGTCCCGTCCGATGTTCTGGTCACAGACATCCAGTATGTTGCCGCCTATTCTGCTGTGACCGGAGCCTACCTGCCCTCGTTCACCCTCGACGCCAGCGCAACCAAGTCCGGTGTGTGGGCCCTCCACGGAGACGACAACGGCTGCCTATGGGTAGGGGGCGACATCAGCCGCATCACCACAGTGGCCGGAGGGAACCGGGCGGCTGGAGGATTCGCCAAGTTCTGCGAGGACAACGGTGGTGTTGACAGTCAGGCCCCGGTGGCGCCAGCCAACCTGGTCCAAACCAGAGCTGAGGACCACAAGATCGTGATCCGTTGGGACCGCGCCAGCGACAATGTCGGTGTTGACCACTACGAGATCAGCCGAGACGGAACCGTCATCGCCACCAAGGCCGACAGTGGTTCAGGCCTCTACTGGTTCACTGATGTGTCACTGAGTGTTGGCACCGAGTACCAGTACGAGGTGGTCGCCGTCGATGGGGTCGGCAATCGCAGCGCAGCTGCCACTCTCAGCGCCGCAACCACGGGGGCGGTACCGCAGGACGACACCGAAGCCCCGAGCACCCCTTCGAATCTGACCCAGACCAGAGCCGAGAACTACAAGATCGTGATCCGTTGGGACCGCGCCAGTGACAATGTCGGCATCGACCACTACGAGATCAGCCGAGACGGAACGGTCATCGCCACCAAGGCCGGCAGTGGTTCAGGCCTCTACTGGTACACCGACAATGGCTTGACCCCAGCTACCAACTATCTCTATGAGGTAACCGCGGTCGACGCTTCAGGCAACCGCAGCGCCCCAGCAACACTTGGTGCCGGCACTGCTGGAGCCTCCACCGGGACCGCCCCGGATGCCCCCACCGGCCTGCGCTCGACCCTGCAGACCAGGGAACGGATCGTGCTCAACTGGGTGGCCTCACCTGGTGCCGCCAACTACGTTGTGCAACGCGATGGAGGGGCGGGCTATGTCGATGTCGGCACTCCAGGCGGGGTCTGGTTCACCGACCGGAACCTCCAGGCTGGCGTAACGTTCACCTACCGTGTGGTTGCTGTCGACGGGGCAGGACTGTCCTCGGTTCCCAGCAGCGAGCTGATCGTAGCCACCCTCCCTTGAGCCAGGACTTGGGCCAACGGCTGGAGTGTCAGGGCCAACCGAAACTAGGTTCGCCTGGATGGAGCAGCTCGATGGAAAGACCGCAGTCGTCACCGGGGCCGCCAGCGGGATGGGACGGGCGTTCGCTGAACGGTTTGCTCGAGCTGGAATGAACGTCGTCCTGGCCGACATCGAAGGCCCGGTGTTGGATGAGGCAACGGAGGCTGTGGCCGCCATTGCCGCAGAGCATGGCCGTGGCGCCATTGGAGCCGAGACCGATGTATCCGACGAGGATGCGGTCTCGGCTCTGGCCGCTCGTTCGATCGACGAATTCGGTCGGGTGAACGTGGTCTGCAACAACGCCGGGGTCGCAGGCTCAGGCCTACTCGACGGGCCGAAGTCGATGTCGATCAAGGATTGGAAGTGGGTGCTTGATGTGAACCTGTGGGGTGTCGTTCACGGCCACCATGCCTTCCTCCCCCACCTCCTCGACCATGGTGACGGCCACATCGTCAATACGGCATCGATGGCCGGTCACTTCCCTGGTCACAGTGCCTACACGGCGTCGAAGTGGGCCGTGGTCGGGATCACCGAGGGCCTCTACGGCCAGCTGAAGACGATCAATTCGACCGTCGGTGTCTCCTGCTTGTGCCCTGGTTGGGTCAACACCAAGATCGCCGAGTCGGCCCGCAACCGGCCCGAGTGGGCGGCCCCCGACGCCCTGGCCGAGCCCTCGCCCGATAGCGAGGCCCGTTTTGCCTTTATCCGAGAGCAGTTGGCCTCGGGGCGCAGCGCAGCCGAGGTGGCCGACATGGTTCACGACGCAATCGTCGACAACACCTTCTGGGTCTTCACCGATCTGGCCATGGTGGCCAGCCTCGAAGCCCGCTTCGAGGCGGTTCTGGCCAACCGCAATCCGGATTGGGTCAACAACATCGTCCCCCGCGACTGATCCGCGACCCAGGCCAGGCTCGACCATATGAGGATCCGGGCCGGATCGTTCAGCCGATTTTCGCTTGGGCGAAGAAGTCAGCCTCGGGTACGGGGTACCCCAAGAGGTAGCCCTGGGCAAGACTGATGCCAAGATCCCGCATTGTCGCCGCCTGCTGCTCGGTCTCGATTCCCTCCGCCACCAACTCCTGACCAAGGTTGCCAGCCAAGCCGACCATGGCCTCGATGATGGCCGTCGTCCTGGCGTCCACGCCAACATCGGCAGTGTAGGTACGATCGATCTTGACGATCTGGGTTGGCATCTGGCGCAGGTGATTGAGCGACGAATAGCCGGTTCCGAAGTCATCCAGAGCGATGCTGACTCCCTCGGACACGAGGGCGTCGAGGGTATTCAAGACGCCCGGACCCATGTCCAAGAACACGGTCTCGGTCACTTCGAGAACCACATTGTGGGGATCGACGCCGTGGTGGCTCATGGCCGCCAGGACAAGATCCAGGAAACCTGTGGCCGCCAGCTGTCGAGGTGACACGTTGATGGCGATGCGGTCCGTTGGAGAACGGGTCGCCATCTTGGCTCCCAGCCGGCAGGCATCATCGATTATCCAGGCCCCGAGCGTCTCGATCATCCTGGTCCGCTCGGCAACCGGGATGAAAAGGGGAGGCGGTACCAAACCCATCTCGGGGTGATTCCATCTCACCAGGGCCTCAGCCCCGACCCGCCGGCCGGTTCCCAGCTCGACGATGGGCTGGAGGTACAGCTCCATCTGGCCCTGGCTGAGGGCGACGCGAAGGCTACTGGCGATTTGGACCTGGCGTTGGACTCCATGACGGAGCTCTTCCTCGAAGAAGACATGACATCGGCCACCAGCCTGTTTGGCTTCATACATGGCGATGTCGGCGTCACCGAGGAGCTGATCGAGGTCAGGGGACCCGTCCGGGGAGGCGGTGTCGGCCATCGCCACCCCGATACTGCATGCCGGAGTTGTGACATTGCCACCAATGACGATCGGGCTGGAAACCATGTCCAGGATCCGCTCGGCGACATGACGGATGCCGTCGAGATCAGTCAGGCCTACACAGCCGACGACGAACTCATCGCCCCCAAGCCGGGCCACGATGTCGTTTGGTCGCACTGAGCCACGGATCGCTCGGGCCACCGAAACCAGCAGTTCGTCGCCAGCCTCGTGACCCAGACCATCATTGACGAGCTTGAAACCATCGAGGTCGACGAAGAAGACGACGAGCCCTTTGTCTCCCTGCTTCTCATCGAGCCAATCCCGCAACGCACGCCGGTTGGGGAGTCCGGTCAGCTCATCGCGGCAGGCCTGGAGCCGGAGCTGCTCATGCATGTCGAGGGTGGAGGTCATATCCTCGATGGAGGCAATGACGCCCCCTCGCCCATTGTCGAGGGGCAGGGGTCGCAGTTGGGTGCGACAGGTTCTGAGGTTGCCGAACTTGTCGATGACCTGGAGCGTGATCTTCTGGTCAGACCCGGTCATGAGGGTCACATCGATCGAGCTCGCCAGCACCCCACGATCATCGGGTGCCACCCATTCGCGGGCGGCGATTGCGGAAGGTTCAGTGAGCCCCGTCAGACCCTTGAGCCAATCGTTGGCGAATACGACCTCACCGCCCGCGTCGACCTGGATGACCCCGACGGGCAACGACTCGGCCAAGGCTGAGTATTGGAGCTCAGAATCGCGGACCCGAGCCAGGGCCAGCATCTCATCGTCGATGTCGATCAGTTCGCTCTCGACATAGCCATACTCAGGGTCATTCAGCAGGCTCGTATTGTGAACCTCGAACCATCGGTAGGCACCGCTGCTGGTCCGATAGCGCAAGCGGACGGGAACACCGGCGGGGGCTCCGGCGACCATGGCCAACCACGACTCGATGGCCCTTTCAGCGTCGTCGGCGTGGATGAAGTCGAGGGCCTGGCGGCCAAGCAACTCATCGGCAGTCCAGCCCAACACCTGTTCCGTTGCCTCGTCGACCCAGAGAAAGGTGGCGGTTGCATCCCGGTGATAGACGAGGCGCCGAGGAGTCACAGTAATTGAGTCGGCCGCGCCCAACGGGTCGACCCGATCAGAGTGCCCCCCTCGAACCGCTATGTAGACCCCCCACTCGCGGACCATGTTGATGACGTGGAGGGCGGCGACATCGCCGTCAAGGTCCGTGAAGCGAATCTTGGCGAAGGCAAGCCCTTTCGCTCGCGCCATTCCCAACAGCCCCAAGACCAACGGCCGATCATCAGCTTCGATGCTGCTCAGGGGCCGCGACTGGGTGCTGCGGTCCACCCCATCACCCCATGGTGCCCCCCCTTCGAGGCCGAATTCGACGGCCTCCGGTGGCAGATTGCGGAATTGTAACTTGGCATCAAAACACCGTACGGAGTCAGCCGTATCGGCCAAGTCGCGCAAGACATCGAGACGCTCCTGGCGTCCCGTCGCCTGGCTGACCTCAGGCGCGGCGTCAGCCATTGACTTTGCAGGTCCTCGGTTGCCGATCGAACACGTCGCTCCATCGGAGCGTCGAAGGCCATTGTGAGCCTCTGGCTCATAAGCCCCAGGCCAGCAATACCCAATCGTTCAGACTGTCCTGCTCGACGCCTAGCGGTCGTAGGAGCGACCGAGCCCAGCTTGAGCATCGGTCTGGATTCCGTAGGAGGGGATCGGGTAGCGGAGCCCATTTCGCGACAATGCTTCGAGTCCGGCCACAGCCTTGGGCAGGAACTGGGGTGGGGTTGCCATCAACAGCTCATCGTCTTGGACCCCGCCGTAGCGCCGCTCGGCGAAACACGGGATCGACACACTTGGCTCCCCGAGCTTCAGGGCTCGACCCCAGGAGTCGGCGCAGGCCGACTCGCCGACGCAGCCCCATTCGAAGTTCTGGTAGCCAGACCACTGCAACCCGTTGATCAGGAGGATCATTTGGGCCGGGGTGGCGTAGATGAGACAGATGTCGGGCGGATCGAGCCGGCCTGTTACGAGGGGGGAGACGGCCATGGCCTCATAGGTGCCAGCGGGGACGGTGTGCATGGCGTGTTGGTGGGCCGATGAATCCTCGACCGTTTTGAACCAGACCCCAGCCATGTGCTGGCCCGAAAGCCACTCATCATCTTGGGGGCGTAGGCCAATCACGGCCCCACACTGGGCTCCGACCAGATCATCGTTGGTGATCCCAACCGTCCAGTTGAGTCGCGAAGCCATGCCGACGATCTGGTCGGTGGTGTGGATGTCGGATGGGCGGCGGATCTTGGCAATGGCCTCCATCTCGTCGCGTGTCTCGAACAGTTTCATTCCAATGGGAGTAGTCCGCAGCCGGAGCAGTCGGTTGAGGTCACTGACAAGCTCGCCCCAGTCGATGGGCGCGCCGTCGAGGTGGACGGATTGTTCGTTGACGTCGGTCATGGCCCGAGTCTGGTCGCGAATGGACCTCCCTCCAAGTCCGGGGGGCCTGTGAGGGGGCTTCACTCGGGTGGGAACATCGTCTCGAAGAAGGTGACCAGATCGCTGACCACACCGGCCTTCTTCATCAGGCCGACCTGAAGCTGGCCCCCGTCATCTCCATACTCGCGGGGCTTCCACACCCCGTTTGCGAACAGACGGGTGAAACGGACCTCCTGACTGACCTTGAGTTGAGCCGGGCCAAGCTTGGCGATCAGCTCGGGCCCGCCGAAACCGGGACCCTTGATCACAACCAACTCCTTGACCCCGGCCCGGGCACAGTGAGAGCGGAGCAGTGCCGCTTCGAGCAGGCGCTCAGCCGCTTCGGGAGGTGGACCATAGCGATCCTTCCACTCGGTGCGAATGTCCTCTACCTCGGCCTCGGTGCGGACGGCGGCCAGCCGCCGGTAGGCCTCGATCCGTTGGGATCCGGCTGAGACATAGGTCTCGGGCAGGTTGGCGGCAACGGGCAGATCGAGCTTGATCTCTTCTGGCTCTTCGATCGGTTCACCGTTGAGCTCGGCCACCGCTTCGATGACCAGTTGGCAGTACAGGTCATAGCCAACGGCAGCAATATGGCCCGATTGGCCTTTGCCAAGTAGGTTGCCGGCTCCTCGCAGTTCGAGGTCACGCATGGCGATCTTGAACCCTGCCCCCAGATCGGTGGCCTCACCAATAGTCTTGAGTCGCTCGTATGCCTCTTCGGACAGGACGGCATCGGGCCGGGTGAAGAGGTAGGCGTAGGCCCGCTGACCCGACCGCCCAACCCGGCCTCGAAGCTGGTGGAGCTGACCGAGCCCCAGCAGCTCGGCCCGATCGACGACCAGGGTGTTGACGGTCGGCATGTCGATCCCCGACTCGATGATGGTGGTACAGACCAAGACGTCGTACTCGCCTTCCCAGAAGTCGATGACGATCTTCTCCAGGCTGCCTTCGTCCATCTGCCCATGGGCCACCGCGATGCGGGCTTCCGGGACCAGATTGCGGAGGTCAGCCGCCACCTTCTCGATGCTACGGACCCGATTGTGAACGAAGAAGACCTGGCCTTCGCGGAGAAGCTCTCGGCGAATAGCCTCGGCTGCCGCCCGCTCGTCGTACTCGCCGACATAGGTCAGGATCGGTTGGCGGTCAGCCGGTGGAGTGTTGAGCAGGGACAGATCGCGGATCCCCGTCAGGCTCATTTCGAGGGTCCGGGGGATCGGGGTTGCCGACAGGGTCAGCACGTCGACAGCAACATGGCCGGCTGAGCCGTCACGGCCGAACTGCTTGATCGCTTCCTTGTGGGTCACTCCGAAGCGCTGTTCCTCATCGACAACCAGGAGCCCGAGGCGGGGCAGCTTCACGTCTTCAGACAGGATGCGGTGGGTCCCGATCAGGATGTCGACCTCACCGTTGGCGGCAGCTGCAACTACCTTGCGAGCCTGGGCCGCGGTCAGGAACCGGCTCAACACTTCGACCCTGACAGGGTAGGGAGAGAACCGGTCGGCGAAGGTCTGATAATGCTGCTGGGCCAGCAGGGTCGTCGGAACCAGCACGGCCGCCTGTTTGCCATCTTGGATGGCTTTGAAGGCAGCCCGGATGGCGATCTCTGTCTTGCCGAAGCCGACATCACCGACGACCAGGCGATCCATGGGCACCGTCGACTCCATATCGACCTTGGTCTCGACTATGGCGGTGGCCTGGTCCGGGGTCAGCTCATAAGGGAAGGCCGCCTCGACCTCACTCTGCCATGGTGTGTCCGGGGCGTAGGCGTGGCCGGCGGCAGCCCGCCTCTGCTGGTACAGCACGACCAGCTCCTGCGCTATCTCGGCTACCGCTGAGCGGACCTTGGCCTTCGACTTGGCGAAATCGGAACCCCCGAGGCGATGCAGGGTTGGCTGGTCACCAGTAGCGAAGCGACGAATGAGATCGATCTGGTCCGAGGGGAGGTAGAGCTTGTCATCGCCCTTGTATTCGAGCATGAGGTAGTCGCGCTCATGGCCACCGATGGCCCGCTTGACCATCCCTCCGAAACGACCGACCCCGTGCTGATGATGAACGACATAGTCACCGGGGCTCAAGTCATCGAAGAAGCCCTCGCTCTGACGCTTGCGGGGGCGAGCCCGACGATGGGCCCGACGGCGACCGGTGAGGTCGGACTCAGTCAGTACCGCCAACCCGACCTCGGGTAGCACGAACCCCTGCTCGACCGATGTCACCACCAGATGCACACCGGGGGTGAACACCTCGGGCATCGTGGTCCCATGGTCGGTGAGGCTCACCCCCCAATCATCCAACATCGAGTGAACCCGGGCCGCGGAGCCAGCCCCGTCGGCAGCCACCACGACTCGCATCCCGTCGGCCGCCAGCTGGGTCACCCGCTTGGCCAAGGCCTCGCCCGGGGCGTCCCACCCCGAGGCAGTCATGACTGCGACCTCGGGGCCTTCGGGGATGGTGGTGATCGTGGCGGAAGGGGAACTGGTCTTGGCCAGCAGCCGCTCGAAGGGGACATGGAGCCGAGGGAAGGACTCGACTCCGCCGGCATCCCAAGTCCGGGCCAGGGAGGTTGCCAGGTCGACCTCCTCGCTCAACAGATCACTGCCCCGATCCCGCATCCGGCGGGGCTCGACCAGCACGATCAGGGCGTCGTCTTGGAGGAGGTCAGGCAGGACCCGCTCCTCGTCGGTCAGCCAGGGCACCCAGGACTCCATCCCGTCGAAGTGCTCACCGTCGGCCAAGCGCTGCCAGTGTTCACGCCCCCATGGTTCGGCGCTCATCAACTCGGCCGCCCGCTTGGCCACATCTTCGCTGGCTGTCAGCTCTCGACAACCGAAGATCGTGACCTCAGCCAGATCGATGCTGGAGCGCTGGTCGTTGACGGTGAACTCACAGAGCCGGTCGACCTCATCGCCCCAGAGGTCGATCCTGATCGGCCGATCAGCGGTGGAAGGGAAGATATCGACGATGGAGCCTCGGACGGCGATCTCACCCCGGTGTTCGACCTGGTGTTCGCGCCGATAGCCAGCCTGTACCAGGGTGGCCGTCAGCTCCTCGAGATCGATCTCATCGCCCGACCCGATGATGATCGGATCGAGTTCCTCGACACCGGGGCTGAGTCGCTGGATCAGGGCGCGGATCGATGTCGAGATCAGGCGGGGGCAGCGGTCTGGGTCCTGAAGATGCCAGATGGTGCGAAGCCGTTGGCCCATCGTCTCGACGTTCGGGCTGACCCGCTCGAAGGGGAGGGTCTCCCAAGCAGGAAAGGTCAGCACCTCGTCGGGACCGAGGTAGATGGCAAGGTCACGGGCCAGTCGATCAGCCTCGGTCGTTGTCGGTGAGACGACCAGGACGGGACGCCGCCCAGAGGCCGTGGCCAGGGCAGCCAGAGTGATGGCTCGAGCCGGCTCTGCTACCGCCAGTACCGATGATGCCCGCCCAACCAGTCGGGTGATGGCTGGATCGTCAGAGACGAGCTTGGGCAGTCGTTGGAAGCTCATGTCAGGACGGTGTCCGACGATTCACCGTTGCCATTGTCCGCTCCACCCCTTCGGAGATGAGTTGTTCGACGGCATCCGCGGCCCTCTCGATTGCATCATCGAGGATCTCCCGATCAGCCTTGCCTGGTCGTCGCAGAACCCAGTCGGAACCCGACTGGGAGACGGGTGGCCTGCCCACTCCGATGCGTAGCCGGATGTATTCCGTCGTTCCCAGATGGTGGGTGATGGAGCGTAGGCCGTTGTGACCGGCTAGCCCGCCGCCCGCTTTCAGCCGGAGGCGCCCGGTCTCGAGATCGAGTTCGTCGTGCACGATCACGATGTGGTGGGCCTCTTGGATGCCGTAGCTCTGAACCAGGAGACGCACCGCCTCACCGGAGTTGTTCACGAACGTCTGGGGGAACGACAACACGATCCGTTGGTCGCTCATGAGAACACCCGCCGCCAGGGCCCGAGCCTTGGTTTTACGCAGGCGGGTATCAGCCCTGGCAGCCAGACAAGCCACGACGGCAGCACCGACATTGTGACGGGTGCCTTCGAACTGCTCTCCGGGGTTTCCCAACCCAACGATGAGCAGGTCGGCTGGTGTGCCCTTGCGACCCGGCCTACCCAGGCGACGAGCGAACTGAGACACCCGTTGGTGCTACTCCTCGCCGCCGTCAGAGGAATCGGCAGCCTCGCCACCTTCGCCGTCGCCATCTTCGCCGTCGGCATCGGCTCCCTCTTCGGCAAACTCCTCGTCTTCGGACAAGCCCATCTTGGCTGCCCGTGAGATCACAGGGGTGACAACAGAGATCTCTTCCGAGACCAAGCTGGTGACGCCAGCCGGGAAGACGAGGTCACTGACTGCGATTCTGCGATCCAGGGTGAGGGTTGATAGATCGGCTTCGATCTCATCGGGAATGTTGAGAGGTGAGACCTCGACCTCGATCTCGAATATCTTCTGCTCTACCATGCCGCCTTCATTGGTGACGGCGCTGGCATCACCAACGAGCTTGATTGGGACCTTCACCTTGATCGACTGGCTGAGATCGACTCGCATGAAATCAGCGTGGGTGACCACCCGCTTGATCGGATGGCGCTGCACCGATCGGACGATGACGGTTTCGCTGGCGCCACCGTCAACGTCGAGCTCGATGACGGTATTGAGCCCGGCGGCCGTCTTCAGGGCGTCGCGGAGCTCGGCATAGTCGACGGCAATGGTAAGAGGGTCCTTGCCAAGGCCGTAGATGACGCCCGGCAGCTTGCCCTCGGCGCGCAGACGGCGTGACGGACGGGAGCCAAGGGCACGGCCGGCTGTCGCAGTTACAACGGTCTGATCCATCGAAGCGTCCTTCAAGAGAGGTCTCACGGCGTGATAGGGGCCAGGGGACCGAAATCCATAGGCTCGTACCAGGGCCCGAGCACCGAGATGGTCGAGCCGGGTCAAACGCCAGCTTGAAAGTCTACCGCCGGAACCGGCAAAGTCGGTTCGCCGCCTAGCTGTGGTTTTGGCCGTCGAAGATTCGGCTGACCGAGGTGTCTTCGAACACGGCTCGGATGGCATCAGCGATGATGGGGGCCACTGTCAGCACTTCCAGTTTGTCGAAACGCTTGTCGCTACCGATTGGCAAGGTGTCGGTCACAATGACCCGATCGAGTACCGAGTTCTTCAACCGATCAACGGCTGGCCCGCTGAACACCCCGTGGGTTGCGGCCGCCAGCACCGTATGGGCCCCCCGCTCCACCAGCAGCTCGGCCGCCTGGCAGATGGTACCTGCGGTGTCGATCATGTCGTCGATCAACACGCATTCGCGACCGGTGACCTCGCCGACGACGTCTTTGGCCTCTACAACGTTCATCTGCCCAGTGACTCGACGCTTGTGGACAATGGCCAGATCGGCGTCGAGTTGTTGGGCGTAGCGCTCAGCGACCTTCACCCGACCAGCATCAGGTGAGACGACGACGAGGTCATCACCCAAGGCCGTGAGCCGGTCGACGAGGACGGGCATGGCCAGCAGGTGGTCGACGGGGCCGTTGAAAAAACCCTGGATCTGACCGCTGTGCAGATCGATGGAGACCAGACGATTGGCTCCCGCCGCCTTGAACAGGTCGGCGACGAGACGGGCCGTGATCGGCTCTCGCCCCTCTGACTTGCGGTCTTGGCGGCCGTAACCGTAGAAGGGCATGACGGCCGTGATCCGCTTGGCCGAAGCTCGCCGGGCGGCATCGACCATGATCAAGTGCTCCATGATCGAGTCGTTGACCGAACGGCCGTCGAGCTCACCATGGCTCTGGACGATGAAAACGTCGGACCCTCGGACCGACTGGGCAAACCGGCAATGGGTCTCACCACTGGCAAACTGGCTGACATAGGCCTCGGTCACTTCGACACCGAGGCGGCTGGCAATCAGCTCGGTCAACTCCTCGCTGTGACGACCGGCAAACAAGTGCAGCTTCTTGGTCGTGACTACTTCCATCGGCCGATCTCTCCCGCCCTGTCGAACCGGTGCCGGGAGTGGCAGGAATCGAGGGGCGTACCTAGCGGGGACACGTACTCAGTTTTGTCTCACTCGGGATCGAAGATCAACTACCAGCATAGAACGGACCCGTGGCCGTCCCCGAAACGACATGGACGCCGGGCGCGAGCACAGCGAAGGGGCCGACGGTGCAGTCGTCACCGATCTTGGCCAGGGTTGCTGTCACCTTCTCGATCTTGGTCCCCTTGCCGACCTCACAGCGATCAAGCCGGGCGTCGGGACCGAGCTCGCAGCCGTCGCCAATGGTGGTGGCACCCTGCAGAATGGTGCCAGGGAAGATGGTGACGTCGGTGCCGAGGGTGACGGTGGCATCGATGTAGGTCCGATCGGGATCGACCATGGTCACCCCCATCGACAGCCAGTAATGATTTGTCCGGCGCCTGAGCTCGGCCTCCGCCTCGGCCAACTGGTGACGGTTGCCGACCGGAATCAGATCTTGGGCGCTGTCAACGAGCGCCGATTCGCAGGCGTGACCGGACGAAGCCAGGACTTCGACGACGTCAGACAGATGGAACGCTCCGGCCGGGTTATCGGCGGCGGTGCGACGGATAGCGGGGGCCAGCAGACCCCGTCTGATGCAGAACACACCGGTCGCGATCTCGGCCGGGGGCGTTTGCTCCTGGTCGGCTTCGCTGGCATCCCCGGCCATCGACGGTCGATGGCGACGCCCAAGCCGTGACTTGTCGAAGATGTCATCGGCAGCCAGCCCGTCGCTGCTGATGGCGCTGATGCTGCCATGGCGATCACGAACGATCCGGCCTGCTCCATCGTCAGCACTACCTTTGACCGTGAGCACGGTGCATGCGGCCCGGGTGGCAGCATGAGCCAGAAGCATCTGTTCGATCATGGCGGGGCGTAGCAGGGGCAGCTCAGCCGGCACGATCAGGACGTCCTCGTCATCGTTGAAGTCATCGAATCCGCTGAGGCCGCCAAGGACGGCATCACCGGTGCCACGGTCAATTTTTTGCTCGACGAAACGCACAGGGAACCCTGGTGGGTCCTCCAGCAGCCGCTTACTGATGCGACCCCCTTCGGGTCCAGTAACGACAACGCCTTGTCGAACCCCGACCGCGGCCAAGGTGTCGAGGACATAGGAGGCCATGGCGCGACCGCACAGGAGATGGATCGGCTTGGGCCGGGCGGAGCGCATCGGCGCCCCCGAGCTGGTAGCGACGACCAGACCTGACATCGATCTATTGCTCATGGCTTCCTCACGCTCACGCCTGCGCCTCTGCCGAGACCAGCCTTGCTCAATCAGACCGTAACCCCAAATCACGGCCGGATGGCTGCATGCTCGCCGGATTGGCAAACCCACCCCGAAGGCCGGTGGGCTCACACCGGGCGTCGACCAGGGCAGAAAAACGACAAGGGCCGGCGCCCAGGTGGGGCCAGCCCTTGCGTATCGGGGATATTGCTCCATCGGCTCCGGAAGGTCGGAACTTGAGTACTTGGTACCGATGATTTGGTTCGCGGGGCAGGGCTCGAACCTGCAACCCCCAGATTCAAAGTCTGGTGTTCTGCCAGTTGAACTACCCGCGACCGGGCTGAATGCTTGCAAGAACCAACGCTAGCGCCTCTGAAGGGTGACCGAGGGGCATATTGGCCAACAGGAGTGGCTCTTCAGGTGGCGATGGTTCAAGCTTCGGCTAGCCTCCACAACTTCATGGGATCGCTGATCAAGAAGCGCCGTAAGCGCATGAGGAAGAAGAAGCACCGCAAGCTGCTGAAGCGGACTCGCGTCCAGCGTCGTAACAAGAAGTAGGACGCCAGAGCAGTCCTCTCTTCGTTGGGGGACATGTCAGCTATCGGATTGCGGGAACGGTGTTGGCTACGACCCTGCCGGCCCCGGGGTGAGCCCCATAGACGAACCAGGTTGATCCACTCCCGGCTAGCTGGGGTTGACACCCGGTCGCTTCGGCCAGCTCGTGGCGCCAGCGGCCCAGCTCCGGCCTGACCTCGAGAGCGGCCAGTTCCAGATCATTGTCGCCAGGGACCCGGCGCTCACTCAGGTTGTCCCAGGCTCGGTAGACCTCAGCCGTCGGGCAGTGGACCGGAGGGGTGAGGAGGGTGACCGTCTTGGCCTCGAACGGCAGTGGGGTCACCACCTCCCCCATACCACTCACCCGGGCTCTCCCCCCGATCAGGCAGAAGGCGACATCGGCCCCGAGCTCGAAAGCGGCCTGTTCCAGATCGTCGAACCCAGCCCACCGCAAGATGGCGGCGGCGTCGGCCGAACCCCCACCCAACCCAGCCCCCTCAGGAATCCGTTTGGTCACCGTGACTTCGGCCACCCGACCTACCAGGCGTAGGGCCTTGGCCACGAGATCATGCTCGATGGACGCGATGGTCGGCACCAGCCCGAGGTAGCGGACCTCGCTATCGGCCTCGACACGGCGAGGGCAGACGGTGAGCTGGTCGTGAAGGTCAAGGGTGACCATCTCGGCATCGATTGTATGGAGACCGTCAGCGCGAGTCTTCGAGCCCAGACGCAGCCCGAGGGTCAACTTGGCCGGGGCGACGAGGCGCTCGACAGCCCCTCGGCTACCAGCGTGGCCTCCGGGACTCACGGCATCACCCTAGCCAGGGCAATCCAGGAGCCAAGGTCGAGCTGCTCGGCCCTGGCCGTTGGGTCTACCCCCGCCCCTTCCAGCTCAGCCGCCGACACCAAGGAGGCGAGCGAACGACGAATCATCTTGCGCCGTTGGCCGAACCCAGCCCGGACCAGCTCCCGGACCCGGTCGTAGGAGACATCGGTTGGCTGATTGTCGTGGCGGACCAACTCGACCAGGACTGAAGAGACCTTGGGGCGGGGTAGGAAGAGATCGGGCTTGACCGTCCCCACGATTCGAATCGAGGCCCAGTAGGAGGCCAGCACCGACGGGATGCCGTAGGTGCGACTCCCGGGACCGGCCGAGAGCCGCTCGCCCGCCTCTTGTTGGACCATGACAACGAATCGTCGCAGTCGGGTTTGGGAGGCCAACAGATCCAGAACCAGTGGGGTCGCGATGTTGTATGGAAGATTGGCGACGACCTTCCAGTCGTGGCGGCCGAGCGATGTCTCCCAGTCGAAGGTCCTGGCATCGTGGTTATGGATCTCGACGTCGCAGCCGGCTGTTTGCTCGGTGAGGGGTGGGATCAGGTATCGGTCGACCTCCAGGGCCAGCACAGAGGCTCCGGCCGCGCACAAGCCAAGAGTCAGCGATCCCAGCCCGGCCCCGATCTCGACCACCCGATCGCCAGGTTCGATGTCGGCCAGACGAACGATCTTGTCGACCATCCCACCGTCGCACAGGAAGTTCTGGCCGAGCGCCCGGCTCGGGCTCAGCCCATGGCTGTCGAGTAGTTCTCGGATCTGAGAGCGATTGAGGTGGGTGGCTGTCATGAGGGACCGGTGTGGCTCGCTGGTTCGCTCACGAACCCGACCGGAACAGGGCCGACGCATTGGCCGTGGTTGCCTCGGCCAGTGTTTCAACTGGCTCACCTCGCAGCTCGGCTAGGAACTCCCCGACGATGGCAACATGGGCCGGCTCATTCGGCCGACCCCGATGGGGAATGGGGGCGAGGTAGGGGGAGTCAGTTTCGATCAAGAGCCGGTCGAGAGGAGTGATGAGGGCCGCTTCACGCAAATCAGTTGCCGTCTTGAAGGTCACGATGCCGCTGAACGACAAGTACGCCCCCCGGGCCAAACAGGCAGTGGCTTCATCGACCCCGCCGGTGAAGCAATGGAAGACTGTCCTTCGAGGGATACCTTCGTCGTCCAGCAGGTCGAGGGTCTCTGGCCAAGAGTCCCTGGTATGGATGACCAAGGCCAGGTCTCTTGCGTTGGCCAACCCGATCTGGGCCTTGAACACCTCGACTTGAGCCCGACGGGGCGAATGGTCGTAGTAGTAGTCGAGCCCGCACTCCCCTACCGCAACGATGTTGGGATCGTCGAGAAGGAGGCTCAGTCCCTCAATGCCGGCCTTGGCTTCGTGGGGATGAACCCCAGCCGTTGCCCACACCGACGGAAACGACGCGGCAACGGTTGCGGCCTCCTGGGAGTCGGCAACCGTGACGCCAACGGTCAGCAGACCAGTGACCCCTGCCCGTGCTGCTGCCTCGACAACCTCAGCAGGGTCGGGTTCCAACATGGTGAGGTGGCAGTGACTATCGAACCACACAGAGACCAGCCTACGAGGCCCCTACCGCAACTTGAGTTGGAGCGCCGACTCCTCATCCACCCCAACCGTGGTGCGCAACCTCGGCCGCACCCGGCCCACCTCCTCGGTCGACGGGCAGAAGTCAGTCTCGAGCATGGACTCGACCGGGGCTGCCAGGACGGTTGGGAGGCCTGACTCGGCCGGAACGACCCGGGCGTCACGGACTGCTTCCAGCTTTTCCAGTTGCCGCTCGAACTGGCGGGTACGGGGCCCTGACAGCTCATCGAAGGCTTTCTGAGCCGTAGTAATGGCACGGCCCATCTTGTCCATGGGCTCACTCCAGCGCTCCCACTGATCCCGCAAGCCACCAAGGGCGCCGATGATCTCACCACTACGCCGCTCTATGAGGAAGTTATCGACCGATTGGCGGATGACAGCCAAGACTGCGAAGAGGGTGACGGGCGAGCAGAGAACGACCTTCTGGCCGATGGCAACATCGATGAGCGTGCTGTCGTGCTCATGGATGAAGCCGTAGACACTCTCGTTTGGCACGAACAGCAGGAGATAGTCGACGGTCGTCTCGGGGTCGACATAGTCCCGCTCCGTCAGTTCCTTGATCCGCTGCCGCACATCTCGCTGGAACTGCTTGGCCAGGCGGACCTTGACCGTCTCGTCGGTCGTCTCCAACCAGCGGCGATAGTTGTCGATCGGGAACTTGACGTCCATGTGGACGACATGTTCGTTTGGCAGAAAGAAGGTGTAGTCGGGGATCCCACCAGACCGCAGCTTGGTCTGCTTGGCATAGCTGACCCCTTCGATGAAGCCAGCCGAGCGCAGCACATCTTCAGCCATCCGCTCCCCCCACTGGCCCCGAGCCTTGGGGGAAGCCAGGGCTCGTTCCAGGGATTGGGTCGTATCGGCCAGGGTCGAGGTGACCCGGAATGCCTGCTCCAATCCATTGGTGAGCTGACCGGCCTGTTGGGCGCTCTCCTTCTGGAGATCAGCCACCAGACCCGAAACACGCCTCAGCTCGGCATTGACGGTCTCCACCTGGTGGCTCATCGAGTCGCGCTCGCGATCGATCACGATCTTGCCCGCCTCCAGCTGATCGCCAAGCTTCGACGACGCCACCGACAAGATGGTGTTGACCGCAGCTTGCATACTCTCGGCCTGCTCGTTGCGAAGCACTTCGACAGCCCGATCGACGCTGGCTGCCAATTCCTGGCGATGGTCGGGGGCGACTGACTGGCCCTGGTTGACCAGGAACCAGCCGATAGCAAACCCGACGACAACGGCCGCGGCGATGGCAAGTACAAGGAGAATGACCATGCCAGGGACCGTAGACAAGCCCTGTGACAGTCAGCTTGAACGCGGTTGCGGCCCGCACCATCAGCGCACGGACCGCAACATGTCTCAAGGGGTGGTCCCTCACCTGGAGGGCCTTGTCGGGGCCTGTCAGCCCGCGACGATGAACTCGATTCGCCGGTTGACGGTCTTGTTATCCAAGGAGTCATTGTCCACCTTGGGCTGGCCTTCACCGATGCCAACCGCAGTCAGGCGATCCCCGTCGATGCCGTTGGCCTCCAGGTAGGCCTTGATTGCATCGGCCCGACGTTGACCGAGAACCAGGTTCTCGGCATCGGTACCATCACTATCGGTATGGCCCTGGATCTCGACCTCGACATCGACATCTTCGGTGGTCAGATACTCGACGACCTGAGCCAGGACAACCTGGCCCTCAGCCGTGACTCGAGCCGACTGGTAGCCGTAGGTGACGGGCGCCAGGCCGAGCAGTTCGTTGAGCGACGACCCAGCAGCGGCCGTCGAATCGCCCCCGGAATCACCGTCATCGACCGTGATCTCATTGACGACCGAGCCGACACCATCAACCGCGCCAACCGCCGCCTCAGCACCGACAAGATCATCCTCGGAGCCAACCGAGCCGGACAATGTCACCACATCACCCTCCACCGAAGCTGAGACCCCATCGAATCCAGCATCAGTCAGCGCCCCAGCAACCCCATCAGCCAGATCGACCTCCGGTTCAGCTGAACCCTCGTCTTCGGCATCATCGTTGCCAGCAGCAGCATCATCCGACGCTTCGTCATCGGATTCGGTCTCGGTGCCAGTCTCGGTACCGGAGCCGGTCTCGGTCTCGGTCTCAGTGGCGGCACCAGCAGTTCCGTCACCTTGATCTGCCTCGTCGGCGACCTCGGCCGCCAACGTGGATTCGGTGGCGGTTGCGTCATCGTCTCTCGCCAACTGGCCCACCAGCCACACCAGGAACAGGAGGAGGACGAGGCCACCGAGAGCCCACCAGAACCAACCGAGGCCACGACTGCTCGCATCCCCATCCGAGCGATTCCCCGAAGGCGAGCCAACAAGGTCCTGCGTGATGGCCGCCGCCTTCATCATGCCACCGCCATCGGAATCACCGTCATCGTTGTCAGTGGCACCATCGGTGTCAGTGGCGCCATCGTCGGTGTCGCCATTGTCGGTGTCGGTGTCAGTGGCGCCATCGTCGGAGTCGGTGTCGGCGTCACTGCGCCCGGTTAGCGCATCGAACCCAGCGCCGACCTTGTCAGCAGCGTCTCCCGCCAGGTCACCGACCTTGTCAGCAGCGTCTCCCGCCAGGTCGCCAACCTTGTCAGCAGCGTCCCCCGCCAGGTCGCCGACCTTGTCACCAGCCTCGCCAAGGAGGTCGCCGACAGCCTCGACCGCATCTTCGACCTTGTCGACAGCCTCAGTGGCGATATCGCTGACAACACCAGCGGCATCTCCGAGCTTGGCACGAGCCAGAGTGGCCAGCCCAGCAATCGCAGCCAGGGCACCACCGCCGGCGATGGCGTCACTGAACCACTGGCCAAGGTCGCCCTCGTCCTCATGCTCGGTCTGCTCTTTCGACAGCACGATGGCGAGGCCGTCAGCGTCGAGACCATCATCGACCTTGCGCTTGGCAACGGCACCGACCACGAGAGGAGCGAGGTACGGCAAGAGCTTCGAGTATCCAGATGAAGGGACATCACCGTTCGAAGACAAGCCAGCCAGCAGTGCACCCCGATCCTGACCAAATAGGAAATCGAGGAGGCCGGTACCGAGCGCGGTCTCATCGGCGTCGAGGAACCCGTCGACATCATCAAGGATCGACGGGCCGACGGAATCGACCAGTTCGGCTATCGGCTCAGCCCCTCCGTCGGTGACAGCATTCGAAGCAAGGGCACCGATCACAGCCGGTCCCGCTGCCCCCACTCCTTCCTTCGCCTTGTCGGCATCGGTATCCATGAGGGTCCCGAGCCTTGCCATTGTGTCGCCCTGTTCGAGAACTCCGAACAACGCCTCCAATATCGACGACATCGTCTGCCACCTTTCTGTAATCACCTGAGAGCTGTCTCGGGCCACCCACATGCCTCACGCATGACCACAGACCTGCCCGATCTGCCCGACTTATTGCGGATCATTGCTATTGAGGCGGCTCGCAGCCTAGCAATCAAGAGGCAATATTGATCCCATTCATGCCTGGTCAGCGACCTTGTAGCTTGTCCAAGCGTCGACGATCACGTTTGGTTGGCCGCCCAGAACCTCGCCCTCGGGTGCCGGCTGCAGCACGCCCATCTGGGCCGTAACCAGGGCCGCTATCAGGTATTGGGGGCGAGCAATCGATCACTGCTTCGGCCGCCAAAGAGGCCGATACTCGCTTCTCCAGAAGCGCAACGACTTCATAGCTGATGACACGATCCCGACGCTTGGCAGTGACAAGATCGCCGACCGAGACCTTTGTCGCCGGTTTCGCCACCTCCTCATTCACCTGTACGCGCCCGGTACGACAAGCATCATTGGCCGCACTTCGGCTCTTGTAGACCCGCACCGCCCACAACCATTTGTCGACCCTGACCGAGGACGCTCCCCCTGCCATTACTCGCTCCCCGATCCTTCGCCCACCCGGCTGGCCGGGCGCCGGTCGAGCGCGGTGGCCAGGGCGTAGACCCGACGTTTCGGTTCACCGGTGGCCTGCACGACCTCAGCCACCGCATCACGGCGGGTGGAGCCGCGATCCAAGGCTGTAGTGAGAGCCTCTTGTAGGGACTCGTCGTCGAATTCGACCTGGACGGGCTTGACTCCCCCGACAATGATCACGATCTCGCCTCGGGGCTCAGTGGTTTCGAAATGGGCCATCAACTCGGCCAGTGAGCCTCGGATCAGTTCCTCGTGGAGCTTGGTCAGCTCTCGGGCAACCACGGCCGGTCGCTCCTCACCACACACAGTGATCAGGTCGGCCAGGGTCTTGATCAGCCGGTGGGGAGCCTCGTAGACGATGAAAGTCCGTTCCTCATCCCCCACTGCGTCCAGCCTGATGGCTCTTGCTCGGCCCTTCCGGGGCAAGAAGCCCTCGAACACGAACCGGTCAGCCCGTAGGCCGCTGGCACAGAGTGCGGCGATGGCAGCTACTGGCCCCGGTACGACATCGATGCGGTAGCCGGCTTCAGCCACGGCGTCGACCAGGATCCGGCCCGGGTCGGAGATGGCTGGCATCCCGGCATCGCTGACCAGGACCACCCGTTGGCCCTCAGCCAGACGACCGAGCACCTCGGAGATCCGATCCCGCTCGGTGTGCTCGTTTGCCACCACCAACCGGGGGCCCTTGATCCCGGCCAGGGAAAGAAGGCGACCGGTTCGACGGGTGTCTTCGCAGGCAATGACGTCGGCCCCAGCCAGCTCGGCGGCGGCCCGAGGCGACAGATCACCGAGGTTGCCGATCGGGGTCCCGACAACGACCAGGGTCCCGACCGGGTCCACCTAGGCCTGCCTGACTTCGATCTTGTCCCCGATCTTGAGCTTCCATTGGCCGAACGAGCCGGCCTCGGCCTCAATGACGAGGTAGGCCCGCCACACCGGCATGGTCACCCGATTGCGCTTCAGCTGGAGGGTTCTGACCACGATGCTGTCGGCGTCGACGAAGGCAACATCAAGATCGAAGCTCATCCCGACACTGTGAACCGATCGGGTCCTGGGCAGTACCAGTGCACCTTCGAGCCCAGATCGCCCGAGCAGGCCGCGCAGCCTTCCCTTTCTGGTCGACCGCACCTCGACTGATGCCAGGACCTCTCCTTCGCGGATCAGCCAGCCCCGTTGCGGGTCTCCCCCGACGGCGTCAGCTTCACCGTCAGACACTGAACCGGATCTCCAAGACGTCACCATCTTCGACGAGATAGTCCTTGCCTTCCTGGCGCACCTTGCCCGCCTCACGAGCCTTGGCCAACGAGCCCATCTCGATCAGCTCATCCCAACGGATGGTCTCAGCCCGGATGAAGCCCCGTTGAAGGTCACTATGGATCCGTCCCGCGCATTCAGGAGCAGTAGAACCGACCCGGAAGGTCCAGGCCCGACTCTCCTTTTCACCGGTGGTGAGAAAGGTGCGCAGACCGAGCGCATGGTATGCAGCTTGGACGAAGCGGGGGAGCGCTCCCTCCCCCAACCCGAAGCCGTCAAGCATTTCAGCCCGGTCGGCTGGGTCGAGCTGGGCCGCTTCCGCCTCCAGCTGAATGCAAGCACCGAACACAGGCGCCAGCTCTCCGAGCTCCTCTTCGATCGGTTTGACCACGGCTTCTAGGTTCTCGAGCTGTTCCTCGTCGACGTTGACGATGGCCAGCACCGGCTTGTTCGTCAGCAGGTACCAGGAATCGAGCAGGGCTCGCTCTTCCTCGCTGAGAACCGCCCGATAGAGAGGGATACCAGCTGAGAGGTACTCGAGAGCTTTGTCGGCTGCCGCCACCTCCGGCAACATCGAGCGATCACCCTTGGCCGCCTTGCGGCGCTTGTCGAGCTGTGACTCGACCGTCTCCAGATCGGCGTAGGTGAGCTCGAGCTCGACGATCCGGAGGTGCTCCAAAGGGTCATCAGCCCCTGGCACGTCATCATCACGAAAAGCCCGCAGGACGAACACGATGGCGTCGACCTCGCGGATGCCGGCCAGGAACTTGTTGCCAAGCCCCTCCCCCTTGCTCGCCCCTTCGACCAGCCCCCCAATATCGCTGAACTGGACGCTGGCCGAGACCACGTTCTTCGACTGGCTCATCTCGGCTAGTGCGTCAAGGCGTTCGTCGAAGACCTTGGCCACACCGATGTTGGGATCGGTGGTGGCGAAGGCGTAGGGAGCAGCCAGGGCACCACCCCCAGTCAGGGCGTTGTAGAGCGACGACTTGCCCGCGTTGGGGAGACCAACGAACCCGAATTTCTCCATATGCCTCCAGCGTAGGTCCCGTCAGGCCAGATTTCGGTCGCGACCCCCTAGGGTGGATGACATGTCGAAGCGAAGGAAGAAGAAACGCCTACTGGCTCGTCGCAAGAAGGCGAACCACGGCCGCAAGCCAACCGTCGGTCGGAACTGAGCGAATCGGCGATCCGAGCCCCCCAGGACCTGGCCAACCACACCCACTGGGGCCGGCCCGACCAGAACTCAGACTGCGAACAGGGCCGAGACGGCGCTTTCGAGAGCAGCCATCCGGCTCGCCGCCCGCTGTTGTGCGTCGGCTGGTGAAGACTGGCCGATTGGCTCGATTACTTCGAGATAGGCCTTGAGCTTCGGTTCAGTGCCGCTGGGCCGAATCACGACCCTCGACCGGTCGGCCAGGTGCCAGATCAATCCGCTGGCCGGAGGCAGGTCGTGCCCGAGCGAGAGGTCTTCGGAGCCCGTGATCTCGACCCCGGCCAGCTCGATCGGGGGTGAGGACTGGACTTGTTGTAGGAGTCTTTGGCGACGCTCCGACCCACCAGCACCGGCGAACACCAGGGTGACCGGCGCCGTCAGATAGACGCCGTGGCGTTGGGCCAGTCGATCGAGACGATCCCACAGGGTCTCCCCCGCAGCCACCGTCTCGGCCACCAGTTCGGCCATGACAAGAGCGGCGCTGATCCCATCCTTGTCACGGACACGATCACCGACGCAATAGCCGAGGGCCTCTTCGTAACCAAGGAGATAGTGATCTTTGGGGCGCTCGACGATTGGTCTGGCCACCCATTTGAACCCGGTCAAGGTACGGATGCTGGCGGCACCTACATCTTCGGCCATGGCCGTAATGAGCCGGGACGAGACAAGAGACGAGGCGACGAGCCGATCCGGGCCTGAGCTGTGGCCCAAGAGATGATCGGCCAGCAGTACCCCGACCTGGTCACCACTGAGGCGGGTCCAGATGCCGTGTCTATCGGGGATGGCGACGCCAAGACGGTCGGCGTCGGGGTCATTGGCCAGAATCACGTCAACAGGGCGGCCAGCGTCAGCCTCCTCCTGAGCAGTAGCGAAGGCCAGGTCGAGGGCTCCTGGTTCCTCGGGATTGGGGAAGGCAACGGTCGAGAAGTCAGGATCGGGGTCGAATTGGCCATCCACGACCACAGGCGTAGGAAAGCCGGCGGCAGCGAAGGCAGCCAGAAGGTGGCGACCCCCAACCCCGTGCATCGCCGTATACAGGGTCTTGACCTCTCGGTCTTGGCCGCGACAAGCGGCAACAGCTGCTTGCAGGTGGCGCGCCGCCATCGCCTCGTCGAGGGTCACGATCGTCCCGGCCTCAGGAGAGATCGGCCCTTCACTGCCATCGGATGCCACCAGGCCGGCGATCGATTGATCATGGCGAGCGGCAACCGCGGTGATGGCGGCGGCGATTTCAGCGTCGGCCGGATCGACGAGCTGGATCCCGTCGCCAAGGTAGAGCTTGTAACCATTGTCGGCCGCCGGATTGTGGCTGGCCGTGATCATGACCCCTGCGTCGGCTCTCCGATCGAGGACGGCGTAGGCCAGCACCGGAGTTGGTAGGGGCGCCGGTAGGACGAGGGCGTGACCACCAGCGGCGCCAACCACAGCCGCCACCTCCTGGGCGTAGGTGGCCGAGTTGTGGCGGGCGTCGTAGCCGATGACCACAGTCGCTCCGTCTGGCAGCCAGCTCATCACTCCGGCCGTTGTCTGACGGACGACAAGGCGGTTCATCTGCTTGGGGCCGGGGCCCATGCTGGCTCGGAGCCCGGCGGTGCCAAAGGTGATGCGGCCGTCGAACAAGGCCTCAGCCCCAGCCTGGTCGCTCTCCAGCATCTGACGAAGCTGGCTACGGGTAGACGGATCGGGATCAGCGGCCAGCCAGCGCTCGATCTGGTTCCGACGTTGGGTGCCGTTGTCGATGCCAACACGATAGCCCCTCCCCGATGGAGTGGCCGCAACCGAGTTAGGATCGGCGGCCCATGGATCTGTGCCAGCTGGTGCGAACCTCGTGCCACCAGATCGTCGACCAGGCGGATCTGGTGACCATCGACCAGGAACAGCTCCGGGCCTACGCCAAGACTCTCATTGCTGGCCTGGCGATTGGTCCCGACTGGGAGCAGGAACCGGGGTCGCAGAAGGGGCCCGAGGAGCTGGCAGCCGAGGTGCTGACCCTCGATGCCATCAACTTCGGCTCCGGCTACCACGACATCGTCGACAAGGAACCCGGCCGCTCCGGAGCGACCACCATGGCCATCCGCTGGAAGCGGTACCTAGACGGGCATGAGCTGTCACCGGGCCGTCTCGGAGCGCTGACGATGGGCGACTGCGCCACCATCTTCGGCCAGGATCCCGATATTGCGGATCAGGCCGAGCTCATGGAGCTGTTCGCCACTGCCCTCAGGGATCTCGGGTCGTTCGTCTCCAACCGGTTCGGTGGCTCCTATCTCAGTGTGGTCCAGGAGGCTGATGGATCAGCCCGCCGGCTGGCGTCATCGCTACTGACCATGCCCCTCTACCAGGACCGCTCGCCTGGGCCGCCCGAGGCCCACTTCTACAAGCGAGCCCAGATCACGGCAGCCGATCTGTCGAGGGCATTCGCCAACCAGGCCCCAAGTCATTTCGACGATCTCGATCGGCTGACTGCGTTCGCCGACAATCTCGTCCCCCACGTCCTACGAGTGGATGGGATACTGCGCTACGACCCCGACCTGGCAACCACCATCGACTCGGGTCAACGTCTGGAGGCTGGCTCCCGGGCCGAGATCGAGATCCGAGCCGCTGGCGTCGAAGCGGTCGAACGGCTGGTCGCCGAGCTGGCCCGATTGGGCCGGCTCACAAGGGCCATGGACGTCGACCTGGCCTTGTGGTCACGTGGGGGTGGACCCCGCTACAAGGCCATCCCCCGCCATCGCACCCGCTGCGCGTATTACTGATCCAGTTCGGCTCCGAGGGCGCCGACTCGGAGCTCCCCGTCGACGGTCTGGCCACCCCTGTCCAGGAAGGCTCGCATGCGGCGGGGGGCGGCCTCGGTGCGGAGGGTTTCCTGGAACAGGAATGCCTCCTCGATCAGGCCGGCAACCGGATCGGGACCGGCAGCCAGGACCGAGGCCTTGGCCCGGCTCACCGCCTCAGGGGGGAAGGAGGCGATGCGGGCGGCCAGGGCATCAACATGGGAGCGGAGCTGATCGGGAGGGAGGGCTCGGTTGAGCCATCCCCACGAGGCCAGCGTCTCAGCGTCGATGTCGTCACCGCCAAGAACTATCTCCATGGCCCGGCCCCGCCCCAGCAAGCGAGGTAGGCGTTGGGTGCCAGTCCCTCCGGGGAGGATCCCGAGCGGCACCTCCATCTGACACAGGATGGTCTTCCCGATGGCACCGAAGCGCATGTCGCACGAGGCAGACAGCTCCCCTCCTCCCCCACCGACACGTCCCCCGATCTCACAGATGGACGGGATGGGCAAGGTTCGGAACCGCTCGCACATCAGGTGGAAGCCGTTCAACTCTTGCGATCTTTGGGGCGGTTCATCGATGGGGGCAGTCAGGATCAGCTCGACGTCGTAGTGAGCAATGAAGAAATCAGGATTCGCGCTACGCAACACCACCACCCGAGCCTCAGCTTCGGCCTCGATGAGGTCGAGCAGCTGGGCCAGATCTCGGTACAAGTGAAGCGTGATCAGGTTCACAGGCGGGTTGTCGATGACGACTTCGACAACCCCCTCGTTGATACGGGCGGACAGAGCAGTGAACTCACCCAATTCGGTCATGTCGACTCCCTTCCGGTCACATTGGCGTGACGTCCGAATCACAGTGTTGCGCCCAACCGGGGCCGGCACCACCTGGAAGGAGCCTTGCCCACCGATAGGAACTGACCAGGATTCCCACCCCCAGCGGCCTACCATCAAAAGAGGCCATTGGGGACACCGTTGTCCACCAGCAAGTCATCAATGAGGAGAAGCGGTGCGAGTTTCATGTCGGTCGAGGGACGGAATCCTACGGTGATGACCCCTCGCCCACGATTCATCTGATGCTCGACCACGTCTTCACCGATGCCATTGGGGCGCTACGAGACGCTCTGGAGTCGGCCATGCTCGAACGCCAAGCGTTCGAGGAACGATTCCAGGCTGACGTCCTGCTTGGCGACGTGACCTGGGAGACCAGCTACGGACTGCCGGGCGAGGGTTCACCGCCCCGGGTCCAGGCTGATCTCACCCTCGAGTGGCCGACCTGGGCCCAGACCGCCTACCGGACCTGGTACCTCGACGAGGAGTTCACCGAAGGCCCACGCATCGAGATCGAGGTCGTATTCCGGGTCCAGCGGCTGGCTGAAGCCCCCGATCCGGCCATGATCATGAAGGGACTACCGGAATCGACACCCTCCATCGGCGACGAAGAGCTGGATGGTTTTGGCCCCACCTTGGAGACGGACTACGACACCGATCTGATCATTGTGTCCCATGCAGTTGAGATCACATACAAGGGCTCATATGAGCTCGACGAGAAGACCCTCGAAGATGGTTCAGCCCTCGATGAGCACTTCGGAGCCATGGGAGGATGGATCGCCTCAGCCCTTGTTCGCTTGGGTGATCTGCCGTTCTCGTTCCAACCCGCGGTCGAGCTCTGACCCCGAGTGGTGTCTCGATCCAGTGCCATCAGCATCTAGCCACGACCGTGACCGCTTGTCGCAACCCCAACCAGCAGATCAGAGCTAGTGTGGGTCAGGTGGACGAGACCGATCAGACGTTCCGGCTACCCCGGGCAGAACCAACACTGATCTTGCTCGGATCGGACCAGCCAGAGATCATGGCCCGGCTCCGCCGGAACCTGGTAGGGGTAGCCGACGCCATCGATTTACGATCCGAGGTGCTCTGGGTCGAAGTGGCCGACGGCCACTCTTTCCTGACCCAGATCCTCGACGACGTGAGCGACGGCAACAAAAGCGCAATCCGGATTGCCTTCGCTGAGCCACAGAGCACCCCACAGGATCTCGTCCATCGGGCCCTGATGGCACCCACCTTGGATATTGTCGCTGACAGGCTGGAGCAAGAGGAGCTGGCGAGCGAACCGCTCGACTACGAGGTTCGCTACCAGCCCATAGTCAGGCTCAGCAACCGCTCAATCGTTGGCTTCGAGGCGCTCTTGCGGGCCAGACTGGGCAACGAGGTGATCGGAGCCGAGGAGCTGATCGCCAGGGCGACCAAAGGCGGCTGGCTCCCAGAGCTTGACCAGCTGGGCCGCCAGCTCGCTATCCGCGGCGTCGGGCCCTGGCTGGGGGCTGGTTTGTTGTTCTTGAACATCATGGCCCCCGAAGGGACCTTCGACCTGTCAGCGGCCAGGCGAACGATCCGTCACGCCGAAGACATCGGGCTCGAGCCAGATCAGCTCGTGTTCGAGACGGCTGAACGGAACCGGTATGTCGATCTCGATCTAGCAGCCGCTCAGCTGACGAAGCTTCGCAGCGCCGGCGTTCGCCTCGCCATCGACGATGTCGGTGACGGCTATTCCAGTTTGCGGGTGGCCACAAGCTTCAAGCCAGACGTCTTGAAGCTCGCCGGCGATCTGATCGCTTCTCTGCCGAGCTCGGAAGCAACCGCTATCATCCAGGCCGTTGTCGATCTGGCCCACCGAACCGGGGCATGGGTGGTGGCCGAACACGTCGAGACCGAGGAGCAGGCCCGGGTCCTACGCACCCTCGAAGTCGACTGGGGTCAGGGCAACCTGTTCGGCACCCCCGAGCCCATGGTCGCCGGCTAGAACAATCAGCCTAGCCAGGGATGTTTGCCGGAGCCCGAAGGGTTGCTGCACTCTCAAACGAGATCGAGAAGCTCGCTCAAGGGCCTCTGGGGCCGGGGACCGACATGAGAGATGACCTCCGCCGCCGCCAGTGAGCCGAGACGGCCAGCATCGGCCAGATCCATGTTCCGAGCGAGGGCGAAGAGCACACCGGCGGCGTACTGGTCACCGGCACCGGTGGTGTCGACGACTGGGCCCAAGTTCTCGGCCGCGATCTCGATGGTCTCCGACCCGGAAACCAGGATCGATCCCTGGTCACCCCTCGTCAGACAGCCGAGGGCCACGTCCCCTCGGATCTTCTCTACCGCAGTATCGAAGTCGCACTCGTAGAGGGTGGCCAGCTCGGCCAAGTTTGCGAACAGGATGTCGATGGGGCCAGCCACCAGATCCAGGAACTCCTGGTGGTGGCGCTCGACGCAGAACGAGTCAGAAGCAGTAAAGGCGACCCGTCGACCGGCAGCCCTGGCGATGTCCATGGCCTTGCGGATGGCCTGCTTGGCCGAGTCGACGTCCCACAGGTAGCCCTCACAAAACAGGATCTGTCCTGAATCGACGGCTGCCGGTTCGATATCGGTCGGCTCCAGCAACGAGGAGATGCCGAGGAAGGTGTTCATGGTCCGCTGAGCATCGGGGGTGACCAGGATCAGACAGCGGGCGGTGTCCGGCCCTTGATCCGATGGTTCGAGGTCGAATCTGACCCCGCTGGCCCGCATGTCGTGGGCGAAGACGCTACCCAAGACGTCGTCGCGGACCTTGCCGATAAAGGAGGCGGTGCCACCGAAGGAGGTGACGCCGGCGACCGTGTTGGCGGCCGAGCCACCTGACGCTTCGATACCGGGACCCATCAGTTCATAGAGCTGGGTGGCCCGGTCCTGGTTGATGAGGGTCATCGACCCCTTCTCCAACCCCTGGGCAAGCACGAAGTCATCGGTGGCTTGGGAGATGACGTCGACGATGGCATTGCCGACGCCTACGACGTCAACCAGATCCTGATCCATGAAATCCTTTCCGGAGGGACGAAGGAACGGTAGCGGACATTGACCACTGCGAGCACCTACGGGCCTTGCCTCGAAACACAAGAGGAGGCCGGGATTCAGATCGTCCCCGGCCTCCTCTTCAGCTACTCACCCAACCACGGGTTTTCTTTCCGGGCGAAGGTGCTCGGTCAGGAGCAACCGCTGGTATTCCCACACCCGGGACACGTATGACAGCTACCTGCCCTTTGCATGGTGATACCACACTGCATGCAGATAGGAGCATCGGGGTCGGAAACCGGGATCGGTGAACCGGCCTCAATGGTGGCGATCAGATCGTCGGCTGACTCAATCGATGGTGGGTCGGCAACAAGATCGACCCCCGTCGACGATGCGGCTTCATCGACACCAGGCAGGGTCTGCTGCGAGCGTTCCCCGGTGGTGAAGATCCCAAGGCCCGACCTCTCCTCATAGCTGAGATAGACAACAGCGAGCTTGCGGAACAGGTAATCCATGATCGAGCTGGCGATCCTGATATCAGGATCGTCGGTCATACCGGCCGGCTCGAATCGCATCCCGGTGTAGGTATCGACGAAGTTGCGCAGCGGCACCCCATATTGGAGGCCGTGACTCAAGGCGATAGCCAGGGCATCCATGATGCCGGCCAAGGTCGAGCCCTGCTTGGAGACCCGGAGGAAGATCTCACCGGGGCGACCATCGTCGTATTCGCCAACGGTCACGAAGCCCTTGCAGTCGGCGACCCGGAACTCGAAGGTCCGCGACCGACGGTCACGAGGCAGTCGTTCCCTGATCGGCTTGTAGACGATCTTGGTCTCGATCACGGGCTCGAGCAGGGTCTGGGCTGCTCCTGCCGCCCCCTCATCTACCTTGGTGTCATCCTTGGTCGCCATCGACAGAGGCTGGGCCACCTTGCAGTTGTCGCGGTAGATGGCGATGGCCTTGACCCCCATCTTCCATGCGTCGATGTGGAGCTGCTCGACGTCTTCGACGGTCACCTCTTCGGGCATGTTGACTGTCTTGGAGATGGCACCGGAGATGAACGGCTGGACGGCGGCCATCATCTTGACATGACCGGTGTAGTGGATGGCGTTGTCGCCCATGGAGCAGGCGAACACCGGGCTGTGTCCGGGATCGAGGCCCGGGGCACCGATGATGGTCTTGTTCTCGTCGATGTAGTCGGTGATGGCGGTGACCTGACCGTCGGAGTAGCCAAGGCGGCGCAGGGCCCGAGGCACCGACTGGTTGACGATCATCATCGTCCCCCCGCCGACCAGCTTCTTCATCTTGCTCAGACCGAGGTCGGGTTCGACACCGGTGGTGTCGCAGTCCATCAGCAGGCCGATGGTCCCGGTCGGGGCCAGAACGGTGGCCTGAGCGTTGCGGGTCCCGACGTCGGCCGCCAGTGAGGTGGCGTCAACCCAGGCTGCTCGGCTGGCCGAGGTCAAATCGGCCGGGACCAGGGAGGAGTCGATCTCCTCGGTGGCGGCCTTGTGCTGTTCGAGAACACGCAGCATCGGCTGGGCGTTTTCCTCGTAACCAGCGTGGGGACCCATCCGGCCCGCGGTACGAGCCGAGATGTAGTACGCGTGGCCCGTCATCAAGGAGGTGATCGTCGCCGCCAGAGCCCGCCCCTCATCGGAGTCATAGGGCAGGCCCAAGCTCATCAGCAGAGCGCCTAGGTTGGCGTAGCCCAGACCGAGCTGGCGGAACTTGCGAGAATTGATGCCGATCTTCTCGGTCGGGTAGTCAGCCCGGCCGACCAGGATCTCCTGGGCGATCAAGAAGCACTCGATGGCGGCCTTGAACCCCTCGATGTCGAATCGATTGTCTTCTTCGAGGAATGTCAACAGGTTCAAGCTGGCCAGGTTGCAGGCCGAGTTGTCGAGGTGCATGTACTCGCTGCACGGGTTCGAGCCGTTGATCTTGCCCGTGTTCGACGAGGTGTGCCAGCGATTGATGGTTGAGTCGAACTGCATCCCAGGATCGGCGCACTCCCAGGTGGCCTGGGCGAACTGGCGCATCAGATCCCTGGCCGAGACGGATTTGATGATCGCTCCGTCGGTCCTGGCGACGAGGTTCCAGTCCTCGTCGTTGACGACGGCTTCCATGAACTCGTCGGTGACCCGGACCGAGTTGTTGGCGTTCTGGTATTGGATCGAGTGGCTGTCGGCCCCGTCGAGATCCATGTCGAAGCCGGCTTCGCGCAGGACCCGAGCCTTGCGCTCCTCGGTCGCCTTGCACCAGATGAACTCTTCGACGTCAGGGTGATCCATGTCGAGCATGACCATCTTGGCTGCCCGCCTGGTCTTGCCCCCGGACTTGATTGTCCCCGCTGACGCATCGGCTCCACGCATGAAGCTGACAGGCCCTGAGGCCGTCCCTCCCCCCCGCAGGGGCTCCGAGCTGGAGCGGATGCGAGACAGGTTGATGCCGGCCCCGGAGCCGCCTTTGAAGATGACTCCTTCCTCGACGTACCAGTTGAGGATGTCCTCCATCTTGTCGTTGACGGACAAGATGAAGCAGGCCGAGGCCTGCTGGGGCACATCGTCGACACCAATGTTGAACCAGACGGGCGAGTTGAAGGCCCCCTTCTGGTGGATGACGAGGTACTTGAGCTCATCGGCGAAGATCTCGGCCTCGGCCTCTTCGAAGTAGCCGCCCTCGAGGCCCCATCGGCAGATCGTGTGTACTACCCGGTCGACGACGTGACGGAGCGAGGACTCGCGCTCAGGAGTTCCAAGCGTTCCTCGAAAGTACTTCTGGGCCAGGATGTTGGTTGCGTTGAACGACCACGTCGAGGGCACTTCGACATCTGGTTGCTCGAACGCGACCTCACCGGTCTTCCAGTTGGCGATCTTGGCGTCGCGCTTCTCCCAGGTGACCGTCTCGTATGGGTCGACACCGGTGGCGGTGAAATGGCGACGAAGACCGATACCGATCTGATCGGGTGCCAAGGACATTGATTCTCCCTGTGTTGCAGTGACTCTGTACGTGTCTCTGGTCAATAGATGTGCTCAGTGAGTGGGTGCTCACGCAGATTCCGCCATCCGCTGTGCTCCACAGCGACTGCCTGGGTTGGCGCTGAGCCCCGTTGCTTCCAGCCGACCGGAGTCGGAGGTGTTGTGGACATCATTGCCTCGCCCTGTGACAGTCAGAGCCCGGATCGCTCCGAGCAGATCAAAATTCGGGACGACCTCGTCTCGGCTCCCCATTCGTGATGGTGAGCTAGCCCAACGCCGTCTCGCCTAACTTCTTCGAATATTCTCGCAGTTCTGGTAGCCCTCGTCCTGTCCGTCGGTCCCGAGCGAGATGGCAGTGCGCAGATCCAGTAGGCGCTTCAGCCGTGTCCCGCCTGCCGCCCTCTCCCGATGGCCCCATGACGTTCGATGCTTCTGCAACCACTAGATCTTGTGCCTGCCGCCTGCTCTGCTCGAGCGACGCACAAGATGTGGGTGCTCATTACAACATTGTAATTACACCGATGTCAACGACGCCTCTCAGAAAGATCGGGTTTGTGACGAAGACCAGCTCAGTGCCAACAGGTCGAGGTTCGAATTCGGCGGCGACGGCGCGTGACTATCCGCCTCAGATTCACTTCTCCCCCAAGGGCTCCCTCAGGTGTGCCCTGCCATACTGATGCGCTGTGCCAGCCTCCGTCACGGATCGTTGCCCCACATGGGCCCGAACGGCCACTGTAGGTTTGCTTCGCTGTGGATCAAAAGGGGATGAGGCTGTGAATTGGTGTGTATTCGTTGGGGATTCTCGACCCATTGCCCCGACTTCTCACCTGGGGTGGAAACGACACCACGGGACGTGTTGCGAGCAAGGCTGGAGCGCGATCCGGCGGGGCTGTTGGGGTCCAGAACAGCACCAGCGCGCTGCCACACCAACCGTCCGGCCATGATCTCACTCTTCCCCGAAGCCTCCGAAGGGCTGATCGATCCGATGCGCGCCGTTGCAGCCGAACAACGCCAGCCACCAGGCACAATGAGCACTGATGATGATCAAACATCGACACCTGGAGTCAGCCGGCGACCTTGGGTCATGACCAACATGATCGCTTCAGCCGACGGAGCCACCTCCATGGAGGGTCTATCGGGAGCGCTGGGCGGACCCGCCGATCAAGCCATGTTCATGGCCATCCGGGGGGTGGCCGATGCCATCATTGTCGGAGCTTCCACCGTGCGCCAGGAGCGCTACCGGGCCCCATCGGGGGGCTCGGCCCAACAGAGGGCTGATCGTCTCGATCGGGGGCAGCCTGCCCTCCCCCTCGTGGTCGTGATCACGGCCAGCCTCGATCTCGACCTCGATCTCCCCCTCTTTGCCAACCCCGATCTGTACCGACCACTGATCGTCACCGTTGAGGGTGCGTCGGCCGAGCGGCGGGTGGCGCTCGAGACCGTTGCCGACGTCGTGACGGCGGGCAACGAGAAGGTAGACCTGGGTCTGGTCTTGGGTGAGATTGCTGCCCGGGGTTTGGGCACGGTCTTGTCGGAGGGTGGACCGTCGCTCAATGGTCAGCTCATCGCCGAGGACCTGATCGATGAGTGGAACCTGACCCTCTCCCCCATCCTGGCTGGCGGCACCTCGAGGCGACCAGCGATAGGCCGAGAGCTGCTACCTCCGGGCCTGGCCATGACCCTGGCCCGGGTGTGGTACCAAGACGATCTGCTGTTCTGCCGTTGGGTCAGACAGACTCGCGCTTGATCAGGCGTACCTCGCGCTCGAAATCACCGATGTCGGTGAACCCTTTGTAGACGCTGGCGAAGCGCAGGCAGGCCACCTGATCGACGCTACGAAGGCGATCGAGCACGGCCAGGCCGACCCACTCCGAAGTCACCTCAGGCCCCTCGATCCTGGCTTGCTCCTCAACCCGATCGACGAGCAACTCCAAATCATCGGTATCGACGGCCACGCCCTTGGCCGCCGAGGCCAGCCCCTTGAGTATCTTCTGGCCGTCAAAGGGCTGGCGCTCTCCCGACCGCTTCACCACAACCAGGGCCGCGATCTCGGCCCGTTCAAAGGTCGTGAAGCGGCCGGCACATCGCTCGCACGATCGTCGGCGCCGGGTCACTGCCCCCTCGTCGACCGACCGCGAGTCGACGACCTTCGTATCGTCGTTCCCACAAGCCGGACATCGCACCAACCAAAAGGTACCGGGAGCACCACCCTTCCGCTGGTTACAGTCTTGTTGACTCCGCGTCACATCGGTCCAACGGGTCGGTGCCCTTACCGGCACACCTCCTTATTCGAGCAAGTCAGCCGGAATCACCAGCCGTTGACCGACCTGGATAGAGGTCACACCACCATTGGCCGCGATCAACTTCACTACGACCGGTCGAGGATCACGATCCGGCGCCAACTCCTCGGCAATGGCCCAAAAAGTGTCACCGGACCGGGCCACCCGAAGGTGATCCCCGGGGCCGGCCAACGCCAGAGCCGACCCCCGGGAATCGATTGTTGGATCCGACCCGGTACCGACCGGCGGACCGCCCTGAATGAGACGGACCCCAAGCAACAGGCCGAACACCACCGCCACAGCCACCGCGATTCCCGCCACAGGAACACCCCCGAGTGACGACCCGTGGGGCGGAGTATCCACGAGCCGAAGGGGTGGGCGGCTGGCATGATGCCTGGCTGTGACGGTAGCTCCGCCTCCGACCCAGAGCCCGCCTGGCCTCGATCGAGATGTAGTTGGTTGAACGAGAGCGACCATGACGTCAAGTGTCCTCAGGGGGTGTGACAGTGAGCGGGCGAGCTGGGGGCCGGGGCACTTCCGACCGTCCGCAGCGAACGTCTGTTCGTCAGGGTAGGGTGAACGCCCGTTCGAGTCAATGGTGAAAGCGAACGAATGTTCCTACCATCGAACACCTGTACGCTGAGACGTGCTTTAGTAAGACGAATCAACAGACGTTCGACGGAGGTCGTCATGGGGGAGCATCAACTAACCGATCGGCAGCGATCGATTCTGGAATTCATCGAGACCCAGATGCGAGAGCAGGGGTTCCCACCGTCAGTACGCGAGATCGGGGCTGAAGTGGGCCTGACCTCACCATCGAGCGTTCACGCTCATCTGGCCACCCTTCAGAAGTACGGCTATCTCCAGCGCGACCCGTCGAAGCCAAGGGCCATCAAGGTCTCGTGGGATGCCACGAGCGGAGCGGTTGACGTCGAACGTCGCCCGGTCCGCCATGTCCCATTGGTTGGCCAGGTTGCGGCCGGTACCGATGTCTTGGCCGAGGAGCACATCGAGGAGACCTTCCCCGTTCCCGCCGATCTCACCGGCGAGGGCGATCTGTTCATGTTGACGGTGCGAGGCGAGTCGATGATCGACCTCGGCATCCTCGATGGTGACTTCGTGGTTGCCAGGGTCCAACAGACGGCCGAGCCGGGTGATGTTGTGGTCGCCGGTCTACCGGGCGAGGAGGCAACGGTGAAGACATACACGACCGAGAATGGCAAGACCGTATTGGTGCCGGCCAACTCCACTATGGATCCAATCGTCCTCGACCCAGACGACGTGCAGCTCTTTGGACGGGTCGTAACCGTAATGCGCCGTCTCTAGGGGCTCGGTTGCTGGAAATCGAGGGCTCGAGCCCGACGCTTCGGGTCGTTCTCGGTGAGCTGTCGGATCCAGCGTGAACCCATCTTCACGTGGGTCAACTCATCGGCCAGCATGAAGTCACCGGCGTACTCCAGCACCGGATCGTTCATCGTCTGAGCGAAGTCCCGCATCTGGGTGAACACGTCGGTGGCAAGCCCCTCCAGCACCCGGTTCACCCCAGCCAGTCGGGACATGGGGTCTTCGTGGCAGGCGGCCTCGAACAGGGTGGTGGCCTCGGCATACTCCCCGAGCTCAGCCCCCATGTGCTCGGCCAACTTCACCGAGATCTCGCAGTGGCGGGCTTCATCCCAGCACTGGCGAGCCATGTCGAGCTTCAGCTCGTAGGGAACCTCATCGGTTCCGAAGTCGAAGGCTGTCCGGCCTGCCCCCTCCAGGGCTTGGATCTCACCGACCAAGATGCTGTGCATCTTGCGCCGGGCCCGCTCAGACACATCGTCGGCCTCGGGGTCGACATGGCCGACGACCACGGTGTCTCGTCGGTCGCCCGTGTGCCGATCGGTATCGATCCGGCTGAACCGATCATCTCGAGCCAATGCAGACGGCGAGATGTTCTTCTTCATGGACCACCACTACTTCCTCGGAGAGGGCAAGGTTCCAGGCTAGTTCCCGCTGTCGGGCGATCTCCAGCTACGCGGTCGTGATGAGCCGCCGCAAGGCTCCATGGCACTGCTCCAAGCTCGTTCGATCCAGAAACTCACCAGCAGAGTGGGCCACGGCAGCGTCGCCAGGACCAAAATTGGTGGCCGGGATACCGAGCTCGGCCAGTTGGGCAACATCGGTCCATCCCAGCTTGGCTCCTACTTCAAGCTGGTTCTCGTCAACCAGCCGCTCGAGCAAGGGGTGGGTGAGCGACGGTGGACAGGCTGGTGCGGAGTCGACCACGCTCACCTCGTCACCCTCATCGAGATGGGGAGCCAGGAGATCCCTGACGGAGGCTTCGGCTTCGGCCGGTGAACGATCGGGAGCAAAGCGATGGTGGATTCCGAGTACGGCGGCGTCGGGCACGACATTGCCGGCAACCCCGGCCTCTACCCCCACTGCCTGGAGCGACTCCCGATACTCACACCCATCGATGATGGGCATCCTGGCCTGGTAGCCACTCAGGGCAGTGAGCACGGGGGCAAGCCGATGAACAGCATTGCGTCCCATCCAGGGGCGGGCGGTGTGGGCCCGCACTCCGGCCAGATGGAGCTCGAAGCGCAAAGCACCCTGACAGCCAGCCTCGACCATGGCCGACGTCGGCTCGCCCAGAATGGCACAGTCGCCGGCAACAAGATCGGGACGGGCCCGAGCCAGCTCGGTCAGGCCACTGTGCTCACGGGCCACCTCTTCGCGGGCGTAGATGATGTAGGTCAGATCGATGGCGGGCTCGACCACCTGGCGGGCCAAGCTCAAGAACACGGCCAGCCCACCCTTCATGTCGGCTGAACCCAAGCCCCACAGGAGGTCGCCTTCGATACGGGCGGTGGCGTTTCCATTGGCCGGGACGGTGTCAGAGTGGCCGGCCAGGATGAGCCGCCGACCGCGACCAAGGGTGGTACGAGCGACCAGGTTGTCACCGACCCTGGTTACTTGGAGGTGGGCGAGCCCCTCCAGCTGGTGATGGAGCCAGTCAACGAAGGGTCCCTCGGCGAACGACTCCGACGGGGTGTTGACCATGGTGGCGGTCAGATTCAACAGGTCGTCACCAGTCACGGGCCCAAACCGTAGCCGCCCGATCGGTCGAGTCGATCCCAACAGCGATAACGTGAGCGAGTGGCCACCACCCACCCCGGCGAGGAAACCGCAGTCGACGAAGCCCAGCGGGGTTTCAGCCGCTCGATCCTGATCTCGGGCATCCGCTGTGTCCTGACCTACGTCGTCCTCCCCTTCGTGACACCCCTGATCGGCTTGGCCCCCGGGGTCGGCCCCATCATCGGGCTGATCGTTGGGACGATTGCCATCACCGCCAACATCTTCAGCATCCGCCGTTTCTGGCGTGCTGACCACCGGTGGAAGATCCATGCCACCGTCCTTCACGGCAGCGTGATCGTGTTGCTGGTGATCCTGCTCTATCTCGACATCGTCCAGTTGTCGACCTAGCTCATGCGCCTGATCTGGTTGACGGCCGGTTTGACCTGCGTCGGGGTCGGAGGAGTCGGGATAGTAGTACCAGGCCTGCCGACGACTGTGTTCTTCATCATGGCCGCATGGTGCTTTTCACGCTCCAGTAAGCGCCTCGAGCGGTGGGTCCTGGAGCTACCCCGGATCGGGCCCATGGTTTCCGACTACCGGGCGGGATTCGGGATGCCGAAGCGAGCCAAGGTCTTCGCCATCACCAGCATGGTCATCTTCTGCAGCCTGAGCGCGGGGCTGATGATCAACAAGTTGCCGGTGCGCCTGGTCGTGATCGGGGCCGGTTTGGTTGGCGTGTGGTGGGTCGGCTGGCACATCCCGACCGCGGTCAAAGAGCAATACCAGCCCGTTCGGCCACAAGCCTGATCTTGTCATCGGGTTGGACGACGGCGACCCGGACATAGTCCGAACCTTGGGAGCCATAGAACTCACCAGGGCTGACCAGCACCCCGGCCTCAGTGGCCAACCGGGTGGTGAAACCCCAGGCATCACCGTCGGGGGCGGGGGCCCAGAGATAGAAGCCACCCCCTGGCAGCTCGGCTTCTGAGCCGAACAGGGCTGCCACCCGCTGCATGAGCTCCAGCCGTTGACGGTAGAGAACCCGCTGAGCTTCGACGTGTTCCTCATCGGCGAAGGCGACCACGGCGGCCGCCTGCGAGGGCCCGGGCTGCATGAACCCGGCATGCTTTCGCAGCTCGCCGAGGTAGTGGATGATGTCGGGATCACCGGCGTAGAACCCGGTCCTGGCCCCGGCCAAGTTCGATCGCTTCGACAAGGAGTGCACAGCCAGCAATCCCTGGCGCCCGTGCTGGAGGATCGACTGGGGTGGCCCATTCCAAGTGAAGGCGGCATAGCACTCGTCGGAGACGACCAGCACGTCATGGTCTCGGCCCCAGCGGGCCGCAGCTTCCAGATCATCGATCCCACCGGCCGGGTTCCCCGGTGTATTGACCCAGAGGCAGAGAGCCCGAGCGGCATCGTCTTCACTGATGGCGCTGAGGTCGATTCGCCACTCATCGTCGATGGGAACGGGGACGGCGCGCACGCCAGCCAAGGTCGCCCCCATCTCGTAGCTGGGGTAGCTGATGGCGGGATAGAGGACAGTGTCGAGGTCGGGGCGGCGCAGCCGCAACCAGTGGGGCAGACCGGCCACGAACTCCTTGGAGCCGACCGTAGCCCGGATGTCGTCGCCGCTGAGGTCGGTCCCAACAAACCGGTTGAGCCAGGTGGCGGCCGCGGCCCGAAACTCCGGGGTCCCAATCGAGGGGGGATAGCCCCGCTCAGCATCGGAGCTGGCAAGGGCACTGATGACGTCGGGCGGTGGCGGATCGCAGGGGGTGCCGATCGAGAGGTCAACCACTCCCCCATCGAACAGTTCTGCCTTGGCCTTCAGATCGTCGAGCCGATCGTATGGATAGGGCGGCGGGTCGAACCCCATTAGAGGACCTCCTCAGGACGAGATCCGCCATCGTAGGCCGGCCGGTGGCGGCGATGGTGAGGTGAGCCGGTGATGAACTCCCGGAGTCGGCTGGCCGACGAGTCCTCCAACCGAGCCTGCAAACGCATACCGCTCTCGTCTGAGGTCTCGTCGAGAACTTCGCCTTCACGATGGACCGCAGCCAGGGCATCACCACGAGCCCACGGGATGAACAACTCATAGAGCTGGGTCGTTGCTCGCAGCCGATCGCCGATAGCCAACAGCAGATCGTCGATGCCATCCCCGGTCATGGCCGAGGCCAGCACCGACCCTGGATGAGCGGCCACCAACCGGACGCCGTCGTCGCTGAGATCGGCCTTGTTGAACACGATCAACTGGGGAACCTCGGAGCCACCGATCTCCCGCAAGACGTCCGCCACCGCAATCATGTGGGCGTCGGGATCACCGGACGAGGCATCGACGACATGGATGAGGAGATCAGCCAACGATGCCACCTCGAGCGTTGACTTGAACGCCTCGACCAGCTGGTGGGGCAGCTTCTTCACGAACCCGACGGTGTCGGTGACGAGAATCTGCTCACCACCAGGCAGCTGTAGACGCCGGGTGGTGGGGTCGAGAGTCGCGAATAGGCGATCCTCGACTGTGACTTCGGCTCCGGTCAGGCGTCGCAGCAGTGATGACTTGCCCGCATTGGTGTATCCAACGATGCAGACATTCTTGAATGGTGACCGCCGACGAGCCTTGCGCTGGTTGGCTCTCCGCTCAGTGATGCGAGCCAGATCCCGTTCGAGCTTGTGCATGCGCCTCAACAGACGACGACGGTCTACCTCGAGCTGGGTCTCCCCCGGCCCCCGGGTGCCGATGCCGCCAGCCTGCTGGCTGAAGTTCTTCTTTCGCCGCAGGCGCGGCAGCCGGTATCGGAGCTGGGCCAGTTCGACCTGGGCCTTACCCTCGGCCGAGGTCGCGTGTTGGGCAAAGATGTCGAGGATGACTGCGGTGCGGTCCAGGGCGCTTCGTTCCAGGATCTTCTCCAGGTTGAACTGCTGGGCCGGTGACAGCTCATCGTCGAACACCACCGTGTCGGAGTCGATGGCGATGGAGGCATCGAGGATCTCCGATACCTTGCCCCGGCCGACAAAGGTGGCAGGGTCGGGTCGCTCCCGGCTCTGCACGATCCGCTCGAGGGCATCGGCACCGGCAGTGTCGACCAGCTGGGCCAGCTCATCGAGCGATGCCTCGGTCTCCCTGGTGCTCTGGCCTGCCCTGGTCACCCCGACCAGCACGATTCGCTCCCGGAAGGAGCGATCGAGGAGACCATTGTCGACAGCACCACCGAACTCACCGAAGCCACCACGATGGCTGTCGGCCCCGTCATCGCCTGACCTCAGCTCATCAAAAGCATCGTCATAGGACGGCTCGTCGAATGGGGCGTCGTCTTCTGGTCGGCGAGGTGGCTGGCTGGTCAAGAGTGCTCGACCTCGACGACGGCGACGAAGGTCGCTGGCCCACTCAAGACGAGGTCGTCGTCGACGACTTCGACCCAAGCCTCCCCACCCGGCATGGTGACGGCAGCCCGACCGTCGACCAGACCCCATTGGTGTGCGGCCCACACCGCGGCACACGCCCCGGAGCCGCAGGCTTCGGTGATCCCGGCACCCCGTTCCCATACCCGCAGAGAGATCGCCTGGCGAGAGAGAACGGTGATGAACTCCAGGTTCAGACCTTCGGCATAGTCGGACTCGACCACCGGTCCTATCGAGGCCAGATCGAGTGAGCTCAGGTCGTCGACAAGGCAGACCAGGTGGGGGTTGCCCATGTCGACGCCCAGCTCGCGCCGAACCTCCACCCCCAACTTGCCCCAGCGTGACCAGGGACTAGGACCCGGCTTGGCTCGGCCCATGTCGACCGTCACCGAGTCGGTGTGGGAGATACGTTCGGGCCGGATCTCGACCCGGCGAGGTCCGGCGTCGGTGATCACCTGGAAGGCGCTGACCTCGAGGCCTTCGTCATAGTGGAGGAGTAGCGCCTGCCCCAAACATCGCAGCCCATTGCCGGAGAGCTCGGCCCGACTCCCATCAGCGTTCCAGAGTTGCATGGTCCACGTCGAGGAATCATCGGGCAATTGATGAGCCGAAATCAACCCGTCAGCCCCAATACCTCGTCGACGGTCACACCACTGGCGAGCCTGGTCAGGCCCCAACGGCAATGTGGGACTCACGGCAATCAGGAAGTCGTTTCCCAACCCATGGTGCTTGGTCAGCATGATTGAAGCCAAAGTCGATCCGCGTCCTCCCGTACATCCCAGTGTGCCACTTACTGTGGTGCCCCGCCGCTGGGTTTCCGCCACCTTTGTTCGACCTGAGCGATCAGGTCTACCTCCAAGGCATCAAACCAGGTTATGCGAGGATCCCGTCGAAACCAGCGCTCTTGGCGGCGAGCAAACCGTTTTGTCCGCTGGGCCGCTAGGGCCAGGGCCTCCTCGCCGGTCATAGCCCCATCGAGGTGATCCAACAGCTCCCGGTAGCCGAGAGCCCGAGAGGCCGTCCTCGACAAGGGCCGATGCGACAAGGCCTCGACCTCGACCAGGAACCCTGACTCCATCTGCGCCTGGAAGCGGGCCTCGATCCTTCGATCAAGCTCTTCTCGTGGGAGTCGCAGCCCCACCTGACAAAATGAACTGGCAGGATACTGGTCGACGCCGGGACCGTAGTCGGAGAACGGACGGCCGGATCCAAGGGTCACCTCGAGAGCCCGCACCACCCGCCTCCGGTTGGACGCCGTCATCTTGGCCGCCGCCACCGGATCGAGGGCCCTGAGGTGGGCCCACAGCCGCTCGGTCGACTCCTCCTGTTCGATCACGGCCCGCACGTCCGGGTACTGGCCCGGGATCGTGAAGTTGTCGACAACGGCCCGTACGTACAGCCCCGTGCCACCAACGATGATGGGTACCGCACCTCGCTCATTGATCCCCTCGACGACCTTGCTGACATCACCTTGGAATCGGGCGACCGTGTACTCCTCCCACGGATCAGCAACGTCGATCAGGTGATGGGGGATGCCGGCCCGTTCTACCTCGGACGGCTTGGCCGTCCCGATCGTCATACCCCGGTAGACGGCCATTGCATCGGCTGACACAATCTCGACGCCTCCGATCCGCTTGGCCAGAGCCACGGCCAACGACGACTTCCCACTCGCCGTCGGACCAACGATGACCAGGGGGGGGAGGACAAGGCCCTCGGTCACGGGACGTGGGCCGGAATAGGAGTGAGGGCCGCAGTCAGGACATCGATGAAGATGTAGTGGTCGAGGGCAACCAGGTCGGGGGTGAGGCCGTAGCCCTCATAGAACCCGATGACGGCCTCCGGCCCGAAGGCCTCGTTGAGCTGGTAGTGGACAACGGCCAGATCGCGATGGCGGTCTGCCACCCCGAGCCGATGCAGACCAGCCACTCCGACCGACACTGGTTCGGAGTCCGATTCGGAACCAGTGGTTGACACGAAGAGGTTCGAAAGGCTGGAGCTGCCGTGAGTGACGACGAGATCATCGCTCGCGGGGCGGCCGAGCCGGACCAGCTCCAGCAGACGCTCGGGCTGGTAGCGGTCGTAGGGGGGTCGGAGGCGGGCAGGGTCGAGCCGGCCCGACTCGACAGCCTCGTCGAGCTCATCGACGACCTGGCCCCACGTTGGGGTGAAGGGGCAGGAGGCAGGATCAAGCTCGTGGAGGCGGCGCAGGGTCGCCCCCAGGGCGACAGGGAGCCGATCGGGTTCAGCGTGAAGCTGTGGCTGGTGACCCGGTTGGGCGTGTCGGCCACCGGGTGCGATCGAGACGACCCAGTTGTCGACGGCGAGGATCACCTCCACACTATTGATCACCTCCGCCCCAAGCCACTGGCTACGTTCGACCTCAGCCTTGATCGTTGCCCGTTGCTGATCGGGATTTGGTTGATCGGCGATACGGACCAGGTGCGACCCGGTTCGCCAAACACGACCAGGCCACAGATGATCTGGGCAGGGATCCCAATGATCGTTGCCGACCGCGGCGCCAACGGCCGGTGGCGGGACAGGGTGAACGGCAGCCAAGAACCCGGATCCTACTTTCGGTTCGGTTCGGCGTCAGCGGCCAAAGGACCTATGAGCCAGATTCGAGACAGCCGACCATTGCCAGCAGGGTGGCGGCAACCGCTTCCGGGTCGACGACCTGATGGAGGTGATCGCCGCTGAGACGAAAGGTCATCCAGCCCGCAGCATGGGCCTGATCACAGGACTCCTGGTAGCCGGGACCGAAACTGAGGAAGGCCTGTCTGACGTCTGAGGGCAGGTCGGGAACGGGGCAGACCTGGTCGAACCAGCTCCGTGGGGTCGGCGGAGCCTCGTTGAACACCAGATCTCGGGCCGCGGGGTCGACCACGAGCCCTTCGACGAGCGAACCCCACCAGCGGGGCCACGGGGGGAGGTAGTCGTCGGGTCTGACGAGTCCATCGAGGAGCTCTGCGTAGTGGGTTCCGGAGTCGGTGAAGGGTCGCCCATCGGGAAAGCGACCGTCGACACAGATCATGGCTTTGACGTTCCAGCCTTCGGCCAGCAGCCGATCGGCGGCAAACGGCATCCGAGGACAGGCCGCCGAGTGGCCAACCACGACCACGGGCAGGCCATCTTCGGGAACGGGCAGGGCCGTGATCTGGTCGATCCAGGGGGTCAGGTGATCATGGTCGGCGGTGGTGGTCATGGCCGTCTTGGCCACATCGACCACCTGATCTCGTGCCTCCATGGCCTTGGCAACCCCCTGCCAGGTTGCGGGACCTAGAACGGGGCTCGGGAGGAGGTACCAACGGTGTCGGATGTCGGGCAAGGTCGCTCCATGCGGCGGATAGCTGGCTCCGGACCCCTAGGCCACGACGGCCATCAGGTCACAACTGGATTCTGGTCCGAGAACGCGCCCTGCGTCTAGTTCCCGGAGCCAGCTCAGGGCTCAGCTCGACGTCACCGGCAACCGGGTGCGATGGTTGGCCCGGCCCGTGACCTCGACCAGATCCCCTGTCAGATATTGGTGGGCGGCCCCTGAGATGGCAACGGTGGCATAGGTCCCTGGCTTCAGCGGGGTCGACGGGAAATGGACGAGCTTGTTCTGAGCCGTTCGGCCCGTGAGGACCTGAGGATCCTTCTTCGACGGGCCCTCGATGATGACCTCTTCCACTGTCGCAACACGGGCCTGGTAGCGGGCCAGGGCCGAGCGCTCGATCACTGTTCGGAGCCGGGCGTAGCGGTCCTGGACCTCGTCCGGGTCGCAGAACTGGTCGACGAGGGCTGCCGCTTCGGTGCCGGGACGGGGAGAGAACACGAAGGTGTAGGCCCCGTCGAAGTGGGCTTCGGCCACCACTTCCAGGGTCTTGACGAAGTCGTCTTCGGTCTCACCAGGAAAGCCGACGATGATGTCGGTGGTCACGGCCAGATCGTCGACGGTGGCCCGCCCCTCGGCCAGGCGGGCCAGATAGCGGTCGGCCCGATAGCCACGGTGCATGGCGGCCAGGATCCGGTCGGAGCCGGATTGGAGGGGGAAGTGGAGATGGGGGACGACGGCCGGTGTCTCAGCCATGGCCTCGAACACGTCGGTCGTCATGTCCTTGGGGTGGGGGCTGGTGAAGCGGACCCGGCGGATCCCGTCGATCGACCCGATCTGGCGTAGGAGATCGGCAAACAACGGCCTCACCCGGACGTCGGCCCCACCCTGGCGAGCGGTCAGCATCAGATCACGGCCATAGGAGTTCACGTTCTGACCGAGCAAGGTGATCTCGGTGACACCTTCGGCCGCCAAGCGCTGCCCTTCGTCGACAAGATCATCAGGGTTGCGGCTGATCTCGGCTCCTCTGACCTCAGGCACGATGCAGAAGGCACACCTGTTGTCGCACCCGATCTGGATCGTGAGCCAAGCCCGGTAGTCGACCTCACGCCTGGCCGGCAGGGCCGACGGGAAGGCTTCGGCGTCGTCGATTGCGGCCTCGTTCCAGATCTCGGTCACCGGCCCACCGGTACGGGCCTGGGTCATCAGCTCAGCCGCCCGGTGAACATTGTGGGTGCCAAACACCACGTCGACGTGACCCGCTCGCTGGCGGATGATGTCACGGTCCTTTTGGGCCAGGCACCCTCCGACCACGATCTGGAGATCGGGCTTCGTCTCCTTGAGCGCCTTGAGATTGCCCAACGTCCCATAGAACTTGTTGTCAGCGTTCTCCCTGATACAGCAGGTATTGAGTACAACGACATCGGCTTCATCGAGCTCATTGGTCTGGTCATAGCCATCGGCTTCGAGCAAGCCAGCGATCCGCTCGGAGTCGTGCTCGTTCATCTGGCAGCCGAAGGTCCGCAGCAGGTAGCGCCCTTGGGTACTCACGTCCCAACCCTACGGGGCCCTCGAGGTCGTTCGCTCACCCCGACCACCGCTGCTCCATCTTCCCTAGGCCTGACGGGCGGCTTCGGTATCGGCCACGATCACCGATCGGCGAGGTCTGAGGAGACCGGCCGGCATGGTCAGGTCACCAGCCAAAAGGCCACCAAGAGGTTTGGCCTTCTCCGGACCCCGGATCAGCCAGAGGGCCAGGCGGGCCCGGTCGAGCACGGGCCGGGTCAGGGTCAGACGCCGGTAGCCGTACTGGTGCCCGGTCAGCGCTACGAAGTGACGAAGCTCGACCAGGGCGGGGTCATCAGCGAACAGTGAAGCGGTGTGCCCGTCGTGGCCAAGGCCCAGCTGTACGATGTCGAGCACCGGAGGGTCATCGGCCAGGGCGATCAACCGGGCCGAGAAGTCGGCTATGACGGCCTCCACCGCCGAGGGATCATCGGGGGCATGCAGATCGTCGACGGGGAGGGGCAGCCAGCTCACAGGGAGGCTGGAGAATGACTGGCGCTGACGGACCAGATTCCGACCTTCCCCCCCGGCGGGGGCCAGGCGCTCGTCGACCTGGATGATCACCACCCGATCCCAGTCGAGAGCGATGGTGGCAAGATGATCAAAGACCAGACCGGGTGTCGACCCCCCGCTGATGGCCATCAGGCAACGATCCCGACGCTCGATGGCCTCGTCGATGGCTTCTGCCAGCCGCTCGGCGGCTCGCTTGGCCCACTGATGGATCGACAGGATCTCCAACCGATGCAGGTCCTCGCACCCTGTCATCACTGGACCTCGAGCGTCGGTACGGCGGGACTGACTGGTCGCCCCACGGCCTCGAACCAGGCGGCGGCCCCGGCCAAGCCGGCATCATCGCCGAGGGCGGCCGGAGCGATCTCGATCGGCTGGTCGAGGGCAGGACCATGTTCGACCAACAGACGAGAGAAGATGGGTTCGATCAGGTCGTGGTTGAGGCCAACCCCGCCCCCAACGACCACGATCTGGGGCGCGAGCAGCCAGGCCATGTTCACCACCCCGATGCCGACCGCTTCGATGGCATTGTTCCAGATGGTGACAGCTTGCGGGTGCCCGGATCTGACCAGGTCAGCGAACTCGCCATCACGTTGGCGCAGTCCGGCCTTGGTTGCCGCGCTGGCGATGGCGGGACCGGCCCCCAACTCCTCGACCGTCGATGGGGAACCGGCCCGGGCTGCCAAACGGTCGATGATGGTGTGGCCGATCTCGCCTCCTGAGTGCTGGCCTCGGACCAGCGAACCATCAACGACAATGCCGGCGCCGACCCCGGTGGAGATGGTCACGTAGACGACATCTCGATGGACTCTCCCGGCGCCGAACGCCGACTCGCCAACGGCAGCCAGATCGGCATCATTGGCCAGGCTGACGGGGACCCCCATCCGTTCCGCCAACCAGTCGCCAGTCAACGACGGGATCCACCGAGGGGGCAGGTTGGGGGCTTTCAACAACGCCTCGGCGTCATGATCCACTACCCCTGGGACACCGACGACGGCTCGATCCAGCCCACCGTCGCCAACCACTTCGGCCGCGAGGCGAACGAGCAGCTCCGGCGTTGGCTCGGTGGCCGGGGTCGGTCTCTGGGCCCGGCGCAGAATGATCCCGTCGTCGGCAACGATGGCGGCACGGACATTGGTGCCGCCAAGGTCGATAGCAACGGTAGTTCCGGTCAAGGGGGTCCCTTCCTCCGACAGTGCTCGCCCTTGACCATGATGTGATCAAATGGGTCAATGAGTGGGCGCCACCTCATCGTACTTGGCACCTCGAGCCAGGCCCCGACCCGACACCGTCAGCACAACAGCTTCGCCCTTCGGTGGGATGACCTGCTCATCCTGTTCGATCCTGGCGAGGGCACCCAGCGCCAATGCATCCTGGCTGGGGTGGCCATCGCCCGCCTCAACGCCGTCTGCATCACCCACTTCCACGGCGACCACAGCCTGGGGTTGCCCGGGGTGATCCAACGACGGGCCCTCGACAATCGCACCAGTGGCCGTCCCCCGACCCCCTTGCCCATCTTCTACCCCCGCGAGGGGCAGATCTACTTCGACCGGCTGCGCCACGCCACTGTCTTCTACGACACGAGCCAGCTGGAGCCCCATCCGATCGAGGGTGAAGGGAAGGTGGCAGCGCTGAACCCAACAGCCAGCCTTTCATCCCGAGCGTTGGACCATCGGATCTCGACCTTTGGTTTTCGTATCGACGAGGACGATTCAGTCCGGCTCAACCGGGCTGCCCTCGACCACTTCGGTATCAAGGGCCGGGAGGTTGGCCGGCTTCTGGCTGACGGCAAGATCGAGACCGAGACGGGGACCGTCGGCCTCGACCAGGTGTCGGAGGTCAGGCTCGGTCAGTCGTTCGCCTTTGTCATGGACACCAGACTGTGCGACGCGGCAATCGAGCTGGCCGATGGGGTCGACCTGATGGTGTGTGAGTCGACCTTCCTCGACCAGGATCGTGAGCTGGCTCATCGGTTCCGTCACCTCACAGCCCTCCAAGCCGGCATTCTCGCCCGCGATGCGGGAGCCCGCCGCCTCGTCCTGGCTCACTTCTCGGCCCGCTACCCGTCCAATCAGGCCTTTGCCGACGAGGCCAGCTCTGTCCACGGTGATGTGGTCGCGGGTGAGGAGCTAATGGTCATTCCTGTGCCCCCGCGTCATCGGAACCAGCCGGGAACCAGGCTTTGAGGGACGGGGTGCTAGCTCATGGTCAGCTTTGACTGGAGCTGGTAGCGGTAGAGGCTGTAGACGAGCACCAAACCGGAAGCCATTATCCCGATCATGGACAGCACGTGGAAGCCGGCCATGGTGAAGACGAAACCCGAGGCCAAGGCGCCGACTCCACTGGAGAAGCTGGTGACGAAGTCGGCGGCCCCCTGGGCCGGGACCTGGTCATCGCCCTCGATGGCTTCGGTCAACAAGGCACTCGACGAGACCATACCGAAGCTCCAACCAAGGCCGAGCAGGAACAAGCCGGGGAACATCAGCAAGGCGGGGGCCTGGCCGGCCAGGGCTGTCAGCACCGTAGCTGCCACCAGTTGGGCCGCCCCTACGACCAGGGTCGGTACCCGTCCAAACCGGTCGGAGGCCCAGCCAGCCAGCGGGGCGAAAGCGAACATGCCAGCGGTATGGGCCGAGATGACCCAGCCGATGATGCCAATCTCGTGGCCATGGGCATCCATGTGGAGCGGAGTCATGGCCATCACCATCACCATGACGGCCTGGGATACGACGAGGCCGATCGTCGCCAGCTTGGCCGTCGGGCTAGCCATGATGGCCGACGCCCCCTGAATGAATCCGCCCTTGGAAGTCGAATCGGTCTTGCGGAGGCCGCCGGAGACAACCAGCGGATCCGGACGGAGCCCGACCCACAGGACCAGGGCCCCCAGAGCGAAGAAGCCGGTGGAGAACAGGAACGGCCCGACCAGCTCGTCGAGATCGAACGACACGGCGATGTCACCGGCTATCTCAACCAGGGCCGGACCACCGACGGCACCAACCGTCGAAGCAAAAACGACCCAGCTGATGGCTTTGGCTCGCTTGTCGGGGAGGGCAAGGTCGGCTGCGGCGTAGCGAGCGAGCGTCGTTGCCCCCTGACCGACCCCGATGAGAGCGATACCAATGAGGTAGGGGGCGAGGAAGAGCTTCTGGCCTCCGAATACGGCGACCAACCCGCCGACGGTTGCCACCAAGAACCCAATGGTGAGTCCGGGACGGCGCCCATTTCGGTTCATGTAGCCGGACAGGATCGAGGCGCTGAAAGCGGTACCGATGGTGACGGCCGCCGTCGAGCTACCGGCCCATGTCTCATCGTCGAGGATCTGCTTGATGAGCAGGGCGGAAACCGCGAACGAGATCGACATCCCGGCCCGGCCGAGGGTGGAGCTGGCGAAAAGTACCGCCAAGGTCCTGTGTTGGATGGCTTCCCGGTCGTAGTCCTCGTCGATGACAGACTCGGCAGTCATCGACTAGTTCTCATTGGTCATCGCGGCCCACACCCGCTCGGGGGTGATGGGGAGGTCGATGTGGCGGACACCCTCATGAGCCAGAGCGTCGATGACCGCATTCTGGATGGCGGGGACGGCCCCGATCGTCCCCGACTCGGCGATGCCTTTGGCTCCCAGTGGGTTGTTCGGTGACGGAGTCTGGGTCAAGAAGCACTCGAATGACGGCATTTCGGCGGCTGAAGGGAACCCATAGTCGAGGAAGGTCGAGGTTCTGGGGTTGCCGTTGTCGTCGTAGGCGAACTCTTCATACATGGCTTGGCCCACCCCTTGGGCCAGGGCACCATGGACTTGACCGAAGACGATCATCGGGTTGATCACCGCGCCAGCGTCGTCCACCGTCACCAGTCGACGCAAGGTGACCTCACCCGTGTCGCGGTCGACGTCGACCACTGCGGCGTAGGCACCGTATGGAACCGACGGTCCGTCACCGAGGAAGTCGGACTCGCATTTGAGCACATAGTCTTCGGTCTCGGCCCGAGCCTTTTCGGCCGTCAGTTCGACGGCGATCTCGATCCAGCCGATGCTGGTTGCTCCTGGGGAGCCGGCAACATGGAACCGGGCACCGGCCACATCGAGCACGACATCGCCTACGGCTGCTTCCAGCAGATCGGCGGCCTTCACCTTGGCCTGCTCCACGAACTCGTCGGTTGCCTCGACGATGGCCGAGCCGGCGCGCTGGGCCGACCGGGACCCACCGGTGATCCCACCTCGGGGCACGATGTCGGTGTCACCGTGGACCACTTCGATCTGATCTATGGGGACACCGGTTCGCTCCGAGACGAGCATGGCCCAGGTGGTGTGGTGTCCCTGGCCATAGGGCGATGAGCCGGTCAGCACCCGGAGCGAACCATCGGGCCGTAGTTCGAGCGCACCGTATTCCGGGCTGGGGATGCCGGCGGTGCGGTCGATGAAGACCGAGAGCCCGATGCCCATGAGGGGCTGGCTGTCGTCGTGGCGGCGGGCGACCTGTTCCGCTTTGACCTCGTCGTAGCCGACCTCGGCTACGACCGCTTCCAGGGCCTGGTGGTAGTCGCCCGAGTCGTAGGTCAGGCCAGTGGGGTTCGTCCAGGGTATCTCGTTGCCGCGGCGCAGGTTCAGGCGCCGGACGGTCAGTGGGTCCATATTGACCTCGGCCGCGAACAGGTCGATGGCCCGATCGAGCAGGGCCCCGGCTTCGGGCCGTCCCGCTCCGCGGTAGGCGGCCAGGGGGGTGGTGTTGGTCATGACGGCCGACAGTTCCCAGTAGACCTCATCAATCTTGTAGGGGCCGGGCAGGATCATGCCGGTGTTGCGGGCCAGAGCCCCGGCGGTGACAGGGTAGGCGCCGAGGTCCGCGACCAGCTTCACCGAGATGGCCCTCACGGTGCCGTCCCGATCGCCTCCGATCCTGACCCGTTGAATCTGGGCCCGGGAGTGACCGAGACCAGACATGTCGTCGCTGCGAGTCGGGACCCACCGAACGGTGCGGCCGGTGCGGCGAGCGAGCTCGGGGAGGAGAAGGTCCTCGGGATAGAGCCGTGCCTTGGCTCCGAAGCTGCCCCCGACATCTTGGGTGATGACGCGCACCGCTGACTCCTCGAGTCCGTAGTAGGCCGCGATCCCCTTCTGGATCGGGTGGACTCCCTGGCAGGCTGCGTAGTGGATGAGGCGACCATCGTTGGCCCACATCGATGCCGCGACCCGGGTCTCGAGTGGGCAAGGGGCCAGCCGCTGGTTGATGAATTCGCCGTCGACGACGACCTCATAGGCGGTGAAATCGACGGGCTGGCTCTCACCAGGCCCGCTGGCTTGCAGTAGTTCGTTCGATCCGAGGTCGGGGAAGAGTAGCGACTCGGAGCTGGCGGCTGAAGCGGGATTGACGACAGCCGGGAGCGGCCGATACGAAACCTCGACCAATTCGGCGGCATCAGAGGCAGCTGCTGCTGACGTAGCGACAATGGCCACCACCGGCTCGCCGACGAAGCGAACCCGCTCCGTGGCCAGGATGGGACGATCGATGCCTTCGGGAAGACCGAGCAGGGGTCCGAGATCAAGATCGGCTCCGGTCACGACATCGACGACGCCCGGCTGGGCTGCCGCTTCGCTGGTGTCGATACTGGTGATGATTGCGTGGGCGTGGATCGAGGTCACGAACTTGACCACTGCGGCATCACCAAGATCGAGGTTGGCGATGAAGGTCGAGCGACCGGTCAGTAGACGATCATCCTCGACCCGACGGACCGACTGACCCATCCATGGTCCTCGATCGGGAGCAGTATTGGCGGCAACCGACTTCACTTCCGAATCGGACAACGGCTGGTGATCGGCCAGATTGGTCATTGGGCGACCCTATAGGTGACAACGAGGCTACGAGAAGACAGACAGCTCACTCGTTGATGGTGGCGTGGGGCTTGTTCTCCCGGACCCCGCTGTTGGTGACCCGGATGAATGATGCCTTGGCCCAAAAATCATCGATTGTCCTGGCATCGCAGTAACTCATGCCAGAGCGGACGCCGGCCAGGAGATGGGCTACGACCTTTGAAACCTCTCCCCGGTACGGGACCGTCCCTTCTACTCCTTCAGGGGCTCGCTGTTCGAAGTACTCGTCGTTGACGTCTTCACCCGAGCGGGCCGCCCTGGCTTCGATCGCCTCGAACGACGCCATCCCCCGGACCCGTTTCACCAGCCCCCGGTTCGACTGCTCAACATCGCCCGGGCTCTCCTTGGTGCCGGCGAAGAGGCTTCCGAGCATGACTGTGCTAGCGCCGGCCCCCAGAGCCTTGGCAATGTCACCAGAGCCTCTGATCCCTCCGTCGGCGATGACGGGGACATGGTTGCCTTCGGCGTCGAGTAAATCGGAGCAGTTGTTGATGGCGCTGAGCTGGGGTACGCCGACTCCGGCCACCAACCGGGTCGTGCAGACCCCACCAGGACCGACCCCGACCTTCACCGCGTCAGCCCCAGCCGCAACCAGGTCGTCGGCCCCAGCCCTGGTTGCCACGTTTCCGGCGACTACTTGGGCTCGAGCGAAATTGGCCTTGATATCTCGCAGCGTTTCGAGGGCGTGGTCGGCGTGACCATGGGCGATGTCAAGGACCAGGACATCGGCCCCGGCATCGAGTAGGGCCCCGGTCCGGTCGAGCGTGTCGTGGTCGGTTCCGATGGCGGCTCCGACCACGACCTTCCCGGCATCCTCGACGTCTTGGGAAGCAATCTCTCTGGCCTCTTTTACCATGGCCGCCTGGACGCTGACGCTGAGAAATCGGTGGATGATCCCAACTCCCCCCAAACGGGCCATCGCCGCAGCCATCTCGGTCTCGCAAACGGTGTCCATGTTCGCTGCCACGATCGGGATGTCAATGCTCGTCTGGCGCGTCAGCTGGGTTTCCAGAGAGATGTCGCGACGAGATCGGATCCCGGATCGTTGGGGCACGAGCAAGACGTCGTCAAACGTCAGGCCCAGGGGGATGTCTTGCAGGCTCAACGGAGTCCTTCCACAGCAGGTAGGAGTGCAGCAGGGCTGGCTTCGCCAGCAGCTATCCAACCTATCCGCTGACCATGCCAGCCCTGGTCAGGTCAGGTCAGGTCAGCCTCAGTCGAGAGAGATGGGCTGATCGTCGGGGTCAACGGCCTTGTCGCTGTCGGCACCCTCGTCTCCATCGGAGATGAGACCGACCTCCCGCAGGACCCGGTCCTGGATCTCCATCACCAGATCCGGGTTCTCCACTAGGAACTTCTTGACGTTCTCCCGGCCCTGTCCGATCTGTTCGCCCTCGTAGGTGTACCAAGCACCCGATTTCCTAACGATCTCATGTTCGACTGCGATGTCGAGCAACGACGCCTCCCGGCTGATCCCCTGGCCATACATGATGTCGAACTCGGCCTGACGGAACGGGGGTGCCACCTTGTTCTTGACGATCTTCACCCTGGTCCGGTTGCCAACCACCTCGGATCCATCCTTCAACGATTCGATACGGCGGATATCGAGCCGGACCGAGCTGTAGAACTTGAGGGCTCGACCACCGGGGGTTGTCTCGGGCGAACCGAACATGACCCCGATCTTCTCTCGAAGCTGGTTGATGAAAACACAGATGGTGTCGGTCCGGTTCAAGTTGCCTGTGATCTTGCGTAGAGCCTGCGACATGAGCCGAGCCTGGAGACCAACATGGGTATCGCCCATATCCCCTTCGATCTCAGCCCGGGGAGTCAGGGCCGCAACCGAATCGATCACGATCACGTCGATCGAGCCTGACCGGACCAGGATGTCGGCGATTTCCAGAGCCTGCTCGCCCGTGTCGGGCTGCGAGATCAACAACTCGTCGACATCAACACCGATATTGGCGGCGTAGAGCGGGTCCATGGCGTGCTCAGCGTCGATGTAGGCGCAGATGCCGCCATTTCGCTGGGCCTCGGCTACCACATGCATGGCCAGGGTCGACTTGCCCGATGCTTCCGGACCGTAGATCTCGACCACTCGACCCCGAGGGAGACCACCGACCCCGAGAGCCAGGTCAAGGGCCAGGGCTCCGGTCGGAATGGTCTCGATATCCATGTCGGAACGGTCACCCATTTTCATGACCGAACCCTTGCCGAACTGCTTTTCGATGTTGCCCAAGGCAATGTCGAGTGCTTTTTGCTTCTCCACGGAAATTCTCCCCTTCGGTTGGGATTGCACCGCCTCACGATTCGTGATCACGGTGCTGCTCAGATGTTCAGGTTGGGGGAGGTGACGTTTCCCCGATCGATTTACCAGCGACCGTACTGATGCGGTGTGACAGTCATTGGTTGCCGAGTGGATTGCGGACCTCGTTCTAGTTTCTCGTTCGCTGTTGTGAGGCTACATCACTGTAGTTACGAACATCCGTTCGCACACGCCTTTGGCGAACATTTGTTCTGCCTCCGGCCTGCTGGCTCCGAACCGAGAGCACTATCGTGAGAGCGTGTTCGGTGGCCGCCTCTGCTCTTTTGTCCTAGGAGCCTCCCTGCTGATCACCGGGTGCGGAACTGAAAGTACCGAGCTGACGACAGAGGAGCAGCTGGAGAAGTTGGCCGGCCGGCCACTGACAGCGGCCGAGGTCACCGAGCAACTCGAATTGGCCGATCTATTGTGCGGCTTCGATCGTCAGGTCCTAGCGGGGATCTGGGACCAGCTCGATGCCCGCCAGCTCGAATACCAAGACTATGTCTTCGGCCAGCACTGCCCCGACCGCCTGTCGATCTACCGAGAGGCCAGACCCAGCACCGGGACTGCCCCTGTCGGCACCTCGACCACGACCACGACGTCGACCAGCTTCGATGTCGGGATCTTCGAACGCATCGGTCCTGCAACAACAACGACAACTGGATCGTCGACAACGACCGGATCGTCAACAACGAGCGAAACTCCGACGAGCCGGACCACCCGGACCAGCCGCCCCGAATCGACCACGCAGCCCTAGTCCAGGTTCATATCAGGGTCTGGCTTGTGTCTCGAACGTTTGTTCGATATGGTGATGGGACGTTGCCTCCTTGGGGTGGCGCTCGCAGCGGTAGCTGCCTTTCAACTTGGATGTGATCCTGTCTGGCTGATCTGACGTCGCCGGGTGGGGTCTGTTGTTGGAGGTGGTGTGGGCGTGCACTCGATGAGTGAAGCGTTGGCTCAGATCCGCAGTGGTTGTGAAGCTGGGTTCGAGGCTGTTGATGGGCTGTCGGTGCTGTCGCCTGATGAGGTTTTGGGGGTGCTGGTCGAGGTCCAGTCCTTGACCAACCGGATCGGTGCGTTGAACGCGGTGTTGTTGGCTCGGGTTGATTTGGCCATGCTGCCAAACGCGGAACACGGTCACCCCTCAACCGCGGCCGCAGTAGCCGCCCACGTCGGGTCCAGCCCTCGCATCACCCGAGGGGACCAACGGCGGGGCCTGTGGCTTGTCGGGTTCCCTGCTATTGGTGAAGCCTATGCCGGGGGGTTGATCAGCCAGGCCCATGTCGAGGCGTTCAGATCGGTCGAGAATCCCCGCACCACGCTGGCCTTGGTCGAAGCCCAGGACTACC
>JAAETV010000003.1 GCA_024227975.1 Actinomycetes bacterium
GCCCCACCGACACTCGGGTGGTGGCCTTGGCCCTGGTCGGACTAGGCCTGATCCCGATCCTGATCCGTCGGTCTCGCCATCACGAGGAGCCCCTGATCGAGATCCCCCTGTTCCGGCATCGAACCTTCAACAGCGCGAATGTCGCCGTCGCCCTGTTCTCGCTCGCCTTCACCTCGGGGTTCCTGACCAACTCCCTGCTCCTCCAGGAAGTGTGGGACCAGTCGATCAGCACTACGGGGAAGGCCCTCGTCCTCTCTCCCCTGATCAGTGCCGTCACCTCCCCCCTGGCCGGGCGTCTGGCCGACAGGATCGGCCATCGCTGGATCTTGACCGTCGGCTCGCTGTCGAGCGCCACCGGCTATGTGGGCTACCTGTTGTTGCTCAACGAGGAGCCCCACGTCTTCGATCGGCTCGTTCCCCTCAGCCTCCTGGTTGGGATCGGCACCGGGTTGACCATCGCCACTTGGTCCAGTGCTGGGCTGTCCGATATCGCCCCCGATCAGTTCGGCACGGCCAACGCCACCATGCGGACAACCCAACAGGTGTTCTACGCCCTCGGTATCTCGGTGGTGGTGGCCCTGCTGGCGGCGGGCACGGGAGCCACCGATGGTATCGGGGGCTACCGGTGGGCCTGGGTCTGGGTCGCCACCATGTACAGCGCGGCCGCAGTCGCTATTGCTATCACCTTTCCCTCAGGCTCCAGCCGACAGCGGGCCGCCGAGGCCGCGTTGTTGTCCGGTCGCTGATCAGCGGATGCGGTCGAGATGGGCCAGCAAGGCATCGAGGGCGAGATGATACGACTCGCGTCCGAAGCCGGCGATCACTCCTAGACAGACGCCGCTGAGTACCGAGTGATCACGGAACTCCTCGCGACCGTGCACATTCGACAGGTGTGTCTCCACTACCGGGAGCTCGATGGCGCTGATGGCGTCGCGGAGGGCGTAGCTGTAGTGGCTGAAGGCCCCCGGGTTGAATACCACACCGTCGGCCCAGGTCTTGGCGTCGTGGAGGATGTCGATCAACTCACCCTCGTGATTGCTCTGAGCAGTCCGGACACTGGCCCCTGCCTTGTCGGCATGGGTCTCGATAGCGGCAACGATCTCGTCGAGAGTGTCGGCACCGTACACGTCAGGCTCACGGCTTCCAAGGAGGTTGAGGTTGGGGCCGTTGAGCAGCAAGATCTGGTGGGCCACGGCTATCAGCCTAGATTCTTGGGGCCTGCAACTCATGTTTTTGTGACAAGTCTTGCCACCCCGAGAATCTCGAGGTGCCCGGAGGGCACACCTAGTTACCAGTGTCGGTCAGATCGAGGTCTTCCTACTCGCTGGCCCAGGGGATCTCGTCCGGGGCCTCCGCCCGTCCTTCGAGCTCAGCGTTGAACACGGCCTCTCTCTTCTCGAGGAAGGCTCGACCACCCTCTCTGGCGTCGGACAGGTGGTCAGTGATCGCCGTCCTGGCCGCGATGTCCTCCAGGGAGTGGGCCCAGGTCTGCTCAGCAGCCAGATAGATCGACCGCTTCAACATGCGCATGGCCATCTGAGGACCGTTTGCCAACTCTCGGGCCAGTTCCATCGCACTTGGTAGTAGGTCGTCGAGATCAACGACCTCATGGACCAGGCCTAACTCATGAGCTCGTTCTCCATCCACGATTCGCTTGCGCATCATGAAGTCCATAGCGCCGGCGACACCGAGGTGCTGGACGAGAAGGAATTGGCCACCCTCATCGGGCAAGAGACCGAAGCGGAGGGTGGCGCTCCCCAGCTTGGCCGTACGAGCGGCGATTCGGAAGTCACAGGCCAAGGCGAGCGAGAACCCAGTTTGGATGGCGAATCCGTTGATGGCCGCGATCGTCAATTTGTCGAGATCACGGACAATGGTATTGACCGTCTGGGAGATGACTCGCAGCCCGTTGTATGTGCCGGTCGGGGTGTGATGACCCCCGAAGATGGGCGGGACAACAGCATTGTCACGGTCGGGTTTGATCCCGCTCAGGTCGTCGCCGGCCCAGAAGGCGGCTCCGTTTCCGGTGAACAACACCACCCGGAGCGAATCGTCCATCTGGGCTTGGGTCAAGACCTCGATCAGGTCCCGTTTCATGGGAGCGGTCGAGGCATTGAGTCGTTCAGGGCTGTTGAAGGTCACGACCAGAATGCCGGGATCTTCGATTGTGGTTTCGAATCCAGTGAAGCTTCCTGCGTCCATGCTCAATGTCTAGATTCTCCGGGCCTCGAGGGCGCAATTCTCGGGCCAAGTTCCTGTTGACCCCGGAAGTCTCCGGGGGCCCAGAGCGGCCGTCAGGGTTGCTGGCCACACCCGTTGGGGTAGGGAGGCAAGGGTGAAACTAGTGTCGGCGGATGGTCGATGCCCCCTTGTCCGGCTTGCGTGTGCTCGAAACAGCGGTAGGAATTGCTGGCCCTTACGCCGGTCGACTCCTAGCCATGCTTGGAGCGACGGTGGTCAAGGTCGAACCCCCTGACGGTGATCCCGCTCGCCGTCAACCGATCGACGACGAACCGATCAATGGCACCAGCCCCCTGTTCATACACCTCAACGCGGCCAAGCTCAATGTGGCCCCCGGTGATGTCGACCCGGGCTGGGCTCATGTCGTTATCGATGACCGGGTCAGGTCGGACATCGACCCGGTCGAGTTGTCAGGCCACCCACCGATGGTTTCCGTAACTCCCTGGGGGATCGACGGGCCCCGCCCAGGAACCATCCAAGACGAGCTGATCGTGCAAGCCCAGTCGGGCTTCCTGGGCTTCAATCGTGACCCCGACGGACCCCCTCTGCGGCTACCAGGCTGGCCGGCCCAATACATGGCCGGGGCCCTGGCTGCCACGGCCGCCCTCAGCGCCCACCGCCTCGAAACGGCCCTCATCGACATCTCCTGGCTCGCTGCCTTCGTCAACAGTGTCGAGCTGGCCTATGCCGACGCCCTTCACTGCGAGCGACCTCGTACCCCCGTCGGTGCCCATCCTCCGACTGCCTTCCCCTCGGGCGCCATAGCCTGTGCCGACGGCTTCGTCGCCCCTGGCTCGTTGAGGGCCATTGACTGGGAGATGCAGTTCCTGCTCTATGGCCGCCCTGACATGGTCGAGAACCCGGAGTATTTCAGCCGGCAAAAGAGGGTCGACCACATCGATGAGCTGTGGGACATCATCCGTCCCTGGTACCAGGGACGAACCAAGCGGGAGATCTTCCAGAACGCCCTCGATACCCCATGGGCCGTAGGCATGGTGATGACCCCGACTGATGCCCTGGTAGACGATCACCTGATGGCCCGCCAGCTCCTCCAGCCCCTTGCTACCCCCGACGGAGCGACCAGGGTCATCGGCTCGGTTTGGCGGGGTGAGGGGCTCCCGGTGGCCGATCAGTCACTGTCGGCCCGAGGGGCCGACGCCGCCCCAGCAACACCCCCGGCTGGAACCGCCGGCCCCGCCCTCGATCTGAAGCCTCTGGAGGGGTTGCGGCTCATCGAGATGACGGTGGCCTGGGCCGGACCGTATGTCGGCAACCTCCTGTCACCCCTCGGGGTCGACGTGGTCAAGCTCGAAGCCCAATCGCCCTTCGACGGCTGGCGGGCCCTTCGCCCCTACGACCACGGGATGCGCCCCGGTCAGGAGGAGATGGTTGGCGACAACCGTTGGTTCGAAGCCAGCGGGTTGTTCAACTCTGTGAACCGGGGCAAACGGGGCTGTGTCCTCAGTCTTGCCTCCGACGAGGGGCGTGAGGTCTTTCTCGACATGGTGGCATCGGCCGACGCAGTCGTCGCCAACTTCTCGGCCCATGTCCTGCCCCACCTCGGGCTCGATTGGGCCACTCTTGAAGCGGCCAACCCTGAGCTGGTCGTGGTCCGCATGCCGGCGTTCGGGATCGACGGACCCTATTGCGATGCCGCAGGCTACGGATCGATCGTCGAGGCCATGGGTGGGATAGGTCATCGCCAGGGCTACGAACAGGAGGGAGCCAGGATCTCCAACATCTACTACCCCGACCCTGTGGCCGGGGCCCATGCCACCGTCGGCCTTCTGGCTGGTCTCCATCGAAGGGATCGGACCGGTAAAGGGATGGAGATCGACCTATCGCACCAGGAGGCGACCTGGAGCCTCCATGGTGACGCCCTCGTTCTGGCTGATCGACAAGGGCGTGATGTCGGCCGCATGGGCAATCGAGAACCTGGATGCGCTGTGTCCGGCATGTTCCTGGCCTCCGATGCCATCTGGGTGGCCGCGGTGGGTGGTCGGGAGCTGGCTGAGGTGGTGCAGGGAGCGGCGGAGGTGACAGCCGGGGAGCTGGTCAGCGGTGTGGTGGCCGCCGGCGGTGCCGCCACCATCGTTCTCGATCCGTGGACCGCACCAACCGTAGAGCCCTTGAAGGGCCTGCTGGAGGTGGTCGAGCACCCTGTCACCGGCGCCGTTCGTCATGTGGCAAATCCCTACCTGCTCGACGGTAGGCGTCGGCCGAGCCGAGGTCCTGCTCCTCTGTTCGATCAACACACCGACGAGGTACTGGCCGACCTTGCTGGCTACGGACCAGATCGTTTGGCCGCCTTGCGCCAAGCTGAGGTCATCGGGGGTCAGCTGCCCCCGCCAGCCACCCTCGGCTATCGATTCTGATCTGAATCGGCGATGGATCCTGTTGAGGTCGGCCTAGTCGTCGTCGACCGCTGCTGGGTCGAGTGGGGCGCGGGTTCCATGGCGGCCGGCCCCACCGGCGAAACGCGAAGCCCCATCCCTTGTTTCCCCACTGCGGATGGTGGCCAGGCCGAGATCGGTCTCATGGCTGAGGGCGTCGCCGAGGTCGAGACTCCATTGCTCGAACAGAGACTGGCGGTCGCTGCGCAGGCATCGTTGGGGCAGGGTCGCTAGTTCGTGAGCCAGTTGGCGGGCCAAGGCCAGGGCCTGGCCCGGTTCTGAGACCCGATTGGCCAGCCCGATTTCCAGAGCTTCAGGTCCGAGTACCTCACGGCCGGTGAGGATCAGGTCGAGGGCCCGTGACTGGCCGATGAGACGGGGTAGACGGATCGTTCCCCCATCGACAAGGGGAACCCCCCAGCGTCGGCAATAGACCCCGAAGGTGGCGTCAGAGGCCATCACCCGGAGGTCACACCAGACGGCGAGCTCCAGGCCTCCGGCCACCGCATGGCCTTCGACGGCGGCGATCGTCGGCTTGGACAGGAGCAGCCTCGATGGGCCGACCGGGCCCATCGAGCCCATGATCTCCGACCCCGGTGCCCGGTGAACGGGATTGCCTCGCCCATCGGCGATGGCCTTCAAATCGGCACCAGCGCAGAAGGTGCCTGACCCACCCGTCAGCACCGCCACCGACAGCTCATCGGTCTGGTCGAAGGCGATGAAGGCCTCGTATAGTTCGGCCGCCGTCGGTCCGTCGACGGCGTTGCGGACCTCGGGCCGGTCGATGGTCACGACGAGTACGGGGCCGTCGATCTCGACCCTGATGTTCTCGAAGTTGTGGTCTGTCAATGGATGCTGATTGGTCATGCTCAACCGTCTCTCGTTGCTCGACCGGGGCCTCGAACGGTGACCCCACCGTCCACCACCAGTACCTGGCCGGTGATGTAGCGGGCCTCGTCGCTGGCCAGGAAGCGGACGGCGGCCCCGATATCCCAGCCGGAGCCCTCGATCCCGAGGAGGCTGGCCAGGCGGCGGGTCTCGGCCACCTCGGGTGCCATATCGTCGCCCCCGACCATTGGCGTCCGCACCGGGCCGGGGGCAACACAATTGACCCGGATTCCTTCCCGGCCATGGTCGACGGCCATGGCCTTGGTGAGGGCGATGACGGCCCCTTTCGAAGTGCTGTAGGCGGTCAGACCTCGGGGTCGGAGGGCGCTGATCGACGAGATGTTGATGATCGCACCCCCTCCTCGATCCCGCATCACGGGGACGGCGAACTTGGAGGCCAACATCATGGAGGTGACGTTGACCTCCATGACCCGTTCCCACCGCTCGAGGGCCTCGGACTCGACGGTGCCCTGGCTACCGATTCCGACATTGTTCACGAGGATGTCGAGCCGACCCCACCCGTCGATGGCGGCCCCCACCATGGAGGCACAGTCGTCGGCTGAGGTCACATCGGCCCCCAGGGCCGCGGCCTTTCCTCCTTCGGCGGTGATCATGGCCACCGTCCGCTTGGCCAGGCCGAGGTCTCGATCGACCACTAGAATTGATGCTCCGGCTTCGGCCAATAGGAGGGCGGCGGCCCGGCCATTGCCGATCCCGTCTCCGGCCGCTCCCCCACCGGTGATGATGGCTACCCGGTCCGACAAGTCGCGCTTCGGGCGCTCATGGGTCATACAGGCCCCTCTAGCCGCCAACGACGAAGCGCTGGTGGGTGCCTTCGGAGACCGTAGCGTCGGCGGAGGTCACCCTGGTATCGAACACCAGACGCTTGCGGTCGATTTCGGTGATCTCACAATTCACCTCGACATCCTGGCCAGCATCGACGCTGGCCGAGTGGCTGACACAGACATGGATGCCGACCGTGGTCTGGTTGTCATCCAGGTGCTCTTGAACCGCCAGCAGGCAGGTCTGCTCGATGAACTGGATCAAATGGGGGGTCGAAAGCACCTTGTTCGGAAGGTGAGGCGGCGACATGTCCTCGGTCACGGTGTAGGTGGCGGATGAGGTCAGTCCGATCTCGACAGCATCATTCATGGCTGTAGTTTCACCCACAGGACCCTCAGAGCGCCATAATCGACGTCATGAGTGAGAAGATTCCGGCCCGGTTTCGCAAGACCAAGACAGACAAGTGGGCGGTCATGGCTCCGGTTGAGGACCTGGAGAAGGCCCTGGCCGAAGGGGGCAAGGTCGATGTGCTGAAGAAGTCGGGCGATTGGTCGAGCTTCCGTGTGGCATCTTTGGGTCGGCCCTTTGAGGTCGACGGGGTGCAGATGTGCTACGGCTATGGTCCTGGCGACGAGGCCGACCCATCGTCATCGGCGGAGTCCCGGGCCCCAGCCGAGTCACGTTCCCCGCGGCCGGCTTCTGCCCCTGTCGCCGCTCCGTCTCGTGATGAGAGTGAACCCTTGCCTCAGTATCAGGGGGCGGCTGAAGACGAGGTGGGGGGCTCCTGGGGCGACGAGTTCTAGTTGGTGACTGTGGGGAGACGGAGCCGACCCTGGGTCAAGCCCTGGCCGACTGCCGTTGAGGTCAAGCCAGGCGATGATTGCTGGCTCAGCCAGTGGTCGAGATCGCCAACGGCCTCGGCCGGTTGAGGTCTGGCGAACAGGAAGCCCTGCATGAGCTGGACCCCCAGGGCCGACAGCGCTCGGACCTGGTTGTAGTCCTCGACCCCTTCAGCTACGACTGACATATTGAGGGCTGTGGCCATGGCCACGATGGCCTCGATGATCGCCAGGTCGGCGGCCCCTTCATTCATATCGCGGACAAAGGACCGATCGATCTTGAGCGTCGACGCCATGTCGAACTGCTTCAAGTAGCTGAGCGATGATTGGCCGGTACCGAAGTCGTCGATGGCCAGGTGGAGGCCGAGGTTCCTGAGGTTTCGTAATGTCGTCAACCCGTCGAGGTGTTCGACCATGACGTCCTCGGTGATCTCGAGCACGAGCTGGTCGGCACCCAATCCCGACCAACCAAGGATCTCGGCCACTATGGCTGGGAGGTCGGGGTTGGTCAGCTGCTGTTCGGCCAGGTTCACGGAGATGCGAAGACCTGAGGCCCGCTCGGACAGGTGGTTCCAGACGGCGGCCTGAGCGCAGGCTTCGCGGAGTACCAGCTCTCCGATGTTGGCCATCAGGCGGGCATCCTCGGCGATGGGAAGGAACTCGGCCGGGCTGATGAAGCCCCGCTCGGGGTGCTCCCAACGGACGAGGGCCTCGAAGCCGTAGAGCTCGCCCGTAGCCGCAACCACGATCGGTTGGTAGAAGACTCTGAGTTGTTTGTCGTCTATGGCCCGGCCCAGGTCGCGTTCGATGTCAAGGCGGTCGATGAGCAAGGATCGTTGGGCGTCGTCGAATACGCAGTAGCCGATCCGGTCCCGTTTCGCCTTGTACATAGCGGCGTCGGCGTCTCGGATCAACTCATCGGGGTCACGCCCTTCACTGCTGTCGGCGATGGCGATACCGATGCTGGCCGAGATCGTCTGGCGTCGACCGTTCAAGGCCACCGGCTCGCCCAACCGCTTCAACACCTGGCGGGCTACCGCTTCGACCGACTCCCCGTTCGTCAGACCTCCGCAGATGACGACGAACTCATCGCCGCCGAGGCGAGCGACCACGTCGGAACTGCGGGTGGCGGCTCGAAGGCGGTCGGCCACGATCTTGAGCAACTCGTCGCCGGCATCATGTCCCATCGAGTCGTTGATGACCTTGAACCGGTCTAGATCCATGAACAAGACTCCGAACACGGTCTCATCTCGCTTGGCCTGAATCAGAGACTCATCGAGGGCCCGATAGACCTCGGTCCGGTTGGCCAACCCGGTCAGGGAGTCGTGCTTGGCATCGTGGGCCGCCTTGTTGAGGCGTTCAGAGGCTTTCCGAGAGGCGAAGCGTTGCCAGGTGGCCATGGTGGCCGCTCCACAGGCCGTGAAGGCGCCGACCGAGACGGAGCGACTCAACTCAGCCGAGGTGCCCTCCGCCCCTGTATAGACCAGGATCGTGCCGAGTAGGGCTGCCGCCAGGCCGGCGAACAGCACGAATATCGGAGAGTGGATGAAGCGAAAGTCGGGCATCGTTGTTCGAACCAACGGCCTATTGGACCGCCTGCTTGACTTTTTTCACCTCGACCGCGAGTCGAGTCATCGTGGCGGAGCTCTGGATAGACCCGGTGAATCCCCGGCTCTCAGGCCAAGGTTGAGGCCGACTGCTCCAAGAGGTTCAGCTGATCTCCGCGGTTGGCTCGGAGCTCGGTGTGCCAGTGGCGGCGGCACATCAGCTCGTAGCTGACCTCGCGCTGGGTCTCATCTGCGGCGGTGGCGGTGTCGCCTACTACCATCAGCTCGCCGGAGTAGACCTGGGTCCCGTTGATCAGCCTGGCATTGTGGGTTGCACGCTCGCCGCACCAGCAGCGAGCCTCGACCTGGATCTCATTGCGCTCATCTGACAGCTCCAACAGCCGCTGAGTGCCGGCGAACAGCTGGCCCTGGAAGCTGGTCAACAAGCCGAAGGCGTAGACGTCGACATTGAGGTCGTCGACGATCTGGGCCAGCTGGTCTATCTGAGAGGGCTCGTAGAATTGGGCCTCGTCACACACCATGGCATCAAGTCCGTGGCGCTGGCTGGCCGCCATGGCCAGGTCGAGAAGGTCGAGTCTGGGGTTGACCACCTCGGCCTCTGCTGTGACCCCCAACCGGCTCGACACCCGACCGACCTCCCGGTCGAGTTGGGTTGTGAGGATGACGGCCAATCCCCTCGACGTCAGGTTGTGATGGATCTGGAGAGCCTGTGTGCTCTTTCCAGAACCCATGGTGCCAAAGTAGAACCGAAGCCTCGCCACGGCGACAAACTACACGGATGTGACTTGGCTGCCAACGGGTGATCTTGACGTAGGGTTATCAGCGATGCCGAATACGACACCGAAGATCATCTATACCCACACTGACGAGGCCCCGGCCCTGGCCACCTACTCGTTCCTCCCCATCATCGAGGCGTTCGCCAGCGCTTGTGGGGTGGAGGTCGAGAAGCGGGACATCTCTCTTGCTGGTCGAATCCTGGCCAACTTCGGCGACTACCTGGAACCGGAACAGCGCATCGGCGATGCTCTGGGTGAGCTGGGTGAGCTGGCCAAGCGGCCTGAGGCCAACATCATCAAGTTGCCGAACATCAGCGCCTCGATTCCCCAGATTCGTGCTGCTATCACCGAGCTCCAGGCCGCTGGCTTTGCCGTCCCCGACTACCCCGACGAGCCCCAGACGGCTGACGAGCAGGACGTCCAGGCCCGATACGACCGGGTGAAGGGCAGCGCCGTCAACCCCGTCCTGCGAGAGGGCAACTCCGACCGTCGGGCTCCGGCCTCGGTCAAGCAGTACGCCCGCAACAACCCTCACCCCATGGGTGAGTGGACCTCCTCGTCGGCAACCCATGTCAGCCATATGACCGAGGGCGACTTCCGCTCCAACGAGCAATCGACCACGATGGCCGCCGATGACACCCTTCGCATCGTCCTCGACGGTGGCGGCGAGGAGACCGTGTTGACCGAGGTCGCGGTCACAGCCGGCGACGTAATCGACGTCACCTTCATGAGCCGCCAGGCCCTGTGCTCATTCCTGGAAGCAGAGGTGGCCGAGGCAAAACAGCAAGGGGTGCTGTTCTCGCTCCACCTCAAGGCGACCATGATGAAGGTCTCTGACCCCATCATCTTCGGTCACGCCGTCCGGGTCTTCTTTGCCTCCGTCTTCGCCAAGCACGGTGAGTTGTTCGACGAGCTCGGCGTCAACGTCAACAATGGCTTCGGCAACCTGTTGAGTGCCATCGAGGAGCTGCCGGCGGAAACCAAGGCCGAGATCGAGGCAGACATTCAGGCTGCCTATGAGAGCGGCCCGGATCTGGCCATGGTCAATTCCGATCGCGGTATTACGAACCTCCATGTCCCCAGCGATGTGATCGTCGACGCTTCCATGCCGGCCATGATCCGGACCTCGGGCCAGATGTGGAACGCGGCCGGTGAGGAACAAGACACCAAGGCCGTCATCCCCGACGGGAGCTACGCCGGTCTGTACCAAGCCACCATCGACGACTGCAAGGCCCACGGAGCCTTCGATCCGACCACGATGGGCACCGTACCCAATGTGGGGCTGATGGCCCAGAAGGCCGAGGAGTACGGATCCCACGACAAGACCTTCGAGATCGAGCAGGCCGGAATCGTCAGGGTTCTCGACGGGGCCGGCAACGAGATGTTCGCCCAACCTGTCGAGCAAGGTGACATCTGGCGCATGTGCCTCGTCACTGACGCCGCCATTCGCGACTGGGTCCGCCTCGCTGTCAGCCGAGCCCGAGCAATGGGCGCTCCCGCCGTATTTTGGCTGGATGCCGATCGGGCCCACGACGCCCAGCTCATCGCCAAGATCAATGAGTATCTCCCCGACCACGACACCACCGGCCTCCAGCTGGAGATCATGTCCCCAGTAGAGGCCACCCGGTTCTCCCTCGGTCGGATCCGGGCCGGTCAAGACACCATCTCGGTCACCGGTAACGTGCTCCGGGACTACCTCACCGATCTGTTCCCCATTCTGGAACTGGGCACCAGCGCCAAGATGCTCTCCATCGTGCCCCTCATGAATGGTGGTGGCCTATTCGAGACCGGGGCCGGGGGGTCGGCTCCCAAGCACGTCCAGCAGTTCAACGCTGAGAACCATCTTCGCTGGGACTCTCTCGGTGAGTTCCTGGCTCTTGCCGTCGCCTTCGAGCACCTGGCCGAAGTCACTGGTGATCAGAGGGCCCAGGTCTTGGCCGACAGCCTGGACGCAGCAACCGCTGAGCTGTTGCAGAATGCCAAGTCGCCTTCTCGGAAGGTGCATGAGCTCGACAACCGCGGAAGCCAATTCTACCTCACCCTGTACTGGGCTCAGGCTTTGGCCAACCAGGACAAGGACCCCGAGCTTCGGGTCGGCTTCGCCACCCTGGCGTCCCAATTGGCGGACAATGAGGCTGCCATCGTCGATGAGCTCAACTCGGTCCAGGGCCCGCCCATGGACATCGGTGGCTACTACTTCCCCGACACGGCCCAGGCCGAGGCAGCCATGCGTCCCAGCCAGACGTTCAACGATGCGCTGGCTGCCTTCACCGGACGCTGAGTGATGACGGATCATTCATCGGAGATTGGCCTCGACCCGAGCCCAGTGGCGCTGGAGTATACGGTGACTGGCGAGGGGGCACCGGTGGTGTTCACCCACGGATGGTTGAATACCGGCGAGGTGTGGTCGTCGGCTGTTGAGCACCTCGATGGTCGGGTCCGTGCCCTCCAGTGGGATCTGCGAGGCCATGGTCGTTCCGAGGCGGCTGAGCCAGGTAACTACGGCCGATCGTTCGCCCTGGCCGACCTGTCCCGCATGATCGAGGTGGCCGGCCAGCCCGCCATCCTCGTCGGTCACTCCCTCGGTGGGTATCTATCGTTGGCTCAGGCCATTCTCGATCCGGCAGCCGTTGCTGGCCTCGTTCTGGTCGCGGCCGGCCCAGGCTTTCGGTCCATGCGCAGCCTGGAGCAGTGGAACGACTCGGTCCGCTCGATGGCGGCCAACGCTGATATCCCACCAGGAATGGAGGAGATCTCGATGCACGTCGATGCCATGGTCATGGATCGGTTGGGCGAGATCGCGGTGCCGGTGATGACGATCGTCGGCGAACGAGACAAGCGTTTCTTGTCATCGGCTGATGTGTTCGACAAGCACCTCGACGTGAGGAAGCGGACCATCGTGGCTGATGCTGGTCACATGGTTCACGCCAAGCGCGGGGAGGTGGTGGCCAACGCCGTCATTGACCTGGAGGCCATTGTTTCAGCCTGAGCCCGCCCTCACATCGCTCGAACGGGGCTCCAGAAGTAACGTCGGAGGATGGACAGCCCCCTCTCTGATCTGCTCGTTCTCGATTTGACGCGAGCATTGGCCGGACCAATCGCTGGTCGTCTGTTGAGCGACCTGGGGGCCGACGTCATCAAGGTCGAACCCCCGGATGGGGATCTGACCCGAAGCAGCAGCCCCCGCCAGGACTCGATGGCCGTGTACTTCGTCCAGGCCAATGTCGGCAAGCGGTGTGTCTCGATCGACCTCACCACCGATGAGGGTCGTGACCTCCTCTTGACCATGGTCGAGAAGGCCGATGTCGTCTTGGAGAACTACCGGCCCGGGGTGATGGATCGCCTCGGGATCGGCTATGAGGTTCTATCTGGGGTCAACCCGCGCCTCATCCTGGCCTCGGTCAGCGGATACGGTCACGACAACGTCTGGTCCCATCGGGGGGCCTTCGCCGTCGCCATCCAGGCTGAGACAGGACTGACGGCCGACATCGCGAAGCGACGGGAGACAATCCCCATCAACGATCCGGTATCCCAGTCCGATGTCTACGGTGGGCTGCACGCCCTTGCCGCCGTGCTGGCCGCCGTTCATCAGCGCGATCGGACTGGTCATGGCCAGGCGGTCGAGATCGATATGGCCGAGGCCACCCTGGTCGCCAACGATATGACCGCGGCCAATCTGCGGCCCGACAGTGAGGTCATCGACGGGTTTCGGGCTGGCAGCAACTGGCCTCCCTGCTATCAGCTGGGGACCGGACGGTGGGTCACAATCACGGCTGACCCCGTCGTTGAGGGCTCGTTTCGACTCCTCGTCCGGGCCATGGACCGGCCAGACCTCGCGGCCGACCCCCGATTCGCCACCATGGCCGATCGGCTCGAACACAAGAGTGCTCTCGACGCCGAGATCGCAGCTTGGGTCAGCGGGTTCGATACCGCGGCCGAGGTGGAGGCGGCCGTCGGATTTTCCACCGTCCTGGTGGCCGATGTTCGCACCGGGGCCGAAATCGCCCAGACCGAGTGGGCTCGCGACCGGGGAGCATTCATCGATGTCCCGGTCAAGCCAGGAAGCGGACCAGTGACCGTTCCCCAATCTCCGTGGCGCTTCAGCCGGGCAGAGGCTGGGGCCGTACCCATTGTCGGGTTCAGAGGGGAGCACAACCGAGAGGTGCTGGGTGAGGTCTTCGGCCTGACCGATGCACAGCTCGATGATCTCGAATCACGAGATGTGATCAGCGATCGCCTTCCCCCCTGGAAGCGCTGAGAGGAGAGAACCAGGCTGTCTGCTTGCATTGGCCGGGAGCGGCCACCACCCTTGGCCCGTGCAGTCCCGGATCATGGTGGTGACGATCGTAGGCCTTCTGGCCGCCTTGGGCGCCGTCGTGATCGGTGGTGTGCCCCTGCTCATCGGACTGGGAGGGGTGGCGGCCGTCGTCCTAGCTGCCATGCCGGGAGGATCTCGCCAATATCTCATGCGTCGGCTAGGTCGAATCGGGGGATCGATCTTCGTCGCCATGGCCATCGTCTGGCTGCTGGTTCACAACTACCCCGACGCCTCTCGCCAGACACCAGCCGGGGTAGTACCCGCCATGGAGCGCTATGTGGCCTGGATCGGTGATCTGGTGGGGGGTGAGATGGGTGACACCCAGTACTCGGAGACGGTGGGTGAGGGGCTGGCCAGGACGATCCCTATCTCCCTCCAGCTTCTGACCTACAGCCAGGTCTTGGCTCTTCTGATCGCCATCCCGGGAGCCACACTGGGTGCTCGCTTCCGGGGCCGGGCCGTCGACGTCGGTTTTCGAGCCTTGAGCCTGGTCGGTCTGGCCGTGCCCATGTTCGTCAGTGGTCTGATCTTCATGTACTTCTTCGGTGTCGGCGACCTGGAGCTGTTCGGCTTGTCGTGGGGCGTCAAGATCTTGCCAACCGGTCGCTATGTTCCCATCGGCCGGGATGTCGTCGACCACTTCAAGTCGATGACCTTGCCGTCGCTGACCCTGGCTCTGACTTCGGCTGCCACCTACCTGGTCCTGCTCCGCTCTGAACTGCTACAGCAGCTCATGTCGGAACACGTGATGCTGGCTCGGTCCAAGGGAATATCTCCGGGACGGATCGTTAGATCCCACGCCCTGCGGCCCGCCGCCCCCAGTGCAGTAGCCGCCATCGCGGCCCAATCGGGCATGCTCCTGGGCAATATGGTCATCATCGAGCGAGTCTTCACCATGCCCGGCTTCGGTGACTATGTCCTGATCGCCATCGGTCGACGCGATGATCTTGCCGTGGTTGGTGCCCTGTTCGTGACCGCCGTCATCCTGGCTGTCGTGAACCTTTTCGCCGATGCCCTCCTCCTGGCTATCGACCCCCGCCTCGACCGCTAGGAACCACGTTGGCGGCCTGGCTACGCCGAGCTTCGTCCCTCGATCTGACTCCCGCCCTAGTCAGGGGGCGATAGGTACCGTGATCGGCTCGCTCCCTTTTGGTCCCCCGATCCAGCCTCCGAGGATGGCGGAGAACGCTCCGGCATTGCCGCCGGCTCGAACGATCATCAGTGAGCCGGGCCTGAATTTGGGGATGGTCTGCCCGGCCAATGATGGGGGTAGACCCTCGTCGATCCCATCCACCCCCCGTTGAGCCCGGTCACCGTCGAGCATCAGGAGGGGCTCCAGCTCGGTCCGAAAATCGGACTTGGACCAGCCGGCATCGGCGAATACCCGTTGATGCTCGGGAGTCATGACCAGCATGGCTTCGTTCGGCAGTTTGTGGTGACCGATCGCCATCAGCTGAGTGGCCAGAGACCGGGTGAGGGATTGGGGCGTACGCGAGAGCTGATCGATGGCTCCGATCGGACCGTGACCGGCGAACAGGGTCACGGTGTCCTGATCATGGTCGAAGCCGCGTTCGACGCTGAGGGGATCCCACCCGTTCGGTAGGTGCTCCTCGTCTTCGGCGAAGCACCAGCCGACCTTCGACGGGGCACCGAGGGCTGAGCGGTCGATCCCATTGACTCCGGGGCGGCCGCCACCGACATTGCGGACCACCAGCTGGAGGGCCCGACCAATCGTCGAGTTGGCCCGATTGCCCTGACCCAGAGCGTTCTTGCCACTGTTCATCCCGATCCGATTGCGGATTGGCCCATTCACGATCAGGACCGGTCCTGAGAACCAGAGGGTGCAGAGCAGGCCGTGGATGTTGAACTGGTCGGTGCAGGCCCCCTCAACGGCGGCCAGTACGACCGGCAGGTACTCGGGACGACAGCCGGCCAGGACGGCATTGATGGCGACTTGTTCAACCGTGACCTCGACCAGCGCGGGGGGAACGACGGCAACGATCTCATCCGGGTGGCGCGTCGTCCCGGCCAGCATGGCCATGACCCGAGCCTCGGTGGGGGCGATGACGGGGAGCCCGTCGGACCAGCCCCGGCCGAACATGGCCTCTGCTTCGTCTTCCAGGCGGGCGAGCTCGATTCGCCTGCTGGCCAGTATCGAGGCCCCATAGCGCACGTTCAACTCATCGATCATGTCGGGGTCAACCGAGCGGGAACCGCACCCGGGAGCGAAATCGGTCTGGGTTGGGGCCAACTCGTCCTGGCCGACGAAGTTCGACCATGCCGCCCGATCCCAGCCAACAATCCGATCCTGCTCGGAGCCGCCCTCCACCCGGAGCAAGGTAGGGACGGTCTCGATGTTGTGATGCCACGACATCGACAGGGGGAAGTCATCGATGGGGTCGGTGCCGGCAGGGAACGTCGGGTTGTCTTGGGTGTACACCGTCAGCGGGACCCGCCCCGCAAGATCGGCGAGGACCGGAGCCACTGTCACGCAAGTCGGGCAGTCCTCCTTCACCACCGCCACGATGCCGTCAGGGAGTGATTGTGAGCCGCTCATCGCCTCACGCTACACGAGTGCCTTCCTCCCTCTCCAGGTGCTGAATGGTGCCGGGGCGGTCGGAATGGGACAGGCCCTGTGGTGGTTTGGGTCAGACATGAGGCCGGCCTCGACAACACCTTCCTCGAGCCTGGTCCGCAGCCGTGCCCTGACCCTACTGGCCGGCTTGATGCTGGTGGTGAGTGCTTGCTCGGCTGGTGATGACTCTGCGGCCAACAGCTCGGTCGGTGGTCAGCCAGAAGCAACGACGACTTCCATCGAGGACTACCCGGACGCTCAAACGCGCGCCCTGCGTCGATTGGCGGCCGCACCCCGCCCCGTCCCACGATCGGCTCTCCCCCCTCGCCACCTCGACGAGGAGCGGTTCCCCGAGAGCTTGGTCGATCGCTACCGGATCGTGTCCGGTGGCCCGGCCCCCGATGCCATTGCTTCCATCGACGAACCTCGATTCGAGCCGGTCAGCGAGGTCGACTGGTTGGAAGGCACCGAGCCGGTGCTGGTGTTGGTGGAGGGCACGTCGGCCAGGGCCTACCCCATCCAGGTCCTCATCTGGCACGAGATCGTCAATGATGTGATCGGCGACCGGGCGGTGACCGTCACCTATTGCCCCTTGTGTAACTCGGGGGTGGCCTTCGATCGCACCCTCGACGGTGAGATCCTCGACTTCGGGACCTCGGGTGCCCTCTATCAGTCGGCCTTGGTCATGTACGACCGTCAGAGCGAGAGCCTCTGGACCCATTTCGACGGTCGGGCCGTCATCGGGGACCGGGTCGGGACGGAACTGGAGCTGGTGCCAGTAGCCACCGTCTCGTTTGCCGACTTCGCCCATAGCCATCCCGACGGGGGGGTGCTGGCCCGTCACGACCCGGCCCAGCCCTATGGTCGGAATCCGTATGGGACCTACGATCAGGGTGACAAGCCGCCGGCCGGGTTCTTCACCGGTGAGGTTGACCCCCGAGCGGGAGCCAAGGACCGGGTAGTTGGCATCCAGATAGGAGACTCTCGGATCGCGGTCTCATTGGATCGGCTCCAGCGAGACCGGGTACTGCTGGTCGAGATCGAGGGACGTCAGGCCGTGGTCTGGCTCCTTCCGGGGACGGCCTCGGCCCTCAGCTCGGCCGACGCCACGGCTGGGGTCGAAGTTGGGGCCACCGGGGTCTTCTTCACCGAACGAATCTTCGCCCCAACCGAGATCGGATTCATCGACGCTGAGACCTCATCCCAGTGGGATGTGCTCGGCAATGCCATCAAGGGACCGGCTGAAGGAGAGCGGCTAGAGCCGATCGAACATGTCGACACCTTCTGGTTTGCCTGGTCGGGCTACTACCCCGAAACAGATCTGATCGACTGACCTCGATCTGCTCAGGGTGAGGCCCCTTTCGGTTGACTTGATGGTAGAAAGATGAGGCCGCGGTTCGGGAAACCGTCGGTTCCATCTATTTGGGAGAAAGCTCTATCCCTTTTCGGGAAAGTAGGCGACATGAGGCAAGTTCTGTTCATCCCTGTCATCCTCGTGATGGTCGTCGTCAGTGCAGCCTGTGGTGGTGACACTATTGAGACCACCGATGCGGCCCAAGAGTCTCCCATAGCTGAATTCCTGGGCCAACCCTCAGGGTTTGGATTTGGTGATGATGACCAGGCTGCGGCTCAAGCTGCGTTCGAAGAGCAGGAACGGGCTCGCCAGGAGGTCATCGCCGCATGCATGAAGGAGGAGGGGTTTGAGTACATCCCCATCGATCCGGGAGAATTCATGTTCTTCGACGGTGACAGTGATCTGGAGTACGGATCCAAGGAGTGGACGGCCAAGTTCGGCTTCGGTATAACGACCCAGCGTTTCTCCCAAGCCGAAGTAGGGCCTGACCTGGTCGGATTCGATGATTCACGCTTCCGAGATCAGGAGCACAACGACCCCAACCAGGCCATTGTCGAGGCCATGAGTGAGGCCGAGCAGGAGGCCTACTATGAGGCTCTCTATGGTGACCAGGATGCCTTCACCTTCGACGAGACGCTCAGCGAGGAGGAGATCGAAGAGCAGATGGAGGACTTCACGTTCGAACCCGGCGGCTGTGAGGGCGAGGGTTATACCGGAGACAACATGAATCGCTTCTATATGGACTTCAGCGAGGACCTGGATGCCATGTACGAGCGGATGCAGGCCGATCCTCGCATCGTCGAAGCAGAGAAGGAGATCTCTGATTGCGTTTCGGACCGCGGTCTCGAGTTCTCGGACATGGAGGGCCTCTACGAACAGTTTGAATCTGAACTGAGCGCCATCGATCAAGAACTCGGGTATCCGGGCGAGGACTTGACCGAGGAGGACTTCTCCAAGCTCGATGAGTCGGAGCTCGAGGCCATCTTCAGCGCACCGCGGGAGCTGACTCCTGAGATGAAGGGGCGTCTGGCTGACCTGCAGGAAGAGGAGATTACGTTGGCCGTTGTCGTGTTCGACTGTGGGGGTGGCTTCGCCCAACAAGGTGACCTGTTCAACGAGATCCGGGTCGAATACGAGCAGGAATTCCTGGAGGACAACGCCGACCGTCTCGCCGACTACAAGACGGAGGCCGAGTAGCGGCTGGTCGGTGGGCTACGGTTCAGGCTGGCCGAGACTGGGGTGGCGCCTCAGTTGCCGGCCTCGGCATCGGCTCGGAGTGGACTCGGCGGAGGTAGGTCCGGATGGATAGGCGGGTAGTTCTGGCCCTGGTGGCGGTTATCGCGGTGCTTTCAGCCGTGGTCGGATGGGTTGGTGGACAGCGAATCAAGTCACCGGCGGAGATTGCGGCTGAACAGGAGCCGCCGACCCCGTCGTTGATCACGGTTCCGGTGGAGTTGCGGACCTTGTCTCAGAGCGTCGTGGTCCGGGGCACCATCCGGCCCAGCGATGAGACTGAGCTGGAAGCTCCGGTGGTCGATGGTTCCACCGTCATCACCCAGTTGCCGAAGGAGACCGGCGATCTGGTAACCGAAGGTGACGTTGTGCTGGAAGTGGCGGGTCGGCCCGTCATCGCCCTGCAGGGCCAGCTCCCGGCATTCCGGAACTTCATCCCTTCCCTCGAGGGGCCCGATGTGCGCCAGCTCGAACAGGCCCTGGTCAGGCTCGACTACGACCCAGGCACCGTCGACGATATCTATAGCCCCCAGACAGCGGCTGCGGTGGCCGACCTCTACCGCGATGCCGGCTACAGTCCCCCGGAACAGGACGAATCGCTCCTCAGTGCCCTTCAGGCGGCCAAGGACGGGGTGAAAGCACAAGAGAGCCTGGTGGGCCAAGCCGAGGACGCCCTCGACGAGGCCAATGTGGCTGTCCCTGATCATGAGCGTCAACGTCTCGACCTGATCGTAGCCCAAGCCGAGGTCAGGCTGGACGACGCCAAGGCCTTGGAGACCGAGATCGCCGAAGCCGATGCTGCGGTGGTCACTGCTACCAGTGCAGCCTCCAGTGCCGCTTCCCGGTTGGAACAAGCGAAAGCCGGCACCCACCCCGACACCGGCCAGCCGCCAACCTCGGCTGAGCTCACTGCATTGGAAGCCGCAGACACTGCCGCATCTGAGGCATTGGTCACGGCCGAAGGGACAGCTGAGCTGGCTCGGGCTGGATTGAGCGAAGCGACCCCGGAATTGAACCGCCGAGCGGCTGAGGTCAGCCTGGCCGAAGCCATAGCCGCCCGCGATGAGCGGCTGAACCCGCCCGAGGTCAAAGCCCTCCAGACGAACCTGAGCGATGCCCGATCCGCATTGGCCACGGCTCGCTCCGAGCTGACGGCAGCCCAAGCTCGGGTTGGTGCCTGGATCCCGCGGGGGGAAGTGGTGTTCCTATCTGCCCTCCCCCGCCAGGTTCAGACAGTGTTGACTGAGGTCGGTGACACCCCGACAGGTGCGGTCATGACAATCTCGGGTTCAGAGAACGTCATCGAGTCTGGCCTTTCGGCTGCTGATCGGCGCCTGGTCGAGGTGGGAACCGAGGCATTACTGGAAGAGGATGATCTCGGGCTGTCGATCGAGGCCGTCATCACCTTTGTTGCCGACACTCCAGGGGGCGGGGGGCTGTCGGCTGATCGCTATGTGATGCGCTTGGAGCCGACTGGTGAAGTGCCAGAAGACGCGGTCAATGTGAACCTGCGCGTCTCGATTCCCATCAGCACCAGTGGGGGTGATGTGATGGCGGTACCCCTCGCTGCCCTCTCGGCTGGACCCGATGGCACAGCCCGAGTCGAGGTCGAGCACTCCCCGGCTCAGACGACCTTCGTCGAGGTCTCGACCGGGCTCCGGGCCGAAGGCTTCGTCGAGATCAAACCCCTGGATGATCCGCTGGCGGCCGGGGATCGGGTGGTCGTCGGCCGCGATCTCATCCTTCCGGGAGGGACTGGTTCTGGTGATGATGAGTCCGATGATGACGACAGCGAACCATGACCGCGCCCCCCGTCGTAGCCCTTGACCGGTTGGGCCGGACGTTCCCCGGGACGCCGCCGGTGAAGGCGTTGGGGGGTGTCGATCTGACAATCGAGCGGGGCGACTACCTGGCCTTGGTCGGTCCGTCGGGTTCAGGCAAGTCAACCCTGCTCCATCTCCTGGGCCTGCTCGACCAGCCGACCGAAGGCTCCTACTTTCTCGATGGCATCGATACCGATTCCCTGTCGGAATCCCAACGGGCCGGATTGCGGGCCTCACACATCGGGTTCGTCTTCCAGGCTTTCCACCTGCTGGCCCACCGCACCAGCATCGAAAACGTGATGTTGGCCGACGTCTACCGCCAAGGAGGCAGGGTCGATCGTCGCCGCCGAGCCCGACAGGTCTTGGAAAGCGTTGGTCTTGGCCACCGCGTCGAGGGTAACCCAACCACCCTGTCTGGAGGCGAGCGCCAGCGAGTGGCCATTGCCCGGGCCCTGGTCTCTGAGCCCCGCTTGGTCTTGGCCGACGAGCCGACGGGGAATCTCGATACCAGGACTGGTGAGCAGATCATGGAGCTGTTCGACGAGCTCCATCATCGCGGTCTGACGGTGGTGGTCATCACCCACGATGCCTCGGTGGCGGCCCGGGCCCAGCGGATCGTCCGCATCCGAGACGGCCGACTGGAGGGTCCGGGGCCGACACAGGCTGTGCCCATGCCGGAAGGAAGAGGCCGATGACGGTCCTGCCGCCGCCGATCGTCGAACCTGGGCCTGAAGCAATGGAGCCTGCGGGCAACCGCACCCCTCGCTCGACGTTTGCCCCCGCCGACTTGTTGTTCGAGATGACGTTGGCCCTGACGTCTCGCCCTGCTCGCACGATGCTGACAGCTCTGGGCACCGTACTCGGGGTGGCGGCCCTAGTTGCCACCCTGGGGTTGGCCAAGACGGCAGGCAACCAGATCGTCTCCCGTTTTGATGAGCTGGAAGCCACTGAGGTCGTCGTCACCCCCGAGACCGGTGGGGGCTTCAGTCTCGGGTTCGGCAGTGACCGCGATCAGGTCAGCGTGATCCCGTGGGACGCCGAGAGTCGGCTGACCCGCCTCAACGGGGTGACGGCGGCGGGGGCCAAGTCCGACGTTGGGGTTGGTGATCGCCTGGCCCGATCGGTACCCGTCATCGACCCTCTGGGCCAGACCGAGTTCCAGATTCCTGTCATCGCCGCCAGTCCTGGCCTGTTCTCTTCATCGAGGGCTCGCCTCTTCACTGGCAGGTTCTTCGACTTCGGTCACGATGACCGCAGCGATCCGGTTGCCGTACTCGGACCGGCGGCAGCCCAGCGACTCAATGTGACCAGGGTCGACAACACGCCGACGATCTTCATCGGCGACGAGGCTCTGGCCGTCATCGGCATCCTGGCCGACACCGCTCGTCAACCTGAGCTGCTGAGCGCCATCATCATTCCCCAGTCAGTCGCCCAGGAGCGATTCGGGCTACAAGGAGTGGAAGAGGTTCAGATCGAAGTCGAGATCGGGGCGGCAGAGCTGATCGCAGCTCAGGCCCCAGTTGCCCTCGCCCCCGACAGTCCGGAACGACTGAGGGTGGCTACTCCGCCCTCTCCGACCAGGGTCCGCTCCAGCGTCGAGTCCGATGTCAACTCGCTCTTCTTGATCCTGGGCGGGGTCTCGCTACTGGTTGGCGCCATCGGGATCGCCAATGTCACCCTTGTCTCAGTGTTGGAGCGCACCGGTGAGATCGGGTTGCGTCGAGCCCTCGGAGCACGCCGTGCCCATATCGCCGTCCAGTTCCTATCCGAGTCGGTCGCCCTTGGAGCCCTGGCCGGCCTATTGGGAACAAGCGTAGGCATCCTTACCGTTGTTGTCATCTCGGCCACCCGCCAATGGACCCCCGTCCTCGATCCCTGGCTCCCGCTGGCCGCCCCCGTCCTCGGTGCTGTCATCGGTCTCCTGGCCGGGACCTACCCGGCGTGGAAGGCAGCCAAGACCGAACCAATCGCCGCCCTGCGGGGCACGGCCTGACCCCTTCCCGACTGGCCGGCTCCTCACAACTCCTTGAAGTAGTCGAATGGTTCAAGACACTGGAGGCACCGATAAGAGGCCTGGCACGCCGTCGAACCGAGGTTGCTGACCACTTCTGTTCGCTTCGAGCCGCAGCGGGGGCAACCGACTGGCCGCTTGATGATGACCACCACTCCCCCGTCACTGTTCAGCGATCGTTGGGGCGGGGCGATGCCAACCGCGGTGAGCTTGACTCGCCCCTCATCCGACATCCATACCGTGGTCCATTCCGGCTTCAGCTGGGTCCTGACTTCGCTGTCGACCCCAGCATGATCGAGGATCTGCTGGATCTGTTGCTCGATGAGGTGCAACGCGGGACAGCCCGAGTAGGTGGGGGTTATGGTCACCAGGATTGTGTGATTGCGGCGTTCTACGGTGCGAAGGATTCCGAGATCGTCGATGGTCAAGGCCGGGACCTCAGGGTCGAAGACTGAGGCCACCGCTGTTTGCAGCTGGGCGAACTCGTCGTCGGACAGATCCTTGTTCTGTCGGGTCATCACCAGGTCGCTCCGGGATGGGTTCGATAGGGGGAGGGCAGGGCCAAGGTCCCCGCAGCTCAGGCAAAGAGATCGCGTACCGAGGATCGATCGACGCCAACGGGCACGGTCTTGGTATTGGCGGCACCGGCGAAGTCGTCGACCCCATGGTCAGCCCGGAAGTCTGCTGAGTCGGCCAGCACACCGGCATCGAGCTGGATACCGGTTCCGTCCGCCACCCTCACCAGCCCGTTGAACACGGCGATGGTGGCGACTGCCTCGGCTAGCCCGTCGCCGCCAACGACGGCCTCCAATGCATGCCTGGCTTCCCCGAGGGTGTCAGGATCGAGGTGAGCGGCATTGGTCAGGGCCAGCAGCTCAGCACTGGCCGGGACCCCGACGTCGGTCACCGTCGATGGATCGAGGACGGCACCGAGATCGACGGTCAGTCCTGCCTCATCGCCGCTCGCACGGAGCAGCGTCACATGTGACGAAGTTCAATAGAAACACTCGTTCAGGGCTGTGGTCCGAGCCGCCGTCAGCTCGACCTGGGGTCGGCTCAGATGGCGATCCCACTGGAGATCGAGGAACTGGGCGCCCCGCGAGTAGTGGCTGTCGACCAGGGGACGCCATACCGAATTGGTCTCGGGGACCAGGGTGAGGGTGCGACTGACATTGGCCGCTCCCTTCTCGAGACTCTGAGAGACCCATGCACCGACATCGCCGACCCCCTCGGGACGGACACGGTTCGGATCCCCGGGCTCTGGTTCGGGTAGGGTCCGAAGCCCATCGCCGATGACCCGGTCAAAGGTGTCGACAATGGTGGCGATGGCTACGACGCCAACCAGCTCGGTGTAGGTCTCCTCCCCGAGCTCGGCGATGGCTGTCTCGGCCCACGACGGCGACAAGCGCCCCGAATCGGTGGCCAGCCGATGAACCAGGTCGACGGCAGTCGCTGACAAGTGAGGGGTTGCCGGGTGCTCACCGGCGACGGCAAAGGGGCTGATGGCCTCTCGACGGGCTTGGTCCAGCTCATTGGTCGAAGCATCACGGGCTTGGGTCCATGCATCGACCCTCTGGGCCGCGCTCAGCCAGTCGCCGGGTCGGCCCAGACCCTTGCTTGCTTTGGTCCGGGCCGAGGCGAGGAAGGTCACGGGATCAAAATCGGTGGTTGAGGCCATGCCTTCGGTCTCCTGTCGGTGATCGGATAGCTCAGCTGGCGGGACTGGCGATGAAGACCGGAATCACCCGATCCACCTCAGCTGCTTTCACCTTGTAGTCGGCGTAGGGGGAGAAGGCAGCAACCGAGCGCTCCCACCATTGCTCCCTCTCGGCGCCAGAAATGAGACGGACGACGGCGTCGAAGGGTTCAGGGCCGTCCTGGATCATGACATTCGGATCGGCCATCAGGTTGTGATACCAGCCCGGATGCTCAGGGGCACCACCCTTGGAGGCCACGATGGCGTACTCACCCTCGTGTTCCACCCTCATCAGTGGCACCTTGCGGACCTTCCCGCTCTTGTGGCCAACAGTTGTCATCACGATGATCGGAAGTCCGGTATCGCGCAAGGTGTTGCCCTTGGCTCCGGCCGACCCCTCATACTCCTCGACCTGGTCATTGACCCAGTCCCATGTGCTTGGCCCGTACTCGCCTTGAATCGACATGAGGGTGAGCCTAGTTTCGCTCGGTCGTCAACGCAGCGTCGATCTCGGCGAACCTGTCGAGACGACGCAAATCGGGCACGAACAGAGCGAATAGGCCGACAACGGCGATGGTGGCGATACCCGAGACCACAATGGCGGGAACGAGCCCGAACAACTCCGCTGTCACTCCCGACTCGAAGGCACCGAGCTCATTGGAGGCTCCGATGAATACTGCCTCGACGGCCAGAACTCGTCCCCGTAGAGAATCCGGGGTGGCCAGGGGGACAATGGTGGCCCGGATGAACACGCTCACCATGTCAGCCGCGGCCAGCAGGGCGAACAGGGCCAACGTCATGAACAGGTTCCGGCTGATGGCGATCCCGATGGTGAGCAAGCCGAACACGGCAACGGCTTGGAGCAGGACCCGGCCGACATTACGTTCGATGGGTTTTCGGGCCAGTAGGGCTGCGGTCACGGCCGCTCCCAGCCCACCGGCCGAGCGCATCCAGAACGGGGCGGAGTCGTTGGCTCCCAACAGTTGCTCGGCGATCGGGGGCGCAAGGGCCACGACCCCGCCGAGGAGGACGGCGAAGAGATCGAGCCCGATAGCAGCTAGCAATAGTGGCGTCCGGCCCACCAATCTCAGGCCTTGGAGGGCGTCGCTGATCGAAGGTCGACCTTGGATCCGTTCCTGGGCCGAGTGGAGATCGACCCGCACAATCGTGATGGCGGCAATCGCGTCGAGGATGCCGATGGCGACAAAGGTCCACGCTGGGCTGACCCCATAGAGGACCCCCACTATGAGCGGGGCGAACACGGTTGCCAGTTGCCATACCGTCGATAGGGCGGGGATGAGTCGAGGCAGATCTCGGCGTGACACCACGTTCGCCGGCAGCGCCCGCGACGGTGGGTTGGCAAAGCCGCGGGCCGCTCCGTAGGCCGCGGTCAGGGTGAGGAGGGGCCAGACCGCGGTTGGGTCTGTCGTCGAGTACCAGGCGATGACGAAGGCGATCACGGCCTCGGCTCCGTAGGCTACGGCTGCCATCTTGCGCCGGTCGACTCGATCAGCCAGCGAGCCGGCCCACAAGACGAGAAGGAATGTGGGCAAGAACTCGGCCAGTCCGACGAAGCCGATATCGACCTCGCGTCCAGTGATATCGAAGACGAAGACACCCATGGCGATGGCCAGGGTCACTGCCCCCGATGAGGAGCAGGCCCGGCTGATCAGGAGGTTTCTGACCGGCCAGCGCCCGAGAAGCTCGACCAGCTCGGCTGGTTCGTCTTGCTCAGCCGGCTCGTATCCAGTCTGGTCGCTCAAGCCGGGCGGTCGCCCTCGATCGTGATGCGACGCACATGACGACGCTCACCCTTGTAATCGTGCAGTGCGTAGTGCTGGACGCTTCGGTTGTCCCACATCGCGACCGAACCTGGCTCCCTGAGTGAGCCAAAACGCCGGCCGAAGGCGATCTGCTCGACCGGGATCAAGCTCTGCTGGCGAAGGAACAGGACATGGTTCTGATTGAGTGCCGCCCTCAGTTCGGCCACCGTCTCATCATGGAGAGGGGCTGAGAGATCCAGCTCCCCGATCTCGGCCCCCAAGGCTCCTGCGACCGGCTCGATGGAAAAAGAGGTCATGGCCTGGCTCCTGTGGGGCTTCGTCGGTCCGGGCTCACCGTAGTTGACTCCCATCGGGCAACCCATCTCCAGCTGATTGGTGGTGGAGAGATCATGGTCCATTTCGGTCCTGGTGTTCGGTGGGTACCTAGTAGGGCCAGACTGGGTCATTGCCGGCCGGCAGTTCGATCTGGAACGTATTCAAGGTCAGAGAGATCAGGCAGTAGTAGCCGATCAACTGGACCAGCTCCACCATGCCCTGGTCCCCCAAATGGCCTTGGGCCGCAACATAGAGGTCGTCGGAGGCGCGGCCCGTCGTCAATAGCGAGTTGGTCAGGGCGTATACGGCTCTCTCGTCGTCTCGGTCGAGTGAAGGCTCATCGCCGACCTCGATGGCGGCCACGGCCTCGGGGGTGATGCCGGCCTCGATGGCCAGACGACTGTGAGCCATCCACTCGAAGTTGGAGCGCCAGTGGGCCCCGACCATGCAAACCGCAAGCTCTAGTAGCCGATTGTCGATCTCGGTCTCGAAGCGGAGGTTCTGGCCGAGCTCCACGATCCTGCGACCGGAGGCTGCAGCATGAAGAGGGGCGTTGAAGGGGCCAACCAGGCCCCCTTCGTCGTTGATGAGGCGAGAGGCTGGCCCGCGGCGCCCATTGGTCACACAATCCCAGACGGCCTGCTGATCGGGGGTCAGATCCTCGGACGTGATGAAGGGCAGTCTGGTCATGGGTCGAAGCTAGGTCCACCCCTCGCACCGCTCAAGAATGATCCCCTGATTTCCGACCCGGCCTGGTTGGACTACGTTCGGCTGGAACGACCGAATCGAGGGGGAACCGATGAAGTTCAGTGCCCAGGTGAGCTGCTACCGAACCGACTGGGACGACATCCGAGCGGTCGTCGAGGCGATGGAGGCCGGACGTTGGCACGGCCTGTATCACGCCGACCACTTCGTCCCTCCTCTCGCCCCCCGCTCTGATGAGTCCCTCACTGCCTATGAGGGCTACTCCCTCATTGCCGCCGCCGCCGCCATGACCGAACGGCTCGAACTTGGCCACCTGGTCCTGGGAAACACCTACCGCAGTCCGGGGCTGGTAGCCAAGATGGCGGGCACCATCGACCACATCTCCCACGGTCGCTTCACCCTCGGTATCGGGGCCGGTTGGTTCAAACGAGAGCACGAAGCCTACGGGTGGGACTTTCCCTCGATGAAGGAGCGCTCCGATCGGTTGGAGGAAGCGGCCTGCCTCCTGCGAGCCTTGTTCACGGCCAATGGGCCCATTGACTACGACGGCCATTACTACACCCTTGATGCTGCACCCCTTTCCCCAGGCGGTTTCGGGGGTCGGGCCATTCCGATCATGATCGGAGGTACCGGCGAACAGCGAACCTTGCGAACCCTGGCCCTTTACGGTGACGTCCTCAACGTCGACGGGTTCGCCGGCAAGGGGATGTCGGTCGAGTTGGTCACCCACAAGGCGGCGGTGTTGGAGCGGCACTGTGAGCAGGTGGACCGAGACCCGGCCGAGATCCGGCGCACAGCCCTGGTACCGACCATGCTGACCGATGACCAGGACAGGGCTGATCGCTTCATCACTGCCATCGGGCCCAATACGGTGGCCGGGGCCGCCACCTACATCGTCGACCGCCTGGGTGAGCTGGCTGAGGTCGGAGTCGACGAGGTGATGTTCGGCCGATTACCAAACAACCCAACAGAGTTCCAGCGATTCGAGGAAGAGGTCCTGGCCGTCTTTGACTGAGCCATTGGCCCTTTTTGCACGACGTAGCCCGTCCTGACGATGCCCCGCCAGGCAGGCGGCTGCGCTACGGTCAGGGCTCGAAGGGATCAATCGGGAAGCTAGGACGAACATGGACTTTGACCTCCCAGATGATGATGACCAGCGCCGACTGGACATCAGGGCCTGGTTGAGAGCCAATCCCAACCCAACCGGCCGGCAGCTGGCAGGGGCAGGCTACGTGGTCCCCCACTGGCCGGCTCCCTGGGGCCTGGAAGCGGACGGGATTCATCAGCTGATCATCGCCCAAGAGCTCGAGGCGGCGGGGGTAACCCTCCCTTCGAATCCGATTGGTATCGGTTGGGCCGCACCGACGATCCTGATGGCCGGCACCCCGGAGCAGCAACAGCGCTATCTCCCTCCCATCCTCAGCGGGGACGAGATCTGGTGTCAGCTCTTCAGCGAGCCCGATGCCGGATCCGATCTGGCCAATCTGGCTACCAGGGCCGTCCTCGATGGTGACGAGTACGTGATCAACGGCTCCAAGATCTGGTCGTCGGGTGCTCACCACTCGAAGATGGGGATCCTGATTGCTCGCACCGATACCGAGGTGACCAAGCACAAGGGCATCAGCTACTTCCTGCTACCGATCGACAGCCCCGGAATCACCATGACCCCCATCATCGATATGGCCCACGCCTACTCGTTCAATCAGGTGTTCTTCGACGACGTGCGGCTGCCAGTGGCGAACCGTCTGGGCGAGGAAGGTGACGGTTGGCGCCTGGCACGGGCCACCCTGGCCAACGAGAGGGTCAGCTTGTCGTCGGGTGGGTTGCTGTGGGGTGGGGGTCCCTCAGCCGAGGACCTGGTCGATCTGATGGGCGGGACCGAAGCGGCGAATGATCCTCTTCTGCGTCAACAGCTGATCGATGGCTATCTCAACGGTGAGGTCCTTGGCCATCTCCAGAATCGTGCCCTCAGTTCCCGCCTCAACGGCGAGACCCCGGGGCCCGAGGCCTCGGTGCTGAAGATCAAGGCCGATCATCATGGCCAAGACGTGATGCGTTGCATTCCATCGCTCATGGGAGCCGAGGGCATGCTGGCCAGCGCTGGCCCCGACGGTCCGGTCCCGGAGACACGCTCGATCCCGTCAACCGATGTCGACCTCCCCGTTGGCCCCGGGAGCCCTTTCCCCAATGCGGACGCCGTCTGGTATTACGGTTTCCTGTTCTCCTCCGCCCTGACCATCGGCGGTGGGACTTTCGCCATCCAGCGCAATGTGGTTGGCGAGCATGTACTCGGGCTCCCCCGAGAGCCAGACCCTCATCGGGGTATGACCTGGGCCGAATCTCGGACCAGGTAGCTCGGCAAGTCGCGTGTCTTCTCGAGGGGATCGCCGTTCAGCTGGGAGCACAAGCGGGCTATCTCCTCGCCGTTCCTCGGTGAGAGCGTGAGCGCCTTTACGGTGCCGTCGGCCAGCTTGTAAGTGAAGAGAATTTGTCTAGGCCTGACAAGGTTGTTCCAGTACCCACATTCGAGTCTCTCGGCAACCAGCTGCTGGTAGTTCAGCATGGTTGCAGCCGGAACGAGCAGTCCCCGGATCCCGGATCCGAAACGCTCCACGATCTCAACGCCCAATGTCTCCAACTCCGCGTCGGACACTATACGAGCACCCATGAGCTAGCTGAGGTAGTGGTGCTCATCGGGGATCATGACTCGACGGTATCGCGGCCCGTCGACCGGCTCCCGGGTGGCGCCAGGGATCAGAGCGCCTCCTTCCTCGGCCCTGTGGCGTACCCGCTCGCGAACGGTCACTTCGCGGTATCGAGGGCCAGGCCCGCCAGATCATCGGCGTTGCCGGCTGCCTCGGGCCGGGCGAACCGGTGCCCGATCAGCTCGGCCGCACCCAGTGGACAGCCCAGGCAAGAAGACTCGACACAGAATCACAGGTTGCCGGCCCCAAGAACCTAGGGGATGCCGATCATCTCCGTCCCCGAAGGGAGTACCACTATCTGGCCTGGTTCGACCCATTGTTCAAGACCGTCGGGACGGATGGTCGCCTTGAACTCAGCCCAGCCAGCTTCGTCGGGGAAGTAGAGCTCAGCCATCCCGGCGTAGGCCGCTGTCTCTGGCTCGAGGGAGTGGCCGACCACATAGCCGAATCCACCAACCTCGGTGAGTGTCGAGCGCACATTGGGGACATGGACCGCCAACCAGTGGTCATAGAGGGCGTTGAAGTCGGTCCCCCGCTTGGCTGTGACCAGGAAACTCACCTTATGAAAGCCCGACCGGGTGCAAGGAAACGGGGGATTGAGCGTCAGCGGGTCGACCGGCAAGCGGGATGAGGGGTCCATGATCACATATTCCCGGGTAGCCCATGGGATGTAGGGCTCGGCGCGCTCCTGGAAACTGTCGGTTGGGTTCGTGCCGTGGGGCTGGTCGGGCATGGGCAAGGTTCGGTCCCACCAGAGTTGGGCCATCCCATCCCAGGGTTGGGCCCCATGGCTGTTCGGGCTGTAGACGGTAGCGATGTAGCGGGTGGCATGTGATTTCCCTTTTTCCGCCTGGGCTACCTGGCCGGCCACCACAGCTGGCATGTGATTGGCGAACCAGTGGGCGATCAGCTCCTCGCGACTAGTGGTCGCTCGGCGCTTGATGAGGTAGGCCATCTTGGCTCCCGGCGTCGCAGTCGGCTGTCGGCGTTCGTCCATGGGAAACCATGGATCACGACGGTATGGGTGCGCAACCTGAGTCCGGCTGGCCAATTCCGCTACAAGGTGGTTTATCCTCGCTGCTAGGTTGACAGCCATGGGTGGCTTCCCAGGCGGGTGTGAGTCCGTCATCGGCCTCTAGTCGGGGCTGTCGACACCAGAGGGGCGATCTTGAGACAAGAAACGCCTGTTCATACAGGTCAGATAGATCAGTCCACACAACCGGGCGGCTCGGTGGCGGCCACGGTGAGCGTGATTCGCGAGTTTGTTGCCGCCCCCGACGATGGGCATGCCGCCTTCTTGTTAGGAGTGAATCGCTCCCTGTCTCGCATCGAGGTTGTCGGAATGCTCATGGCCCGAGCCCTGTCGGCCGAGACCAAGGGTAATGACGCCCTAGCCGATCGTCTTGCCAGTCGGGTGGCGCTCCTGGTCGGCAGCCATGATCTCGATACTCAGCAGTGGCTAGCCGATCTGGCCAACCTGGATCGGCTCATGTCGGCGCCAGACCCGAGTGAAGACGACATCGATCGCGCTGGCCGTTTCATTGTCGAGCACAGCTCGAGCCTGGTCGCCGGAGGCTACGCCGCCGCCCTCATGCCAAGCGTATGGGACGGGTTGATGAGCCTCGGGTCAGCCCTCTTCACCCGGTCAGGGGACGAAAGCTGGATGCAGGCGGCGCTGGATGTTGCCAAGGCCGCAGTCGAGATGAACCCGCCGGGAACCGAGGAGATGGCTGACTCCCTTCTGGCCCTGGGTGGGTTGTACACCGACTGGTTCGACATCAGCGGCGATCGGAGCCACCTAGATGAATCGATCGCCGTCAGCCGACGTGCGGTTGAGGTCTCACCCCTCATTGGGCCTCGACTGTCAGGTCGTATGAACGTGCTGGCTGGTCGTCTGGCCCATCACTATCACGTGTTCGGTGAGCGTTGGGCTCTCGATGACGCCATCCAAGAGTCCCGATCGGCGGTCACTGGTACTCCCAAGTTGAGCCCCGAGCTTTCCGGCCGGCTGAACAATTTGGCCAATCGTCTGGTCGATCTCTACCAGGCCGACGGTGACCAAGCCCATCTGACCGAGGCCATCGCCACTGCCCGTCAAGCGGTGTCGGCGGCGCCAGCCCACGGCCCCGAACTGCCAGCTCTGCTGGCCAACTTGGCCGCTCACCTTGGTGACCGCTATGCCGCGACCTCCGATCAGGCCGTCCTGACCGATGCCATCGTTACCTGTCGTCGAGCGATTCAGGCCACATCGGGTGATGACGGACCCGGTCTCGGAGATCGCCAGGCTGAATTGGCAACCAGACTTGGTCAGGAGTACGACCTCGAACGGCGACCGGCTTCGCTCCAGGAAGCGGTTGCTGTCTGGCGTCAGGCCGTGGCCATGACTCCCAAAGGCCACGATGACCGTCCTGATCGATTCGATGGGTTGGCCCGACGGCTGGCTGAGCTTCATGAGCTGACCGGAGACAGCTCCCTGCTGGATGAGGCCATAGAGGTCGCAGGGCTGGCCGTGATCGAGATGTCTCCTGGTCCCGAGGTCTCGGAACGACGCTCCCGTCGTGCCTTGCTTCTCGACCGCCGCTACCTCATAGTCGACGACCTCGACGCCTTGCGCCTTGTTGTCGTCGAAGCCCGCCAAACCATCGAGGGCACCACTCGCCAGCACCCCGACTATGCCGATCGTCTCTACCACCTGGCTATCCGTCTCGCTGATCTGAGCTCGAGGACGAGCTCAGCCGACGAAGCCAAGACCCTGCTCGACGAGGCCGTTTGGGCTAGTCGAGAGGTGGTCGATGCGACCTGGCCCACCAGTCCAAGTCTGGCTACCCGCTTGGTCGATCTCGGGTCCGTTCTGTGCCGCCAGTACGACCGGGATCGGATTCGACAACTACTCGATGACGCCATCGGTGCTCTGGGTCGGGCCATCAATTTGACCGTGTTGAGCGACGATCGGTGGCAACAGCACCTGGACGCGGTGGGTGAGGGGTTGGCCAAACTAGCGACCGTCGATGGCAGCCGTGAGCTGAGGGACACCGCACTAGGACGGCTCCGAGCGGGCCTGGCCTCCCCACCGGGTGAGCCATTGCCTCCAATCGGGCAGATGCTGGCCGTCATCAGCAGGATTGTGGAGTTGGCCGAGATTGGGGCCTACGGAGTCGAGCTCGACGAGGCCGTCTCGGCTGCGCGCAAGGCTCACGAAGAAGCCAAGGGGACACCGGCTACTGTCGCTGCCGCTGATGAGCTTGCGACCCAGTTGGTAAGCCTCTATCGGGCCGACGGCAAGCACGAGGCCCTTGATGAGGCTCTCACCATCGACCGTTCGACCATCGCCAACAACGCCGACGACCCCAACCTCGGTGAGCGGCTGCTCCGGTTCGTTTCGGCACTCGAGGCAAGCAACCTCCTTGATCCCAAGCGTGAGGTCCTGGCCGAGACCATCTCCGTACAGCAGCGCAGCATCGAGCAGACCCCGGACGATGATCCCGAGCTCACGGCGCGGCTCAATGCTCTGGCTGTCAACCTGGCGGCTCTCCACATCACATACCAGGATCCGTCGTCGCTGGCTGAAGCCGTCGATATGGCTCGGCGGGCAACCACCGCTGCATCCACTCCGGCTGAACGAGCCCTGAGTTTCTCTGTCCTCTCAGATCTACTCAGTCGCTTGTACAGCGTCGACGGTGAGGTCTCACTGCTCGATGAGGCAGTCTCGACTGCCCGCCAAGCGGCCCAGTTCACTCGTCCGTCGAGTCCCGAGGAACCAGGCAGCCACCATCGATTGTCGATCAGGCTGCTCGAGCAATTCGCCGTCAACGGGCAGACTGAGATTCTGGACGAGGCGGTCCTCGTGGCCAGAGAGGCGGCGGACGCCACCCCGGTGTCTAGTCCTGAACGCCCGACTCACCTGGACAATCTGGCGAACGCGCTGGCCAGGACATTCGGTATCGATGGAGTTGAAGGAACTCTGGTCGAGGCAGTAGCTGCGGCCAGGGGCGCGTCCGAAGCCACCCTTGATGGAGATCCATCGCGAGCCAGCCGCTTGGGCAAGTTGTCGGCTCGCCTTGCCGATCACTATGCCGTTGTCGGAGACACCGCTTTGTTGGTAGAAGCAGCCGACATCGCCCGTCGCTGTGTTGCTGCGACCCCAGAGTCCAGCCTCCTGTTGGGTCGCCGGATGACGAACCTGTCGAACCGGCTGGCCGAAATCCACCGGGTCACGGGTCGCCGTGATGCCATCGACGAGGCAGTCCACTACGCCAGGGCCACCATCGCCAGCACTGCCCTCGACGATCCGGAGCGGGCCGACCGGTTGGAGAACCTCAGCAACCGACTCGTTGATCTGAATGAAGTTGCTCCCAACGCCGAAGTGATCGATGAGGCCATCGAGATCGCTCGCGCCGCCATCGAAGGGACAGTTGAGGGGAGCTCCCAGTTGGCCGACCGGCTCGACAACCTGGCTGATCTGTTGGCTGATCGCCACCAGATGACGAACAACCAAGCAGATCTGCAGGAAGCGGTCGAGGTGGCGCGCCGAGTGGTCGAGGTCGTCTCCGACGACAGTTCTGAGCTTGCCTCATACCTCTCGAACCTGGCCACCAGATTGGCCGAACTCCATCGGGTTGATGGTCTCCGGTCGACCCTGGACGACGCGGTTACGTTGGCTCGGCGAGCAGTTGAGGTAGCACCCGACGATAGCCCTGTCGTGGCCGAGCATCTCGACAACCTCGCCACGCGGCTGGCCCAACTGCACGAGGACAGTGGAGAGCCGGAGGTATTGGATGAAGCCATTGAGGTAGCTAACAAGGCGGTAGGGGCCACTCTCCCGGACGGCCCTCTTCGTCTTCGTTGCCTGACGAACCTGGTTGGCCATCTCGTACGCCGCTTCGATTCGGATCCAACACCGGCTGCCCTCGACGAGGTCATAACGACGGCACGGTCTGTCATCGAAACAGTCCCGTCCGACAACGCGGGCCGGGTCGCTGGCCTCAGTGGTCTGACTGCTCACCTGGGTCGGTTATACGCGGTCAGCGAGGATCGTACCGTTCTCGACGAGGCTGTGACCATGGCCAGACTTGCTGTCGATGTCACTCCGCCGACAGCCTCTGAGCTTCCCCGTCGCCTCTATGAACTAGTCGGCTATCTTGATCTGACCCAGGCCGATGGCGACGATCAGGCTTTGACGGAGGAGCTTCTCGCCCTGACCCGGCAGGCTCTCGAAATCCTCCCGGAGGGGAGTACCGAGCGGGCGGCCCATCAACATCGCCTGGCCTCGTATCTCGCCCGGGCCGGGTCAGCAGATGAGCAAGGCAGCGCCGATCAGGGACGTCTGGCCGAGGCCGTCGACGCCGCCCGGTTGGCGGTCCTCCAGGCTGAAGCTGGGAGTCCGGAGAGCACGGCCTGTCTCCACGGCCTGGCTCAGCGCTTGATCGGACTTTATGAGGTGGTCAACGACGAACAGATGCTGGCCGAGGCTCGCGAAACCGCCAGACAGGTCGTGGCTTCGACCCCCGAAGCCAGCCCTGAACTTCCGGCCCGGCTGGATCTGCTGGCTCGAATCCAGCGCCATCTGTCCTCGCACGCCAGCGGCTCGGGCTTGGTGACCGAGGCCATTGCCACGGCCAGGCTGGCAGCTGACGCCTGGCCCGAAGGGACCGATGAGCGGTCTTTCCATCTAGACGGGCTCGCCACCTGGTTGGGCGCCCTTCACACGATCGAAGATGATGCCAATCATCTGGTCGAGGCCGTGGCTGCGGCTCGACTAGCGACTATCGAAGTCCCCGAGCAGAGCGAGGCGCAGGCCAGCTATCACAGCAATCTGGCCACCCTCATGGCCCGCCTCAATACTGCAAACGGAAGCAACAAGTTGTTGGAGGATGCTGTCTTCCACGCTCGCCGGGCCGTTGCTCTCACCGACGACGCCAGCCCCGACCTACCTCGCTACCTGAACAATCTCGCCAACCGGTTGGCTAGACACTACGGAGCCAGGAGTGATCGTGAGATCCTGGATGAAGCGGTGTTCGTCGCCCGCCGGGCTGCCGCGACCACCGATGAAGGTCGGCCCGAATTGTCGACCCGGCTCAGTAATCTTGCCAACCACCTGATCCGTTTGTTTGCCTTGGCCGGCGATCAGGTGGTGCTCGATGAGGCAGTCTCAACCCTTCAACGTGCGGCCGAAGCGAGCCAGCGGGCTGACGGAGCACAGCTCGAGTTCCTGGACACCGTATTGAATCGACTGGTTCGTCTGTTCACGGCGAGCCGGGATCTCGGCGTGCTGGAACAGAGCGTAGCCATCACCAGGCGTAGCATCGGCCTGGTTGAAGAAGCGGATCCCTCGCTCCCAGGCCGCCTCAGTGACTTCTCGAACGAGCTAAGCCAGCTCTATGCCGTGAACGGCAACGAGGCCGACCTCAGGGAGGCCACGGCTGCCGCTCGCCGGGCCGTAGCCGTCGCCCCACCTGATCATCCAGGGCTTGGCCTCTACTCATCGGATCTGGCCCACCGGTTGCGGGCGTTGTACAGGATCGACGAGGATCGAGCGATGCTTCAGGAGGCGGTCGTCAACGCCCGCCGGGCCGCCGAACTGACTCCGCCAAATGCGGTTGAGCTGGCGGCCCGATTGAACAGCCTGGCCAGCTACCTTGTCCTCCTCTATGGCCTGAGTGAGGAACGAGTGATACTCGAGGAAGCGATCGCCGCCGCCAGACGTGCCGTGGCGGCCACACCTGCTGGCGCCCGCGAGCTTCCCGGCCGGTTGAACGCTTTGGCCAACCACCTGACTCGGCTCTTCGCCGTTACCGATGAGAAGCAGGTGCTCGATGAGGCCATCACCACCACCGATCAGGCCATCGCCATGGCCGAGGCCATCGACAGCACGGTCCCTGTCCACCTCACCCACCTGGCTACCCATCTGGCCCAACTGTCGGCCAACCGAGCAGATCCCCCTGCCGGGACGGTCCCCTTGAGCGATCTGCCCCCGCCAGCACCGCCACCTGTTCCACCGGTACCTCCTCCCCCCTCACCACCGGTACCTCCTCCCCCCTCACCACCGGCACCTGTGGCTCCAGCTCCGAATGGGAGGCCGGTCCCGAACCGGGCTCCGGTCTCCGGCCTTCCACCAACCTCCAACCGGGCACCGGTCGACAAGGCATCGGCGACGACCGTGGTCGACTCGGTGCCTTCGCAGAAGGGGTAGGTCGGCAGCTGCTCAGGCTGTCTTGGCTCGGGGCTCCCGGGGCAGCCCCAGCACACGCTCACCCAGGATGTTGCGCATCACGTTCGAGGTGCCGCCCATGATCGTGTAGCCGGGAGCGTAGAGGAGGCCGTGGGTAACGTCATTGAAGAGCATTGCGTCGGGACCCATTGTCTTGGCCACGAACTGGGCCACCCTCCACTCGTGCTCGGTGCAGAAGCACTTGGTGGCAGCGCTGAACCCCTTCGGAGCCTGCTTCAGAACCTCGCGATAGACCAGGAGCCGACCAACCCGGTAGTCGGTCTCCAGTGCTGCTACCTCCTGGCGAACAACTGGGTCAGAGAGATCGGCTTGCTCCTTGGCCTGTTCGTAGAGCGCCTTGTTCGACACCAGACGGTCGATCCCGCCTCGCTCATGCTCCAGCTGGCGCATGGTTTGGGCGAAGGCATCACCTTCGGTACCGACCAGGTTCTCCACCGGGACCCGAACATCAGTGAAGTAGACCTCACAGAAGTGGCGGTTTGTCGTCATGTCGGTGATGGGCCGGACCTCGATCCCCGGGGTGTCCATCGGGACCACCACCTCAGAGATCCCCTTGTGGGGTGGGCCTTCGGTGGTGGTTCGACAGATCAGGTAGCAGTAGTCGGCCACGGCCCCGAAGCTGGTCCAGATCTTCTGCCCGTTGATGACGAACTCATCGCCCTCACGAACAGCCAGGGTCTTGAGCGAGGCCAGATCGGATCCGGCGTCGGGCTCGCTCATCCCGATACACCAGGTCGTGTCTCCCGACAGCATCTTGGGTAGGTACTCGGCCTGCTGATCGGCGGTCCCGTGGGCGATGATGGATGGACCCATTTGCCGATCAGCGAACCACATGGAAGCAATGGGAGCACCGGCACTGATCATTTCTTCGGCAACGATGACCCGCTCGATGGGGGGCCGGTCGTGGCCCCCGTGCTCGGTCGGCCACCCCATCCCGATCCATCCCTCGGTCGCCATGACCTGGGCGAACTCCTTGGAGTAGCCGTTGATCCAGCTGTCACTGTGACGACCGAATTCGGCAACGCCCGCGGCCGCCACCTTGGCCGCTCGATGGCGGAGAGCTTCGAGCTCAGCGCTCAGTCGGAAGTCGAGCATGGTTTACTCCTGCACATAGTCCTCTTGCCTACCACTATCGATCAGCTGCGAAGCACCCGACCAGCCCGCACCCCTTGATGTTCATAGTGTTCCATCAAGATCTCACCGGCCCCACGAATCTAGCCGGGTGAAATGGGCGGGAGGGGTGCCAAGTTGGCTCCCCTCCCGTGGCATTGCTGTGTTCAGTTGTGACCCACGAGGTGGGTAGCTACTCGCACTCCCCTTCGAGGCACCACATCTGGGTCACGGCATGCGACCCAGAGATGACAGGGAAGGTATCGCCACCGTCAGGCAGGGGCAATGGTGCAATGTCTTGTACATAGTCACCAGCGATGATGCCCCACAGGGTGTAGGTCGTGGCGAAGTAGTAGACGTTCTCACCAAAGAGGCGGTTCATGTCCTCGAACAGCTCGATGCGCTTGGCCTGATCGGTCTCCGTGCGGGTTTGGGCCGCCAGGGCGTCGACCTCGGGGAACTTGAATCGGCCGAAGTTGAACGTCGGGGAACCGACAGGAGCGGCCGTGGTCGACACCCAGAACCTGAGCTGGGTGTCATGGTCGGTTCCACCATGCTGGCGCCAACCTTGGACCTCATAGTTGCCGGTCACACCCAAGCTCACGTAGGAGCCCTGCTCGATCGGTTCGATCGTGATGTCGACCTTGTCGCCGAAGGCTTCCTGCCACATCGACAACACGAGCTGGTTGGTCTCGATATTGAAGGGGTCGTTGGTGTTGTTGAAGCTGAACGAGATCGGATCGCCGACTGCCTTGCCGTCACTGCGGTCAGGGTCGTTGATGTACTCGTCGAGTAGCTCCACACCGGCTGCCACATCGAACTCGGGATAACCGTTGTCCTCCAAGAAGCCCGGCTGGCCAGGAGCGAATGGTCCGTTGGCCACACTGACGATGCCGGCGCCGCGCTCTTCGGCCACTCGCTCGCGGTCCATGGCGTGGGCCAGGGCCTTGCGGACCCGCACGTCAACGGTCGGGTTGGTGGCGTTGACCCCATCGGGATCGAGACCGTTCTCGGCTGTGGCGTGGTTGATGAGGAAGAAGTTGGTCTCACCGAACTTGTTGGCCTCGATGCGGACGAAGCCTTCTTCGTCTCGGTAGGAGGCAATCTCATCGGCGTTCGCCGTATGCATGATGTCGTACTGGCCCGACTTCAGGCCGGCCGATCGTGAGGCAACGTCAACCGCAATCACGAACTCGATGCCGTCGAGGTAGGGCAGGCCCTCGTCGGTGAGGCTGTTCGGCCCATCACCACGCCAGTAGTCGTCATTGCGCTCGACCACCATGCCGTTGCCGTTGCCCGGGACATAGGACACATACTTGAACGGTCCCATGGAAATGGGAGCGGACTGGTCACCGTCGGCTGGGGTGTCGATGGTCTCCTGGTCGATCAGAGCGTCCTCGGTGAAGCGGCTCGTCTCTCGAAGTGGATTCGACTCGAGGGACTTGAGCCAGCTCGGCGCCATCATATGGGTGCCACAAGGGGTGTCGAGACCAGCAGCGGGGAAGGCAGACCATGGCTCGCTCAGGGTGAAGACCACAGTGGTGGAGTCCGGGGCCTGAATATCGGTGACGGTGGTGAAGTCCTGACCACGTCCCGACGATGCCCGACAGACATTGAAGTTGTACTTGACCGACTCAGCGTCGACTGGGGTCCCGTCGTGATAGAGGACCCCGTCGCGGAGCTTGAGGGTCCACTCGGTGGCGTCCTCATTGTGCTCGACACCAGCCGCCAGGACAGGTACCAGGTTGCCGTCAGTGTCGAAGTCGAACAGGGGATCAGAGACTGCGCCTAGCGGCATGGCACACGAGATCGAACAGGTCAGGCCATAAGGGGCCCAGGGGTTGGCGACGTCGGCCTCAATGCCGTATATGAGGGTGCCACCATGGACTGGGTCGCCAACCTCTTCATCATCACGGATGTCCTCGCCAGCCGACTGACCCTCTTCGACTTCCTCTGTTTGCTCATCCTCAGCTTCATCAGCGACGACATCTTCACCATCGTCGGCCGAGTCATCGCTGCTGCTGCAGGCGGCAGCCAACATCGCCATAGCGGCGAGTGCGGCCAGC
>JAAETV010000004.1 GCA_024227975.1 Actinomycetes bacterium
GGGGTTGGTGAGTGCTCGGCCGTTTCTCATCTTGGGGTGGTGTTGAGTCGCTGGCAGTGTGAGGCGCCCACGTGGGTATCTCATTTGGTGCGTTCAATCTGAACGATCTGTCTGCTAGATGGAGTTTCCAGGCAGACACCGGTCGACACAGTCGAGGGGGCCGGGCGACCTTGGAAGTGTGAGAACACTCTCAGCTTCGTCTCATGGTCATCTCATGAACGACTACCAATAGTCAGGGTACGCACAGATTGCCGAATTGGCTCGTGCCAGCAACAGCTGACAACTGGGGCCACGCAATCGAGAACAAGGGATGATTGAGTCACGATGTCATCTTCAACTAGCACCTCGCTTCACCCCAGCACACCCCACTCAAACGCGGAGCACCCCCGAATCCGCTGGCCCAGAAACCGGTGGAAGTCTCCAATAAGGGTTGGATGCATTCTGGTGACGGTCGCTGTCGGGGCAACGACCCTCGCCGCCGCGCCGGTGTCTGCCCAACTCGACGAGGCCACTGAAACTGCAACGATCGTCGATGGCGTCGATAACGTCGAAACTGGTGAACCGCTGACAACCACGGCCAATGGGTTCACACCAGCAGCATCCAGCTCATCAGTCACGATCCCAGACAACGCCAGCGGCAACGTCGAAATCGATACCGATCTGGGAGGTGTAGCGATCGGGATCCCCGGAGACGCACGCCACGTCGGAGTCCTCGTCGGTGACGACGATGTCGTCTACGACA
>JAAETV010000005.1 GCA_024227975.1 Actinomycetes bacterium
CGACGCGCCCCCTGAGGCCACCCACCCCCTCACCACCACCATCATCCGGGTCCTCGACGACGAGGGCACTCCGGTCGGGGAGTGGGTCCCTGAGCTGGCTGACGAGATCAAGATCCGAGCCTTACGTCACCTGATCGAGACCCGCGTCTTCGACGAGCAGGCCCTATTGTTGCAGCGTCAGGGCAAGGCCGGGTTCGCCATCCAATCCAAGGGTGAAGAGGCGATTGCCGTCGGTTCGGCCCTCGCCGTCGACGCCACTTCCCCCGGCTACGGCCCCGGCCTCGACATGCACTTCCCTACCTACCGTCAGGAAGGCCTGCTGATGGCCAACGGGGGGAACTTGCTGGAGATGACGTGCCAGCTCTTGTCGAACACGGGCGACCGGCTGAAGGGAGCCCAGCTACCGAGCATGCACTCGGTCCCCGAGAAGGGCTTCTTCTCCATCTCCGGCAACCTGGCCACCCAGCTGATTCAGGCTGTCGGCTGGGCCATGGCCTCCGCCATCGAAGGCAAGCGCAATGTGGCTGTGGCCTGGACGGGTGAAGGGGCAACGGCTGAGAACGACTTCCACAGCGCCCTCGTGTTCGCCTCGGTCTACCAGCCACCCGTGATCATCAATGTGGTCAACAACCAGTGGGCCATCTCCAGCTTCCAAGGTATTGCCAAGGGCCAGTCGGCCACCTTCGCCCAGCGGGGCACCGGCTACGGGCTGCCGACCTTGCGGGCCGATGGCAATGATCTGCTCGCCGTCTACGCCGTGACCGAGTGGGCGGTGGAGCGGGCTCGAGCCGGCCTCGGACCGACCCTGATCGAGTGGGTGACCTATCGGGCCGGGAGCCACTCGTCTTCCGATGATCCGAGCCGCTATCGGTCATCGGAGGCAGCGGGGAACTGGCCCCTAGGGGATCCCATCGCCCGTCTTGAAGCCCATCTATTGCGAGCCGGGCTGATCACCGAGCAAGAAGTGGCCGACCTGTGGGCCGATGTCGACGCAACCATGACGGCCACCGTGGCCGAGGCCGAGACCTACGGCACCATGAACAGTGGCCCCCAGCTCAGCGCCAAGTACATGTTCGAGTATGTCTACGCCGAGATGCCCGAGCACCTCCGCCAACAACGTCAAGACCTCGGGGTTTGAGATGACAACGACGAGCCCGCCGCCGTCCACCTCCTCGTCGGCTTCGTCTACCTCGTCGGTGGGGATGACCCCGCCCGAGGTCAGGTCGATGACGATGATCGAAGCCATCCGCGATGCCTTGATGGTGATGATGGAGCGTGACGAGCGGGTGGTCTCGTTCGGGGAAGATGCCGGCTACTTCGGCGGGGTGTTTCGCTGCACAGAAGGACTACAGTCGCGCTTCGGCTCCCATCGCTCGTTCGATACCCCGATCAGCGAGAGCGGCATCATCGGGGCCGCGGTGGGAATGGCGGCCTACGGATTGAGACCGGTGGCCGAGATCCAGTTCGCCGACTATATGTACCCGGGGTACGACCAGATCGTGTCCGAAGCGGCTCGGCTGAGATCGCGCTCGGCTGGCGAGTTCTTCGCCCCGCTCGTGGTCCGGATGCCGGTCGGGGGCGGGATCAGGGGTGGTCAGACCCACTCCCAGAGCCCGGAAGCCCTATTCACCCATGTGGCCGGCCTCCAGGTGGTCGTCCCGTCGACCCCCTATGACGCCAAGGGCCTGCTGATCGCCAGCATCGAGAACGACGATCCCGTCATGTTCCTCGAACCCAAGCGCCTATACAACGGCCCCTTCGACGGTCACCATGATCGACCAATCCAAGCCTGGTCATCTGATCCTGCGGGCCAGGTCCCGGCCGGCTACTACCAGATACCACTGGGTGAGGCGGCCGTGGTCGAAGCAGGGATGGACCTGACGATCCTCGCATACGGCACCCTGGTCCATGTGGCCCGAGCTGCAGCCAACGAGCAGGGGGTCGACGCTGAGATCATCGACCTCCGCACCCTCCTTCCCCTCGATATCACCACCATCACCAACTCCATAACCAAGACGGGGCGGGTGGTCATCGCCCACGAGGCCACCCGCAACAGTGGGTTCGGGGCCGAGCTGTCGGCCCAAGTCCAGGAACGCTGCTTCGATCAGCTCGAAGCGCCCATTACCCGGGTCACTGGTTGGGACACCCCGTATCCGATGGGTCAGGAGTGGGCCTACTTCCCCGGTCCTGAACGGGTTGGTCGGGCTATCGCCGCCGTCATGGAGTACTGATGGGTGGTCATGTCGTCAAGGTGCCCGACGTCGGCGAAGGAGTCGCTGAGGTCGAGCTGGTGGCCTGGTTTGTGACCGTTGGCGAGACGGTCGGCCGCAACCAGGTTCTGGCCGAGGTCATGACCGACAAGGCCAATGTCGAGATCCCGTCACCTGTTGACGGGGTGGTGGCCAGCCTCAGCGGTGAGCTCGGCGAGAAGATGGCGGTCGGTAGCCCCCTCATGGAGCTAGCCATCGACGGAGAGGCACCAGATCTCGAGGCATCGGTATCGGACTCCGCCTCGCCGGCCACCGCTACCACCGACCCGAGCCTTGCATCCGCTTCCGCTTCGGACCCGGGCGTTGCGACGGCTCCAGTTGTGGTCCCAGCTCTCACACCGGCGGCGGCCTCCGCTCCGGGTACGGGCCCTGCTCCCGTACCCGCCTCCCTGTCCGGTGGCCCGAGCCCAGTTGTTGGTGGCGTCCCACGACCACCAGGGGAACGGCCGCGAGCCACCCCGGCTGTTCGTCATCGGGCCCGGGAAGCCGGTGTCGACCTCCGCCAGGTGAGGGGTACCGGGCCTGCCGGGCGCATCACCCACACCGACCTCGACGCCTATCTCAACCGTGGGCCCCTCCCTGCCAGCCCCGCTGGCGGCCGGCAGGGTGTCATCAACGAGTCGGTCCACGAGCAGCCCATCATCGGTATCCGTCGCCATATTGCCGAGCGGATGGTGGCCTCGGCTACCTCGATCCCTCACATCACCTATGTCGAAGAGGTCGACGTCACCGCCCTCGAAGACCTGCGAGCCACCCTCAACGAGCGCCGCCAACCCGACCAGACCCGCCTCACCTTCCTTCCCTTCATGGCCAGGGCCCTGGTGACCTGCCTTCCCCGCTTTCCCAAGATGAACGCCCATGTCGACGATGAGCGCGGCGTGATGACGACCTATGGAGCCGTCAACGTTGGGGTGGCAACCCAGACCGACAATGGTCTACTCGTCCCCGTGGTCCACCATGCCGAAGCCGACTCGATCTGGACCCTGGCCCAGCGGATCGCCGACTTGGCCGAAGCCACCCGCGCCGGCAAGGCCAACCCTGCCGATCTGCGGGGCTCGACCATCACCATCACCAGCCTCGGTGCTCTCGGCGGGCTGGCCACGACTCCCGTCATCAACAAGCCGGAGGTGGCCATCGTTGGGGTCAACAAGATTGCCGTCCGCCCCGTTTGGATTGACGGGGCCTTCGTCCCTCGCAAGATGATGAACCTGTCGTCTTCGTTCGACCATCGGGTCATCGACGGGTGGGATGCCGCCACCTTCGTTCAGGAGCTGCGAGCCGTGCTGGAGCAACCGGCCCTGCTGTTCGTCGACGAGTCATGAGCGCTCCATCTGATTCCGCCTCCCGAACTGGTTCGGAAATGGCCCCCGTGCCGGCACTCAACCGGCGAGTTCAGGTCCTGATCATCGGGGGTGGCCCCGGGGGCTATGTGGCCGGTATCCGTTGTGGTCAGCTCGGCCTCGACACCATCTTGGTCGACGATCAGCCCCTCGGTGGCACCTGTCTCAATGTGGGCTGTATCCCGTCGAAGGCACTCATCCACGCCGCTGATGAGTTCGCCAAGGTAGCAGAGTCCGGGGCCCGGTCTCCCCTCGGGATCTCAATCGACAATCCATCCATCGACCTCGCGGTGACGATGGCGTGGAAGGACGGCATCGTCAGTCGGCTCAACCAGGGGGTCGGGTCGCTGCTGCGCCGGGCTGGGACCGAGGTGATCCGGGGACGGGCCACCGTCATCGACGGCAAGACCTGTGACGTCGTCCTGGCCGACGGCTCAACCGGTGGTCCTCCCGATGATGGGGCCCCCGAGCCGATACGGATCACGGCCGATCATCTGGTCATCGCCAGTGGATCACGACCCATCGCCCTGCCCGGGCTGGAGTTCGGGTCCCGGGTGATGTCGTCGACCGGGGCCCTGTCGCTGACCAAGGTCCCCACATCAATGGCCGTGGTCGGGGGCGGCTACATCGGAGTCGAGTTGGGAACGGCACTGGCCAAGCTCGGTACCCATGTCACCATCGTCGAAGCCGAGGACCGACTCCTACCCCTCTATGACGTTGAGCTCACGACCCCCGTTGCTCGCCGCCTCGACGAGCTCGATGTTTCGGTCATGACCTCGTCCCGGGCCGATGGCCTGTCAGAGGGCGGCCTCCGGGTCCTCGATGGTGATGGGACCGCCGTCGAGGTGGCGGCCGAGACCATCCTGGTGACCGTTGGTCGTCAACCAAACACCGACGGTTGGGGGCTCGAGGGGTTGGGGTTGAGGACCGACGGGCCTTTCATCGTCATCGATGACCAATGCCGGACCTCTATGCGTGATGTCTGGGCCATCGGCGATGTGACGGGGGAACCGATGCTGGCCCACCGAGCAATGCGACAGGGGGAGGTGGTGGCCGAGGCCATTGCTGGCCGTCCCGCCGCCTTCGACCCTGAGGTCATCCCCGCCATCGTGTTCAGCGATCCCGAGATCGTGGTCGTCGGGCTCTCACCGGCTGAAGCCGAGGCCCAGTACGGGGAGACCCTGGTCGGGCAGTTTCCCCTAAGCGCCAATGGTCGAGCCATGACCCTGGAACGTGCGGCCGGCTTCGTGCGGATCGTGGCCCGAGCCGACAATCATCTTGTAGTCGGGATTCAGGCCGTCGGAGCGTCGGTGGCCGAACTGTCGGCCTCGTTCAGCCTGGCCATCGAAGTGGGAGCCCAGTTGGAGGACGTGGCCGGCACCATCCACGCTCATCCCACTCTCAGCGAAGCCTTGCCCGAAGCAGCCCAAACCGCACTCGGTCATCCCCTTCATTTCTGATCGGCCACGCCCTAGGGGCCTAGCGGATAGGGACCGCTCGGTTTGCTCATTCGCCCTCTGGTGAGGGCGAATAGTCATCGTCCTACCGGGTTGGTGCCCCTATCAGCGCACCTCCTTAGTCACCCCGGAAGTCGAGGTCGGCGACGGTTCGGTCGGTGAGGGCCCGAGAGGCGAGGCGGAGCTCGTCCGGGGTCGGACGGCCAACGAAGTACCAACCATTCCAGATGTTGGTGATCGTCAGATCGGCGGTCAGAGCAAAGGTGAAGGGGACGGGTAGGGGACCGTGACGCTTGTCGGTCGTCTCGGCGATGTCCAACCGGTTGGTGACGGCCCGGTCCTCGTCGCTGAGGAAGGGGAAGCGGGCTCCGAGCCCGGCCTTGAATGCCTCGAGCACCCGCGGCGGGTCAACCGAGACGGCGGCGATTCGTTGGTAGGCAACGGCAGTGGATTCTGAGAACTCGACCAGCTCTCGCAGCTGAAGCTGTCACTTCGGTCACCACGGGCCCCGGAAGAAGGCCAGGAACAAGGGTTGTCCGTTGGCCACCTCAGTGATCGAGCGGTCGTTGCCCCGGTCGTCGGTCATGGTCACGTCGGGGAAGCGGTCCCCGACACTGAGATTCAGTGGCATGTGCGGTCCAGTCGTCTCGGCTTCGACCGACGCTAGCGTCCGGCACCCACCTTCTCGAATCCCGGGCGGCAGGCTCGGGCCAGCGGGCCACCGTGCTGACTGGCCACCTAGATTCGCCTGGTGGTCGATAGCGGCGGGCGCGGTCCCGCCCACGTAGAGTTTGAAGATGTCTCGCCCTCCCAGCTGGTTCACTGGAGCTGTCGCCAACCGACCTGAGGTCCGCACCACCGACGTTGATGGGTGCGCCATCAGCTACCTCGCCTGGGGCGACCCGGAGCGCCCGGCCCTGATCCTGCTCCACGGTGGGGCGGCCCATGCTCATTGGTGGTCGTTCATCGCCCCCCAGTTCACGTCGACGAGGTCTTCGCAGTACTACGTGATCGCACCTGATCTCTCCGGCCATGGAGACAGTGGCCGGCGCCACCAATATGGGATGGAGCAGTGGGCCGACGAGGTGATGGCGGTGGCCCGGGATGCCGGTGCTCAGGACCGGCCGATTGTGGTCGGTCACTCGATGGGAGGCCATGTCGCCATCGTGATCGCCGCCCGCTACGGCCATGATCTCGGTGGGGCCATCATCCTCGACGCTCCCGTTCGCCGGCCCGATCCGGAGTCGGAGGAGGGGGAGCGGGGCCGCATGTTCCGCAATCCCAAGACCTATCCCGACCTGGAGACGGCACTCGAGCATTTCCACTTGCAGCCACCCCAGCCGGTTCAGAACGACTTCATCGTCGATCACATTGCCCGCCATTCCTTGAAGGAGGTCGAGGCCGGCTGGACGTGGAAGTTCGATGCCGGGGTGTTCGCCCGTGAGAGCTATACGACCCATGAGTACCTCAGCGAGACCCGCTGCCGCCTTGCTCTGATGCACGGCCAGCTGAGTGATCTGGTGACGCCCGAGGTGCAGGCCTATATGGAGGAGCTGACGGGGCGGAGCGCACCCATGGTCGAGATCCCCCAGGCCTACCATCACATCCCGCTCGATCAACCCCTGGCCCTGATCGCAGCCGTCCGAGCAATCCTTGCTGACTGGCAGCACTCGGTCGACAAGAAACGCCTTCGGGATCTGACGGGCTAGGTGCTGCGGGTCGTCGTCGTGTGTCTGGGCCAGGGTGTCACCCGAGGCGGATGTTCGGGATCTAGGTCCTAGGGGGCAGTACATACATATCCAGTACATACATATATGGGTTCGACATGGGGTGGGCTTCGTTGGATTCTTGTCGTTGCGGATTGATAGTTGTTGATTGAGTGTCACACCCCTTGAGTACTGTGGTGGCATGACATCGACCACTGAATCACTCCGGGGAGGGGAGATCCGATCCCCCCTTGATGCCCGCCACGCCAACCCTGGTTCGTGGTCGACGGGTGATGGCTCGAGTTCGGGGTGGGTGTCGGGGTCGGGTTCGATTCAGCAGGCCGGTCGGGTGGTGTTGGGGTTGTTGGGCCAGTCGGAGAGGTTGACGGTTGAGGCGGTGCTTGGTCTGGGCGAGATCGACGAGTCTGGGGTGGTGGGTCTATGGGGCTATACCTCGACGGAGCGGATGGTGGCTCATGAACTGGGTCGTTCCAATCACGAAGCCCGTCGCCTGGTCCAAGCAGCCCGCCATGTGCACCGTCATGGTCCCACTCGGGCTGCGTTGGCTGCTGGTGAGGTCACGGTCGCCCAGGTTGAGGTGTTGGCCCTGGCCGCTTCAGGGTTCGACGAGATCTACGCTGAACACGAAGCTTCGCTTGTGGATGCGTGTAGGGGTAGGGGTGTGGATGAATTGGGTCGTTTGTGTCGGACTTGGCGTGACCGTCATGATGGTGACAAGGCCAGGACTGATGCCAAACACCGGTTTGAGCAGCGGGGTTTGACGATCCAGGTCGGGTTCGACGGTTCAGCCAAAGGGACGTTCAGTCTTGACCCTATTGGCGCTGAGCTGGTCAACGCTGCCCTTGAAACCCGACCTGATTGTGCTGGTTTGGTTGATGAACCCCGGACTCTCAAACAACGTCGGGCTGACAAACTCGTCGATGTCTGCCATGAGTCTCTCCACGACGCCGACTGCACCTGCCACCAACAAACCAGCCCCGCAAACGACCACCGCGATGATGCCCCTGGCGAAAGCGGCCCCACCATCACCGAGACCGACCCATCGCCCGACTCATCGCCCGACCCAGAGACCAGCGGCCCAGCCGGTCCCGACCAGTCAGGCCGAGCCAGGCCCAAGAGCTCGGCCCGCCCCGGCCCAAGGTCACAGCCAGCGGCGGGACCCGAACCCTCCACCGAGGTGGAACCGGTCTCCGGCCCGGTAACGCCGTGTAGTGGGCGCCGGGGTGGGAGCAAAGCCATCGCCAACGTCGTGATCGACATTCGCACCCTGGCTGGCGACGCCAACGACCCCACCGATGTTGACCAGGTTCGCTCCGAACTGGCCTACGGAGGCCCCATCTTCGGGCCCGCCCTCGACCGGATCCTGTGCGATGCATCATTTCGGGCGTTGATAACCGACGGACCCCGCACCATCTTGGCCATGAACCGGGCCACCCCCGACATCTCACCCTCACTACGACAAGCCATCAGAATCCGAGACCAGCACTGCCAATTCTGTGGCTGCGACCGACACCACACCTGGTGCGACCTCCATCACATCATCCCCCGCCACCGAGGCGGGCCGACCAGCCACGACAACCTCATCCTGTTGTGCCGCCACCACCATGGACTCGTCCACGACGGAGGCTGGGCCCTAGCCCGAGCCCCAAACGGAACCGTCACCGTCCACAGCCCCTAGCACCAGAGGGCGGACCAACTCAAGAACCGGGAACCCCAGCCAAACCAATCATGGCTGGGGCACACCCACGCCCAAACCCCTGCAACACGAACCACCCGCGACCAGGAACAGAGAGCACCCCGCAGCCTGGATCGGAGCCGCGAGTGACCCAGCCCCAGGCCGGCTCAGGTGGGCACCTCGGACTCGGGCCCCGGCCCATGTGGGTTGGCATCTCGGATCCAGGTCCAGGCTCGGCTCGGGTTGGCATCTCGGACCGGACGTGCCCAGTGAGTGGCTGACTCGGCAGGGAGCGCCTCGCCTCCACCAGTTGCCGTAGGGATGCCCCCCGGCTGTTGCCTACCGGCCGGCTCCGGCCAGGGTCGAGTGGGTGGCGGTGATCAGGGCCTGGCAGCCGAGGGTGAGGTCGTCGTCGTCGGTGTCTTCAGCAAAGTCGTGGCTGATCCCCCCGATGCTGGGCACGAATAGCATGGCGGCCGGTATGACCTGGGCCAGGAACATGGCGTCGTGGATGGCCGCGCTCGGCATGGAGACCCACCGACCAGGGGCGGTGGCTTCGGCCGCCGCCGACAGGTGGGTCCGGAGGTCGGGGTCCATGGCCATCGGGTTCATGGGACGAGATGCCGGCTCGACCGTGACGCCGACGCCTGAGGTACCGGCCACCTGGTCGGCCAGTCCGGCAACCGCTTCCTCCATGGCCACCAGCCGCTCGAATTCGGGGTCACGGTACTGGAGGTGGAGGTCGGCCCGGCCGGGGATGATGCTCGAGGCGCCGGGATAGAGGGTCATGCGACCGATGGTCCATACCGTCGCCGGTCCGGCCAGGGGCCGGAAGATCTCGTCAAGGGCGGCGGCAAAGGTAACCATGGCCCGTCCGGCATCGCGGCGGAGCTCCATCGGGGTGGTGCCGGCATGGTTCTGCTCGCCGGTGAAGGTCACGGATTGGTTTCGGGACCCGACGATGGAGGTCACGATCCCGAGTTGGTTGCCATCTCGCTCCAAGCTGGCTCCCTGCTCGATATGGATCTCGAGGTAGCCGAGGTAGCGTCCGGGCACGATCCGTTGGCCTATCCCGCCGAGTCCGGCCGCGGTCAAGGCCTCAGTCAGGGTTCGGCCGGTGTTGTCTCGGGCGTCGGCCATCTCGCCGTCCTCGAGTAGCCCGCAGTACGAGCGGCTGCCGAGGCAGCCTACGAAGGTGGCCTCCTCGTCGACCCAGGCCACCGCGTCGACCGCCAGGTGGGCGGTGGCCGGGTCGGCCAGCAGGGCCCGAGCCACCTCGAGCCCGCAGATCACCCCGTAGGCCCCATCGAGCCAGCCCCCGGTGGGTTGGGTGTCGGAGTGGGAGCCGATCAGCAAGGCTGGTCCGGGGTTCGGTGAGCGACCGATGACGTTGCCGACACCGTCGATCGTTGCCTCCAGGCCGGCTTCGGTCATGCGATCTCTCAGCCAGCCCCGGGCCGCGAGGTCCACCTCGGACAGTGAGGGCCGGACCACCCCGGCACCGGTGGCCCCGAAGCTGCGGAGGGTCCTGAGATCAGCCAGCAACCGGTCAGGGTCGATGGCGGGCCGGTGCTCGGGGAGGGCAATGGGATCGGGGTCGGCCATGGTCCCCAGTCTCGCCCAAGAAGCCCGCCAACCGCCGGTCACCCCAGATCGGACTGGACGGGAATCTCCGGGTGAGCGGCTCTGCCGAAGCTGGTCCGAACGCCGAGCAGGGCTAGGCTGTGAAGTTCAGGTAGTGCCGTCAGGTTCGGAGATGACGAGCAGGGAGATGACGGGCGGGAGGGCTTGATGGACGAAGGAGGCGGACCGGTTGATCCGTTGCCGACCCCGCAGACCGCGGAGATCGACATCGCCCCCGAACAGCGGCGGCTGGCACACGTCGAGGAGGCTTGTCCCCATCCCCTCGACGTCGTGATCCCGGGCCTGACCAACCGGGTCCCGGCGGCCTACAACCAGCTCTACGACCTCATGGCCGACCGACTCTTCGCCTTCGCCTATCGGAAGCTGAGCGACCGCCACGAGGCCGAGGATGCGGTCCAACAGGCGTTCCTGGAGCTGGCCCAGGCCGCGGCGGTGCCGGTGCGGGGCCGCAGCCTCGAGGCCTGGCTGTTCACCAGCGTCCGCTTCACCTGCATCGACATGACCCGGCAACGGGTCCGCCGTCCGGTCATCCCCTGCGACCCGGTCCCGGAGGGTGACCACGAGGACCAGTACGACATGGGCCTCGACCCGGTGCTCGAAGGCGCCTTGAGCAGTCTCACCGACCAGCAGCGGTTGGTCCTCCACCTGAAGCACGTCGAGGGCATCGACGGCGAGCAGATCGCCGAGATCCTGGGCGTGACGCGAATGGCGGTCTACGCAACGGCGGCCCGCGGCGAGCGGCGCATGCGGCAGCTTCTGGCCGGCACGGCCAACCCCCTCTCCCCATTCCAGCCGGTGGATCATGGATGAACCTGACGAGCTGACCGAGGTCCTCCGGGCCGGCAACCACGGCCTCCGGGTGACGCCCGAGGCCCGCAGTCGCCACAGCGACGCCATTTCCGCCGAGCTGGAGCGGCACCCGATCACTGCGACGGCCGAGGTGATGGCCCTGGCCCCCCTGCCAGGCCCCGACCTGCTACTGGGACCGGTCGAGGAGGTGGCTGGCGATCCTCCACCGGCCGGCCCCGACTCGTGGATCGATCGACTGCCCGGTGGTGGCCGGCACCTGTGGCTGGCGCCAATCGCGGCTGCAGCCGTGCTCCTCGTCGGCGTCTATATGGCGGCCGCCAACAGCTTGCCCGGCGACCCGCTGTACTCGGTGAAGAGGGCCAGCGAGAACATCCTGGCCATGGCCGATCACGACCTGCCGGCCGACAATCGACTCGACGAGCTCGAAGTCCTGATCGACCGCTCGGCTGGCCCTACCCGGATCGTTGAGGCCCAGAGGGCGGTCGGTGCTGCCCTCTCGCGACTCGATGACGGCGATCAAGAAGCGGCCCGCTACGGGACCCTGGCCATCGGAGTCCCCGATGTCGCCGGTCAGCTCGACCCAACCTACCGCGTCGTACTCGTGCTCGGGCCGAACCCAGACCGCCGGTTGGCGGTCTCGCTCCCGAACGGTGACATCCTGAGTCTCTCGGCCGTATCGCACGCTCCGCCATCGATCGAAATCACCGGGGAGTGGTGGGTCGTCGCCACGGACCGTGGCCGGTGGGAGGTGTCTGGCCAGTTGACCCCGACGGGCCCCCCAGTGCTCCTCGATATCACCCTTGACGGCGACCAGGTCGAGCTGGTGCTGATCGGTGTGGGGGATGACGTGGGACCCGAGACGACAGTCCAGGCCACCCGGTACTCCGATGAGCCCCTGGATGTCGACGACGCGATCCTGGTCGACCCGAGCGCCACCATCGTCGACACCACGGTCCCCGAGCCGGTGCCGACCACGACCACCACGACGACAACGCCACCGACTACGACTACGACTACGACTACGACTACGACAACGACCAGACCACCGACTACCACGACGGTCTGCGGCGATGACGACTGCGACGACGGGTGATTTGACCCGTCGGATTGGCCCCCGAGTCGTCGTCTTACTCGCCGGTGAACCAGTTGGGGCCGACTAGGCCGAAACAAGCAGCCGCAGGTAGTGGTATGAACCGTCCGGACCTCGGCCAGGGCGCGCCGGACCGCGCCGCTCGGCGGCGGATGCTGGGGCCCAGGGTCCGTGACGACCGTCGGGGGGCGGGACGACCTCCACTCGCCGTTAGTGCCGGATCGCTGATGGCGGCCAGGGTCGCCGTTGCCGCCCTTGGGTGGGGCGGCACGATCTTGATCGCCCGCGAGCTTGGAAGGGAGGCCTTTGGGCAGTTCACCCTGGTGTTCGGCTTGCTCGGCATGCTGTCGATCATCACCGACCTTGGTGTCGGGCGGGTTGCGCTGAGGGGGATGATCGGCGCAGGTGAGGACGCAGCTCGCTATGCCGGTAGTTACGTGGTCCTGCGGGCCTGCCTCGGTCTCGTCGGGTACGGCGTCGTGTTGTCGTTCGTGACGCTGTCCGGCTATCCCGCCGTGGTGATCCAGGCCACTGCCGTCGCAGGTTTAGTGGTCGTCCTAGCCACGCCGTCGCACGCCTACGAGGTGGCCTTCCAGGCCACCGATCGCCTGACGCTGCTGGCCCTGGCCTCGATCGTCGGCCAGATGGCACAGCTGGCCCTGACCGTAGCGCTGGTATTCGGCGGTGGGACGTTGGTGTGGCTGACGGTTCCCGCAGTGGCCAAGGAGGCGCTGGTCCTGCTGTGGAAGGCCCCGATGGCCCACCGCCTGGTCGAATTCCGCTATCTGATCGACCGTCGGATCTGGGGGCAGCTATTTCGGGAGGCGGTGCCGCTATCGCTCGGCACGGCGATGGTCACGCTGTACTACCGACTCGACTTCGTGATGCTGTCGAAGCTCGATGACTTCGCGGCCGTCGGCGTGTACGGCGTGGCCTACAGGTTCGCCGACGTCGCCCACTTCGTGCCTTCAGCGGTCTCAGTCGCCATCCTGGCATCACTCGTTCGAGCCTGGCCAGACGACGCCGACGAGTGCCGGACCATCATCCGCCGCGCCGCCAGCCTGCTGGCGGTCGTCGGCGGTCTCGTCATCACCCAGGTTGTCGTGTTCGCCCCCGACGTCCTCGACCTGTTGTACGGCAACGACTATGCGACCGGCGCAGCGGCCGCCCGGATCCTGATCCTGGGTGAGGGAGCCGCCTTCCTATCGAGCCTCGCCTTCGCCTGCTTGGTGGCGACCGGTCGCCACCGTGGCTACCCGATCGTCACACTCACGGGGCTCGCGGTCAACGTCGTCCTCAACATCGTGCTGATACCCCGATACTCGTTCGAAGGGGCCGCCTACGCCACCCTCGTGACCGAGGTCCTAGTGGCGATCCTGATGTGGCGGCTGGTGGCCTCGATCGCCCCCTTGCGGCCGCTCGGGTTGCTGCCGACGGCCAAAGTCATTCCCCTGGCGATCGTCTCCGGGCTGGTCGGGTTGGCCGTCGCCTCGGTCGCTCCCTGGCTGGTCGGCGCTGCCGTCACCACCGGCTGCTACCTGGCGCTGGCCCACTTGGCCCGGTTGGCCGGGCCGGAGGGCCTCCGGGCCCTGGTCACCTCGTGACGGGGACCCCTCGACTGGTGGCCGTCGTCAACAGCTCGTTGATGTCGGGGGCCGAACGGGTCCTGGTGCGGTACCTGCGGGCGCTTGCGGCTGAGGGCTGGACGGTGTCGTGTTGCTCACCGGCCGGCCCGCTGGCCACGGAGCTCGACCGGCTCGGTATCGAAACGATCGAGGTGCCTGAGCTGAAGCCGGGTACCGGTTCACGGCTCGGCGGGCTGCTCCGGCTGGCCTGGGACGAGCTCGTCGCCGCTCGCCCGATCCGGGGCGCCGCTTCCGCCGCCGACGTGGTCCTCGTCAATGCACTGATGGCTCTCCCCGCGGTCGGCCTGGCTCGACCCCGGGCCCCCGTGGTCTGGCTTGTCCACGACGTCGTCAGACGACGCGAGCTCCGAGCCGCCGGCCGCGCCACCCAGGGGGCCGTCGACCTGGCCGTAGCCGTCTCGCAGGCCTCCGCCGGCTTCCCGCGGGAGCTTGGCCTGGCGACGGAGGTGGTCGCGAACGGCACCGCCTGGCCGGTCGAGCCGCGAGCCGGTGCCTGGCCGTCACCACCGATCATCGGCGTGAACGGAGCGTTGACCGAGTGGAAGGGACAACACGTCCTGCTGGAGGCTGCGGCCCACCTGCCCGGCGTCCGGGTCGAGCTCATGGGCGGCACCTTCCCCCGAGACGGCGACTACGAGGATCGCCTGCGCCAGCGGGCCGAGCGTTCCGACCTCGCCGGCCGGGTCCGCTTTCTTGGCCATGTCGGCGACCCGCTCGAAACCATGCGGAACTGGACGGTGGCCGTATCGGCCAGCGTCGATCCTGAGGCCGCCCCCCTGAACGTCCTGGAGGCGATGTCGCTCGGCCTGCCGGTCATCGGCACCGATCACGGGGGCACACCCGAGGCCCTCGACGGCGTCGGGCTGCTCGTGCCCCCAGACGACGCGGCCGCTATGGCCGACGCCATCCGGCTGGTCGTCAGCGACGACGCTCTGCGAGACCGACTTGGCCGTGAGGGGCGGACGGTGGTCGAGCACCGCTACGGGCTGAACGAGGCCGAGACCCGATTCGTGGCTGTGATGGAGGCGCTCCGCCAGCAGAACACCCGGGGGGACCGACGGTGAGGGTGCTGTTCGTCAACGAGAACATCGGCGGCCACGCCACCGTCCACCATCATCTCCGTCTCGCTCTCGGCGCCCACCCCGAAATCGAGGCCGACTTCCTCGATGTGCCGACGCCATCACTCCTGCGGCGACTGGCCGGAGCCAGGGTGCCGGGTCTCGCTTCGCTCGACCTCGACCTGCAGCCGATCCGGGCCCAACTGGCCGCCAGTGCCTGGGTCAGGAGGGCCATCGGGGGTCGACTCGGGCGCTATGACGTGCTGCACGTCTACACCCAGAACGCTGCCCTGTTGAGCCAGAGCGCTTTGCGTCAGGTCCCCTCGGTGATCTCAACCGACACGACCACGACGGAGAACGCCTACCGGAGGCCCCATCGCCAGCCGACCCGATTCACCCCGATTACCGTCTCGGCGTCGAAGCCCTTCGAGCGACGGGCGTTGGGGGCGGCCAACATCGTGGTGGCCAACTCGACGTGGGCTCGCCGCAACCTGGTCGTCGAATACCAGCTGGCCCCGGATCGCGTCCGCAGCCAACCCCTTGGTATCACCCCACCGCCCATCGGCCCGGGCCCCGCACCGGGTACGGCATCGCACCGCCCCACCATCGTGTTCGTCGGCCACCAGCTCGAGCGCAAGGGAGGCCGACAGCTGCTCGAGCTACACCAACGACACTTGGCTCACCGGGCCGATCTCGTCCTGATCACCTCCGAGGCGGTCGCACCAGCCCCCCGGGTCACGGTGGTCAACGATCTCGTGCCCGGCGACGATCGCCTCTGGCCCCTGCTCCGCCGCGGTGCCATCTTCGCCTTCCCATCCCACATCGACCAGGCACCGAATGCCGTCCTCGAGGCAATGGCAGCCGGTCTCCCGGTGGTGGCGATGGACACTGCCGCCCTGCCCGAAATGGTCGACCACGGCCGAACCGGTTTGCTGACCGATGGCGGCGACCGGGATCTGCTGGCCGCGCTGACCGCGCTGATCGACGATCCCTCACGTCGGTGGGCCATGGGCACCGCCGGCCGAGCTCACTTCGAAGCCCGCTACGACGCCGCCCGGTGCACAACCAACCTCGTTCACATCCTCCGCGAGGTCGGTGAAGCGAGCGGCGGCAGGCCTGATCGCAGCTCGACCGACAACAGCCCGACAGCACCGGGGTCACCGGCCTCGCGATGGTGATGGGGCCGAGCCGTACGCTGGCTGCGGTCGGGGCGGCAACCCGCCTGGTGACCGGGCGGGGAGCGGCAGCCGGCGGCGTCGTCCTCGCCTATCACGATGTCGGACCGGCCGGGAGTGCTTCGGGATGGTCCGTCGGGGTCGACCTGCTGGAAGCCCACCTCGGGGTCCTGCGGAGCGTCGGGCTCCAGATCGTCGACCTCGATGTGCTCGTCAGCCGCCTCCTGGCCAGCGAACCAGTCAACCACCTGGCCGCAGTCAGCTTCGACGACGCCCTGATCGGTGTTCACGACCACGCCCTTGCAGTGCTGGTCGCCCGAGAGGTCCCGGCCACGGTCTTCGTGGTCAGCGGCGGCCACGGGCAGCCCCCCGCCTGGTGGTCAGGGGCCCGCCGCACGATGACGACGACGGAGATCGGTCGAGTCCGGGACGCCGGCGTGGCGATTGGGGCCCACACCCGATCTCACCCATCGTTGCCCGGGCTCTCGTGCGAGGCGCTGTCGGAGGAGGTCGCCGGGTGCCGTGCTGAGCTCCGGGAGCTGACCGGGTCGACCGTCGATCTGCTCGCCTACCCGTCTGGTCATCACGACGCCCGTGTTCGCCGGGCGGCGGGAGACGCCGGGTTCCGGGCCGGGTTCACGTTCCTGAATGGCCGGATCACCTCGGCTGACGATCCGCTCCGCCTGCCTCGCCTGACGATGGGTGCCCACCTGAGCCCGGCCCGGCTCCGCTACCACCTCCTGCGGACAGCGCGCTCGTGGCCCGATCACCAGCTCGATCGGGTCGGGGATAAGGATCGATGATCAGCCACCGGGTCGGCCGGATCCCGATGTCGGTCCTGGTCGCTGTTGTGCTGGTCGCCGGGGCCATCGGCATCGCCGCCGCTGGGGGCTGCGACCCCGTCGGGAGCCGGCGAGCCGACGGCCCGATCCACTCCCAGGTAGTTGGGTTCTCGCCCGGCGCGTTGATCCTCGACCTGAGCCCGGCTGAGCTCGAGGCGGACCTCGACGCCATGGCAGACCTCGGAGCCCGGTGGATCCGCATCGACATCGACTGGTCCAGGATCGAGGACACGGAGGGTGCCTACGACTGGTCGACGACCGACACTCTGATCACCGCGGCCCGGGACCATGACCTCGAGGTCCTCGCCCTCCTGACCTACACCCCGGCCTGGGCCCGTCCTCGGGGGACGACCGACAAGCACCCCCCGAGTGACGCCGACGACTTCGCTCGCTTCGCCGGCGGTGCCGTCGCCCGCTATGGACCGCTCGGCGTCTCCACCTGGGAGGTGTGGAACGAGCCGAACTCCGAGCAGTTCTGGAGCGTCGGTCCCGATCCCGAGGGCTACGGGCAGCTCCTGGTGGCCGCATCGGGGGCCATCCGGTCGGCTGACCCGTCGGCCACCGTGATCACCGGTGGGCTGGCACCGGCCGATGACATCGATGGCGTGGAGCTCTCACCCCAGACTTACCTGTCCCGTCTCTACGACATCGTCCCCCGGGAGTCCTTCGACGCCGTCGCCGTCCATCCCTACTCCTACCCCGCCTTCCCGTCCGACAGTCAGGACTGGAACACGTTCGCCGCCCTGCCGTCGCTGCGCCGCATCCTGGTCGCCAACGGCGACGAGGCCAAGAGGATCTGGCTCACCGAGTACGGGGCCCCAACCGGTGATCATGAGCGGGCTGTGACACCGGAGCGCCAGGCCGAGCTGGTACTCGACGCCGTCCGGACAGCTGATCGATGGGACTGGGTCGGCCCCCTGTTCCTGTACAGCCACCGCGATCTGCCCGGGGGTGCCAGCGATGATCCCGAGGCCAACTTCGGCCTGCGCCACGCCGACGGTGAGTGGAAGCCGGCCTGGCCGGCGCTCAAGTCACTGCTGGCCGACGGCGAGGGAGACGAGCCCGGGTCGTGAAGCCCACCTCGACGGCGGCAATGGTGCCCCTGGCGCGGCTCAGCCTGGCCGACGTGCGGGCGGCGATGACGCTGACAGTGTCGTAGGTCCCCGAGGCCCAGCGCATCTTGTACTGGTCGGCACCCAGCTGGAGATCGAACCGGTCGTAGCCAGCAGCCGTGGCCCAGTCGACACCGGCCCGGAGGAGGAGGTGTCCGGGCGACCGCGGGGCCACGTCGGGGTGGTGGCGACCCAGCCAAGCCGATGCTGTGTTCCCGATCCCGAGGTGGATGTCGAAAGCCGCGGGCTCGCCGTCGATCTCGGCCACGAGCAGGGCCAGGTGACCCCTACGGGCCGCGTCATCCAGAGCGGCGATGAGGAAGGGCCGGTACGGACCCCGAAGGAGGTGCTGGCGGGGATTGGCGGCCTCAGCCGCGTCGTACACTGCTTCGACCGCGGGAAGGGCATCTCGCACCTGGCTCGGTGTCTCGGCAATCGAGATGGAGACCTTGGCCCCGTCCCGTTCCATGTGACGGTCGACCCTGGTCAGCTGTTTGCGGAGCCCACGACGGTCGGGGTGGTCGAGGAGCTCGGTTGCGTTCGCTACCCCTCTGAGGTCGATGATCGGGCATATCTCGTGCAGCTGGGATCGGGCCCGCCAATCACCCTGCCGCAGCTCCATGAGCCCGGCCCCACCGTGGCGGTATTCGAGGAGGTGCAGTACGGCTCGCCCCTCGGGATCGATGTTGTCCCAGATCGTCGACGCCACGTCGCCTTTCGTCACCCCGATCAGGAGCTCGCCGACGGCTCCGAGGCCGTGGCCAAGCCAGCGGACCATGTCGAGTCCGCCCAGGCGGCGAACGTGGAAGGGGGCAACACCGACGAGCCTGCCGGATCGCTCCCGAACCGTTACCACGTGGAGCCGGCCTCGGCCGAGGTGCTCCCACCAGGCCAGCGCGAAGGCAGGGAGAGCGAACGGGGCAGCACTCGACTGGGTGGCGAGACCGGTCCACTCGTCCTGGAGTGACCGGGCCACTCCGGCGTCCGAGATGATGTCGACCTGAAGGTTTCCGGTGGCGTTGGCCTGGCTCTTGGTCATCGGGTGCGGCCGCCGACACGATGGCGGACCCGGCCGAGGGCCTCACGGGCCAGGTTGGTGGTGGAGCGGCGGAGGTCGGCCAGCCCGGGCCGGGGATCGGCCAGGGACTGGACGTCAAAGGCAATGCGGGGATCGAGGAGACCGGCGGCCACCCGTGCGATCTCACCGACCCCGGGATAGGGACCGACGGCGGCCGGCCGGCGGAGCTGGAGGAGGGCGGAGGCGATCCAGCGCAGCTCGAGCTCCAGATTGCGGCACTCGACGCCCATCCGATAGCTCTGGTCGATCCCTTCGATGTCGCCGGCACCGTTGAGGAAGAGCTCGGCCAGCCGGCGGGGGAAGTCCATGCCGGACAGCACGGGGAGGGCCATGGAACCCCAGATCCGACCATTGACCTCCATCAGGACCGGACCGTCGGCGGTCGTTCGGAACTCAACCATGGCCACACCCGTCCACTTCATGGCCTCGAGAAGGCTGGTCGACAGCCGAAGCAGCCCCGGATCGACAGGCTCACTGACCCGGAGCGAGCTCGGTCCGCCCGAGATTGGCATCTCCCGCAAACGGCGATGTTGGAACGCGGCCAGTGGGCGCCCCCGCTCGGCCAGCAGCTCGACGCCGACGCCGACGCCGGTGACGTACCTCTGTAGGAGTACGGGCAGCGCCTCGGCTCCGATCTCGGCCCCGGACGGAGCAAGCCTGGTTTCGAGATCGTCGAGGCTCGTGGCGTAGCCGACCGCCTGGGTGACGACGGTCCCATCGTCGACCGGGCAGTGGGACCGCAACGGCTTCACCACGAGAGGCCATCCCAGCCCAGCCGCCGCGGCCTGCAGGTCCTCGGCCCGAGTCACGAGCCGTGTCTCGGGGATGGGCAGGCCGAGCTCGGTTGCCAGGGCCAGCGTCTGCTGTTTGTCCATGGCCAGCTCCAACGATTCGGGAGCCGGAAGGGCGATCACCGTGGAGCCGAACCGGTCCCGAGCCGGCGAAAGGGCCAGTATCGACTGATCGCAGACCGGGAGGAGCAGGTCGATCTCTTCGACCGCCGACAGGGCGGCGAGAGCGTTGAGGGCTGCCACCGGCTCGTGTTGGGCCGATGGGATGACGTGGGTGGTGGCCGCACTGCGGGACCGCAGGCCCGGCGCGCCAGGGTCGCTGTCGACGGCGACGACCCGCCATCCGGCTCGTCCGAGTGACCGGATCGTTGCCACCGCCTGCGGATCGGCAGCGTCGGTGACCAACACCGAGGGTGGATCGGGGATCATCGGTCATTCACCTTGTCGAGATCGGGACGGAGGGTAATGGCCGACCACACGGCGGCGAAGACGGTCCACGACCAGATGCCGAGGAACTTGGTGCCATCCTCGAGCACGAGCCGCCAGTCGCTGTCGATGCTCCACGCGAAATCGATGGCGGCCGAGGCCGCGAAGCCGGCGATGGCCGCCAACAGGGGGAGCCGGGCCCCCCGAGGGAAGACACCTGCGAACTTGTAGAGCCATATCGCGAACCCGATGGCATATATGACCAGGATCGGCCTGTCGTCCGGCAAGAGGCGGAGCAGGAGATCGTCGTGGAGTAGCAGGAGATCGTCGATCAGTAGTAGGAGTGACCAGAGCGCGGCGGTGCCAAGGGCCAGCGTCGTGGTGCGAGGTCGCTTGTCGACCACCGAGAGGGTGGCTGCGAACCCGAGGATCCCGGTAGCGATGGCCCAGCCGACGACGCCGATCATCGACGCCGCTCCCAGGTACCAGGGTGACTCGGTCGTCACCTGTGGATCGCGGGTGATGAGCCCTACGTCGATCTTGTCCTGCATCTTGATGGCGGCGAAGAACAGGAGGGAACCGGCGGCGACGAGCGAGGTGAGCGCAGCACCAACCCGGGTGGCCGACCAGTGCTCGGCCATCACGATCGGTTCACGTGTCCGGTTCATACCGCCACCCCTAGCCGCCGGTAGACATCGAGGGTAGTGGCCGCGGTCTGTCGCCAGCTGAGGCGGGCGGCCGCCGCCCGGGCCGCCCGCCCCAGCTCGGCGCGGGCCGGGGCGTCGTGCCACAGGGAGTGGAGCGCCTGAGCCAGCTCTTCCTCGTCGCCCGGTTGCACCAGCCGGGCTCCGTCGCCCACGACATCGGGCAGCGCCCCGACGGCGGTGGCTACTACCGTTCGGCCGCGGGCCATCGCCTCGACTGGCGGCAAGCCGAAACCTTCGTAGTGCGAGATGTAGGCCACGATGTCAGCGGCCTCCATCAGGAGATCCCTGTGGTGGTCCGAAACCCGACCAAGGTGGTGGACCCCCTCGGGGATCCGACAGCGAGGGTCGACCGCCCCGGCCAGGACCAGCGGGGCGCCTATTCGCTTGCAAGCTTGGGCCAGAATCGATGCGTCCTTGCGGGGCTCGATGGTGGCCACCTGGAGAACGAACCGGTCGGGAAGGTCCAAGCCGGCGAGGAGGTCGCGGTGGTCCGGCGGGTCGTCGTGGTCGACTGATCCGCCCCCTAACCGCGAGGTCCCGAGCCCATCGACCGAATCGGGACCCGCGGGCGGGGCCGGCGCCAGCGGGATGACTGTGGCCGACCGGCCGAAGTGCACCTCGATCCGCTCGGCAGTGAACCGCGACACCGAGATCACCTCGTCGGCTAATCGGATGGCCCGGGCTATCAGGCGGCGCTCACCGGCGGCGCGGTAGCGGGAGAAGGCCTCGGGGGTGTCGAATACCGCCAGGTCGTGCACTGTGGTCACCCGTGGAGCTCGGGCCCGGATGGGGAGATCGACGTCGAGGCCGTGGACCAGATCGGCCGGGCCGACCGGTCGGAGCCCATCGATGACCCGCCGGCCGCCGCTGGTCACGGGGCGAACGATGGCCCGGGTCCCCGCGGGGAGCTGCCCAACCGCGTCGGCTTGGACAACGACGGCCAGATCGGCGTCTGGTGAGGCCTCGGCCCGCATGGCCTTCAAGAGGTGGCGAATATAGGTCTGGACCCCGCTGCCGTCGGGCCGGAGGGCCAGCCCGCAGCAGACGATCCGCTTGGTTCGATCGATGTCAACGCTCCTAGCGTGATCCAGAGGTACAGGTCGAGCGGGAAGATCTCCCAGTAGGTGGCGGCCAAGGCGGCGATGATGGCCCCCAGGAACCAGGCCATTGCGCCGTCGACGAAGGCGGTGTCGGCTGGGTCGGCTCGACTCCGGATCCGGAGCATCGAGCCGAGGATGTGGCGCATCAGGGCTAGCGTCAACCACAGCCCGGGCAGGCCGAGCTCGAGCAGGCGCTTCATGTAGTAGTTGTCTGGCTGGTAGGACTCTCGCTCGGCCGGGAGGCCGAAGGTCTCAGGAGCTTCGGTTCCGTTGTCGGTCAACCGTTCGGCCGCGGCGCCGGTCGTGCCGAGGCCGGAACCGAGGGGGCGGTCGAGCACGCCGGTCCACACCGCCGACCACCCATCAACGCGATCCTCCAGGCTGGAGGTTGACAGCGTCGCCGACACCAAGACGGACGGGCTCAAAGCAACACCGAGGAGGGCAAAGGGAGCCAGCCACAGGATTACCCGGAAGCGCCGGATCACCAAGAAGGCGGCGCCGACAACCAACGCGGCCACCGCCGCCCGCACGAAGGTACCCAGCATGGCAACAACCAGAAGGGGGCTGGAGGCCAGAAAGAGCCGATTCCGCAACCGAGATGGAGCGGCCAGGGCCACCGGCGTGGCCAGTGCGAGAACGAACGCCAGGTAGAAGGCAAAGGCGAAAGGGAGGTCGAAGGTGGAGAATGATCGTAGGACCGAGTCGCCAGTGGTGCGGATCGTGGATTCGAACTCATAGCCCAGGTCACGGAGCCCGAAGGCCCCGATCCGCTGTTGGGCCAGGCCAATCGCCGCCGTCGTCACAGCACCGACCATGAGGATGGTCACCAGCCGGTCTCGCTCGGGCCGATCGAGGGGGCAGCGCCACAGGGCCAGCCACACGAGGACGTAGAAGAAGTCGATCTTGAGGCCCATCAGCACGAAGGCCGGAGGGGCCCAGAGCAGCGACGCCACCCCGAGGGCGGCTAGCCCTAGCAGGGGCCCGATATAGGCGGGAGTCGGCGAAGGCTGGCTGCGTCGGCTGTGGTCAGGAGCCAGCCAGGTGGCGCCTAGGGTGGCGAGGGTCAGCGCCTCTTTCCAGCCGGCCAGTAGCCCGGGAGTATCGAGCAGGACGAGGAGGCCGTCGAATGGGGCGAGGGCGGCGAGCGCCAGAACCCCTCGCTGGGGTCTGGCCACGAGGGCGCGGCCAAAGCCGGCCAGGGCCGCCAGCACAATCACCCCTCCCAGGACGACGATCGACATGACGTTATGAAGGCCTGGACCGGGGTGAGACGAGCCGCTCGGCCTGATCGAGGTCGGTAGGCTCAGGCCCTCGGAGCGGGTCCAGCGATCGGGAACCCGACTGCCAGCCGTCGACACAGTCCCCCAGGAGCCGGTCGAAGCGATCGACGAAGAGGTCGACCGAGAACTGCTCAGCGTTTTCTCGGATGACCGCCGGGTCGTAGCGGCCCGGATCGTGGGACACCATGGCCCGACACAGGGCCCCGACTGGATCGTCCCGATCGGGGGGCACCAGGTGGCCGGTCCCCCCGTCGATCACTGTCTCTGTGGCACCACCGGCGCCATGGGCGATCACCGGGGCCCCGCAACCCTGGGCTTCGACCGGGACGATGCCGAAGTCCTCCTCGCCGGGGAACAGCAGGGCGGCGCAACTCCGGTAGAGGCCACGCAGATCGGCATCGGACACCTGACCGAGCAGCTCGACCGTGGGGCCAGCCAGGGCCTCCAGACTGGCCCGGGTCCGACCATCGCCAGCCACGACGAGCCGGCAGCCCAGGCGGTTGGCGGCCGAGATCGCCACCTCGGCCCGCTTGTAGGGCACCAGCCGCCCGGCCAGGAGAAAGAAGTCCTGGCGCCGACCGTCTCCCGGCGTGTAGAAGTCGACATCGACCGGGGGGTGGATGACCACGCTGGATCGCCCCCACCACCGGCGGATCCGCCGAGCGACCGTCCGCGAGTTGGCTACGACGATGTCGATCCGGTTGGCTGCCGCCCGGTCAGGCCGGCGAGCGGTGGCGGCGAATGCCCCGATAGCCAACGCTCCCAGTGGACCACCACTCTCTCCCCGGCGCTTGGCTGGGTCCCACATCCAGCGGGCCGGGCTGTGCGTGTAGCTGATTATCGGCACCTCCGGCGGGACTCGCACCCGATTGGCGAAGGCGTGATGACTGGTCACCACGACGTCGGCATCCGACAGGTCGGCCCCCGACATGGCCAGCGGCAGCAGGGGCAGAAGGTGGGCGTAGCGGCCCGACCGGCAGTACATTCCCTGCAGGAAGCTGGAGGAGAGCCGATCCGGGTTCAGGGTCGGGGGCAGGCGGTCCTGATCGACGATCGGGGCGAAGACACGGCTGTTGGCCGTCAGGCTGGCCAGGTGGCCAACAACCTGCTCCGATCCCCCGAGCTCGGTGAAGCGCTCGTGGACGATGACCAGCCGGGGACTCACCGGATCTCCGGGGGGCTAGTGGTAGAGGTCGGGGCTTGGGCATTGGCCACAGCCGGAGTGGCTCGGCCGCGCCACAACCGGGACAGGCGGCGGATCTCGGTCGACGCTGTTTCGTGGTCAACCAGGAGAAGGCCGCCGACCTCGTCCAGACCCCCAAATGTATGGATCAGCTCACCGAGTTGACGGCGCCGGGTCCGGTTGGGGTTGACGACCAGGATCACGGCCTGGTCGATTTCCAAGCCCAGGTTGACCGCCACGCCGGCCGGCATGGCCGCCGAGGTCAGCGAGACGACAGTTGCATCGAAACGGCGGAGTGACCGGGCGTGGCCGAGGAACCGGGTGACGTCAGCTGCAACCCACTTGGCGTTGTCGGTGGTTCCGGTGGTCAACACCGCTATTCCGGGCATGGCCTCGATGCTGTGGATCGTGTCGTTGATGGTGCTCTTCCCCCGAAGCACCTCCTTCAGGCCCGGCGTCCGGGCCAAGCCGAGGTGACTGTCGAGGGTTGGGGACACCATGTCGCCGTCGACGACCAGGACCCGCTGCCCGCCGATCGCCAGAGCCTCGGCCAGGCGGAGTGCGGGTGCCGGGTTTGGCCAACCCCCGCACTGGACCACCAGGGCATGGGGGCGGGCTGTAAGGTGCCGGGCCGCGAACAGGGCCAGCTTGGTCCGGTCCTCGGGCTGCCCAGTCAGCGACACGGTCGGGACGCCGACCATTCGCTCGACCCGGGCCGCGGTCTCGGTCAAGGGAAGGAGCCCGCCGATCGACCGGGTCAACACCGCCCCCTCGGCCAGGACCACCATGGCCGCTAGCAGCGCAACACCAGCCTCCCGGATCGGGCGGGGTGAGACCGGCCCCCCCGGCGCCTTGGCCCCCTCGACGATCTCGGGGACGACGGTCAGCCCCTTGATCAAAGACAGGGACGACCCGCGCTGATCGTTGGTCACCGACTCGACCAGGGCCTCGCTCATCCCGTCGGCCAGGGCCGTGGCGATCGCCGGGGAGCCGGCCGAGCCGATGACGTCGAGGAAGCCAGGGGGCGTGACCTGCTCGACGGTGATCTCGATCGAGTCACCGTCGGGATCGACG
>JAAETV010000006.1 GCA_024227975.1 Actinomycetes bacterium
CTCGTGGTCAGTAGTGGGTGTGGCCATGCTCATGTTGAAGTCGCAGCGCAGGTCAGTCGCAGAACAGGAGACCGGAAGCTCACCGACCTCTAGAGACTATCCAGCTACGACCCTGCCAGGAGCAAGATCCCTACCGCACTGCCAGGGGACCTCAGCTGTTGAGGATTACTGGTGATCGGGATTGGATGGTCTGTGCTGCTTGTCGGGCCGCAGCGTGGGCTAGTGCCGGGTCCGTTGGGTGGGTGCCGACGATCCCGTAGCCGTTTGCACCGTCGAAGAGGTACAGGGCGAGCCGGAGCCCGTCGCTTCTTTGGAGCTCGAAGCCCCAGACGTCGGGGTCGGCCGATTCCTGTTCCACTCCCCGGGTTGCGGTGTTGATGTTGTTCACGTACTGCTCGGTGGCCGACTCCTCGGCGCTCACTCCCCCTGGGTTGGGGCTGGTGTCGATGAGTAGGATTGAGCCGTCGGGTCCCTTCCACTGGGTGCGAAAGCCGTAGCCCCGGTCGTCGTCTTGGAAGGTGAGCGCCCACTCTGCTGGTACGTCGAGCTCGTAGTGGACGCCGACATAGTGCTGGCTGGCCTCACCATCGTCCGACGGCTCGGTCGGCTCCTCGTCGGTTGGCTCTTCGTCGGTTGGCTGGTCGTCGGTTGGCTGGTCGTCGGTTGGTTCCTCGTCGGTTGGCTGGTCGGCATCGGTAGCCCCAGCGTCGTCTGATGGTTCCTCGGCATCGGAGTCGACACTGCCGGACTCGACCGTAGCCAGACCGGTGTTGGTATCGCGGTTGCTCTGCCAGAGAGCAATGAGCCCAGCGCTGACGGCCGAGATCGCAGCCAAGGCGACGAGGGCAACCACGACCCCCCCTCTCCGCTCTCGCTCCGGGCCTCCGGACGGTCGAGGTTCGGTCCTGTGGTGATCGTCGATCGGCTTGTGGCCTCCCATGGTGGGCTCGGAGACCTCAGGTAGCGAGACCGTTGTCGCGGCAGGGGAGCCGATGCCGTGAGGTGGAGGAGGGGGCCCAGCTAGTGCCGTCGCCCCGGTGGCTGCATCACCCCGGAGCGGTGCCAAGAACTCGATGAGCCGGCGGGCGGTTTGGGGTCGGTGGGCGGGGTTCTTGGCCATCGCAACTGCGAAGAACTGGTCGAGTTGCTCGTGTCCAACCGGATGGGGGAGTTCGGTCAGGATCTGGTTCATCAGGGCGGCCGGGTTGACCGCGTCGAAGGGAGGGCGTCCGGTGCCGAGGGTGTAGAGGGTGGCGGCTAGCGAGTAGAGGTCGGACCTCTCATCCCGGGGATCGAGTGCTTCACCAGAGGGACCTCGCCCGGCCGAGAACGCTTCCGGAGGGGCGTAGCTCGGGGAGAGGGCGACCTGGCTGGTTGCGGTCGAGTCGTGGATGGCGGCGATCCCGAAATCGCCGAGCTTCACCACTCCGGTCGATGAGACGAGGATGTTGGCTGGCTTGACATCGCGGTGGACGATCCCCGCCTCGTGGGCGAAGGCGAGGGCATCGGCGATGATGGCCACGATCTTGATGGCGTCGGGCCAGGGGAGGGGTTGGCCCCGATCGAGCTGATCACGCAGGGAGCCGCCGGCCATGTACTCCATCACCAGGAACGGCCGGTTGCCGATCGTCGTATAGCCCGATCGGAACATCGTGACGATGTTGGTGTGGTCCGTCGTCTGACCCATCGTGCGCCGCTCACGGTCGAAGCGGCGGCGACCCGAATCGTCAACTGCATCCAGTACCTTCACCGCGACATAGCGGCCGGCGTCGACTTCCAACGCCGAGTAGACGGTGGCGAATCCTCCCCGCCCGATCTCGGTGACTTCGGCCAGACCCGGGATGTCCAGATCAATATCAGCCATGACTCAGCTCCGCGTCCACGACCTCGACGATACTCCCACCAGCCCTGCCCCCCGGGCCTGGGCGGAGGTCAAGAACGACGACGCGGTTCGAGTGGCCGTACTGACCGGTTGACTGGTCAGCTGATCGACGCCCAGAGGGCTCACGAACTGGGCCTCAAGCAGCTCGTCTGCCAGCTGCGCGCTATCACGTCCGCCGTGGGCGCAACCGCTCACCGGTGGGCCAGGGCCCGATCGAGCTCGGGTTAGCGTGAGGTGGTGGCCGTGAGCATTGTGTTCGAGACTCACTCGTGGAGCGAGGACAACGAGAATGGGATCGCGTCGGGGTGGAACCAGGGACGTCTCGCTCCCCGAGGTCGGGCCCTCGCAGCCGAGCTGGGCGAACGCCGACAGGACGATGGGATCGCGGCGGTCTTCACGTCCGATCTTCGCCGCGCCGTAGAGACAGCCGAGATTGCCTTCACCACCTCAGACATTCCGATTCTGCATGATTGGCGTCTTCGTGAGTGCAACTACGGAACCGGCAATGGTACGCCCGCTGTTGCACTCCAC
>JAAETV010000007.1 GCA_024227975.1 Actinomycetes bacterium
ATTGACCCACAACTTGGACTCACGTTGGAGCCATTACCCCTGGTCAGAGCGTTCTGAGCGGAAGGTAAGGGATTCGAACCCTTGGTGACCCGGAGGCCACAACGGCTTTCGAGGCCGCCCCATTCGTCCGCTCTGGCAACCTTCCGAAGACGAGACTAGCGGCTGGGGCCGCCCGTCCCGACGAAATACTGGCCCCGGATCCCGTCATGGCCCAACCCAGGTTGCGAAGGGTCCCAGTCGTGGTAGGCATCTCTTCATGGCGACTCCGTTCTCAGCCGACACAATCGAGCGAGTGAGCGGGCTCCGGGCCGCCCTCATCGAGCTTGGTGATGAAACCAGGGCCTCCAGGATGGAGGCCTATATGAAGGACCACTTCCCCTTCCTCGGCATCCAGGCCGCCGATCGTCGGGCCGCACAGCGCCCCCTCTTGAAAGCCCTCGGCACCGTCCCTGCCGACGAACTGGTTGAGTTCGCCGATGCCTGCTGGGCCGAACCGGAGAGGGAGTTCCAGTACACGGCGACCGAGGCGATCCGGAAACACGTCAAGATCCTCGAGGCTCGTCACCTGGTCGATCTGCGTCGGCTGATAGTGACCAAGTCGTGGTGGGATACCGTCGACTCACTCGCTGCCCGCCCGGTCGGGGACCTGGTGGCGGCCAATCGGGAACTGGTGGCAGAGATGGACGCCTGGATCCACGACGATGACTTCTGGCTGGCCCGCACCGCCATCCTCCACCAACTCTTCTACAAGGAGAAGACCGACGCCGACCGCCTCTTCGCCTATGCCGATCTCCGGGCTGCCGACACCGAGTTCTTCATCCGAAAGGCCATCGGCTGGGCTCTCCGCCAATACGCCCGAACCGATCCCGATGCTGTCCGAGACTTCGTCACCAGTCGGGAGGACCAGTTGTCGGGCCTGACCAAGCGAGAAGCGATGAAGCACCTCTGAACCCAGGGCCCGGTCGTTCGTCCCGCGGTCCTTGGCCCTTGATCCCAGGTCGGGGTCGACGGCCAGGAGCGGCGTCGGGGGGCGAGCGAAACTAGGGTGCGGCCATGAGCCTTGTCCTGTACGAGCTGGAAGACCATGTCGCCACCATCACCCTGAATCGGCCCGAGGCTCGCAATGCCATCAACGGCGCACTGCGAGCAGACCTCAATGCAGCCTGGGACCAGTTCCGTGACGACACCGACGCCTGGGTCGGGATCCTCACCGCCACCGGTGACACCTTCTCGGCCGGAGCTGATCTGAAAGACGGGGCCGGCTCGGTCGGCGTGTTCGGTGGGACGTTCTGGGAAAAGCCGACGATCAACTCGTTCGAGAGCGGGATGGAGCTGTTCAAGCCGACGATCGCCGCCGTCAACGGGCCTTGTATCGGCTATGGCCTGACCGGGGTGTTGTTCTGCGACTTCGTGATCGCCGGCAACCAGTCGTTCTTCTCCTACCCCGAGGTCTCGATTGGAGTCCCCACGATCGTGGGGGCCATCCGGCTCCCCCACCGCATCGGGTGGGCCAACTCCATGGAACTGCTGCTGTCAGGCAAGCCGATGAGCGCCGAGCGGGCCAAGGAAGTCGGTCTGGTATGGAAGCTGGTCGAGCCCGAGGATGTCTTGAGCGAAGCCAAGGCGTGGGCCAAGACCCTGACCGAGGCTGCTCCTCTGGCCCAGCGGGCAACCAAAGAGGTGGCGTGGAGGACGGCCGACATGGGCTGGATCGAGTCGGTCCGTTTCGGCGAGACGATGCGCAAGGTAGCCGGTGCCACTGAAGACGTTGCCGAGGGCCGGCGGGCCTGGCAAGACAAGCGCAAGCCCAACTGGCAGGGCCGCTGACTCGGCCCTGCCTAGCTCAGTCGTCCCTGCGTAAACCTGTAAAGAAGTCAGTGAGGAGCTTGCCACAGGCCTGGGCCTCGACCCCGCTGACAACTTCGAGCTGGTGGTTGAGGCGGGGATCGTCGCAGACGTTGTAGAGGCTGAGGCAGGCGCCGGCCGTCAGGTCGGCTGCTCCATAGACAAGTCGGTCGATCCTGGCGTTCACCAAAGCCCCCCCACACATCAGGCATGGTTCGAGAGTGACAGCGAGGGTGCAGCCGTCGAGTCGCCAAGAACCAACCGCGGCGGCGGCATCGCGCAAGGCCAAGACTTCGGCGTGGGCCGTCGGATCGCCAGTCAGCTCCCGCTCGTTGTGTCGGCGAGCCAGGACCTCACCGTCCTTGACCACGACGGCACCGACTGGCACATCACCGTGTTCGGGAGCGAGACGGGCCTCGTCTATGGCAATTGCCAGCAACTCGCTGTCGGTCACGTTGACTCCTCTCGGTCCAAGCCGGCCGAAAGGAAGGCTCAGACCTCGCCAACAGTGGCTGGGATACGCTCCTGGCGCCACTTCTCGACCATGTCCTCGTTCTTGATCATCTCTTGGAGGAGCACGAACCCTTCGAGCAGGGCTTCAGGCCGGGGAGGGCAACCTGGTACGTAGACATCGACGGGGACGATCTGGTCGACACCTTTGGTCACGGAGTAGGAGTCCCAATAGGGGCCACCACAGTTGGCGCAAGAGCCCATGGAGATCACGTACTTGGGTTCGGCCATCTGCTCCCACAGACGAAGAAGAGCGGGCGCCAGCTTGTCAGTCACGGTGCCGGCTACGACCAACAGGTCAGCCTGACGGGGGCTGGCGGGGAGGGGGATGATGCCTAGCCTCATGGCGTCGAAACGGGGGGCACCGATGGCAGCCCCCATCTCAATGCCGCAGCAGGCCAGACCCCACTGGTACATCCACAGGGAGTAGGCCCGCGACATGTTGAGCAGGGTGGTCACGCTCTTTGGCATCTTCCCTGACTCGACCAGCCCCATTTACTCAACCTCCATTGGATGCACGACTGTATCGTCGACGACCGCTGGGTTTCCGAGCCGAGGAAACCGAAGGCGCAGGCGCCGCGCAGCAGCTTACCGGTGCTAGGCCCGCCTAGCGAGGGCACGAGCGGCGAGCAAACGAGCCGCAAGCAGTCGAGCCCTGGACCGCTGGACCCAAGTTCCAGCCTCAACCTCGCCGGTGGCTACCCTTTGGCCATGAACGGGGATTCGAGGTCGGTTCGAATGGCAGCAGATATCGGTGGCACGTTCACCGACGTCGTGCTCGAGATCCGCAGCGACGGTCAGCGGCCCAGCCTGTTCACCACCAAGGTCCTGACCACCCCGGCCGCCCCGGCCGATGCCGTGCTCGACGGAGTTGAGCAGGTGCTGGCCGATGCCGGTATCGACGCCAACGAGATCGAGCTCGTCGTCCACGGCACCACCCTGGCTACCAACGCCCTGATCGAGCGGCGGGGAGCGACGACGGCCCTGCTCACCACCGAGGGGTTCCGTGACTCGGTAGCCATGGCCCACGAGAACCGCTTCGAGCAGTACGACCTGGCCATGCAGCGACCGGAGCCTCTCGTCCCCCGCCACCTCCGCCTCGGTGTTCCCGAGCGCCTGGCCGCTACCGGCGAGATCCTCCGACCCCTTGATGAAGAAGCGGTCCGCGCCCTGATCCCGACCCTCATCGGCCACGGGGTCGAGAGTGTGGCCGTCGGCTTCCTCCACAGCTTCGTCGACGCCACCCATGAGCGACGGGTCGGCCAGATCCTGGCCGACGAGCTCCCCGAAGTCGCTGTCACCCTTTCCTCCGAGGTCTGCCCCGAGATCCGCGAATACGAGCGCATCTCGACCGCCTGCGCCAACGCCTATATACAGCCCTTGATGGCCGCCTACCTCGCCGACCTGGCCGAGCGGTTGGAGAAGCTCGGGGTCAGCGGCCCCCTCCTTCTCATGCTGTCCAATGGAGGCTTGTGCACCCTCGACACGGCGGTGCGGGTTCCCGTCGGCCTGGTCGAGAGCGGTCCGGCCGGAGGCGCACTGCTAGCCGCCCAGGTCGCAGCCGAGCACCAGCTCGACGACCTCCTCTCGTTCGACATGGGCGGCACCACGGCCAAGCTGTGCCTCCTGGCCGACGGTGAACCGGCCACCTCTCGGGAGTTCGAGGTTGCCCGCGTCTACCGCTTCCTCAAAGGCAGCGGCCTACCCCTGCGCATCCCCGTCATCGACCTGGTCGAGATTGGGGCCGGGGGAGGCTCCGTCGCCGCTGTTGACCAGCTGGGTCGGACCACGGTCGGCCCCGAGTCAGCGGGCAGCGAACCGGGCCCGGCCGCCTATGGCCGCGGGGGTACCGCCCCTACCGTGACCGACGCCGACGTGCTGGCCGGCCGGCTAGCGGCCGAATGGTTCGCCGGCGGCGAGCTGGGCCTCGATCCCGACGCCGCCCGCGACGCCATGGCCGACGGGGTGGCCCGCCCCCTCTCGGTCGAGATCGACACGGCCGTGATCGGGGTCGGTGAGATCGTGGCCGAACACATGGCAAACGCGGCCAGGGTCCACGCCGTCGAACGGGGCCGCGACCTCGGCGGCGGGGCCATGGTCGCCTTCGGTGGCGCCGCCCCCCTCCACGCTTGCCGCCTGGCCGACCGGCTCGGGATCGACACTGTGATCGTGCCCCCCGGAGCCGGGGTCGGCTCCGCCATCGGCTTCCTCCTGGCCCCCGTCTCCTACGAGCTGGTCCGCACCAGCCACCAGCGCCTCGACCAGTTCGACCATGAAGCCGTCAATGCCGTCGTCGACGACCTCCGCCGCGAGGCCCGCCAGGTAGTCGAAGCCGCCGCCGGACCCGTCCCTCTGACCGAGAACCTCTTCGCCTCGATGCGCTACCGGGGCCAGGGTCACGAGATCGACGTCCACCTCCCCCTCGAAGCGATCGGGGTCGGCGGTCGCTTCGGCTCCGATGCAGCCGATCGCCTACTCGAGTACTTCGACCAGACCTACCGCTCCCTCTACACCCGCGTCATCCCCGGCATGGTGGCCGAGGTCCTCACCTGGCGCCTTCGGGTCTCGACCATCGTCGACCCGCCCGACCTGGTGGCCACTCCCCCGCCGCGTCCCGTCACTCCCGAGCGGACGACCCGGGTCCTCGATCCGACGACGGGTTGGCATCCATTCGCTCTCCTCGACCGGGCCACGCTCCGACCCGGCGACCGCATCGATGGTCCCGCCCTCGTCATCGAAAGCCAGACAACCACCGTGGTCGCCCCCGACTTCGACCTCGTCGTCGATGGACGAAGCCATCTCATCCTCACCCGCAGACCGCTGGATGAGACCCCCGCCCCCACCGATACCCAGCCACCGACCCGAGAGCACGCTCAACACAAGGAGGCCCACTGATGGGTGCCCCCGACTCGATCCGAATGCAGGTGATGTGGAACCGCCTCATCGCCATCGTTGAAGAGCAAGCCCAGGTGTTGGTGCGAGCCTCGTTCTCCACCTCCACCCGAGAGGCCGGCGACCTGTCGGCCGGGGTGTTCGACCGGGAAGGACGGATGTTGGCCCAGTCGGTCACCGGCACGCCGGGCCACGTCAACTCCATGGCTGCCTCCGTCCTCCACTTCCTCGACGAGTTCCCCATCGAGACCATGGCCCCCGGCGACGTCTTCTTGACCAATGACCCGTGGAAGGGCACCGGCCACCTCTACGACTTCGTCATCGTCACCCCCGTCTTCCATCCCGCCCGCCCCGATGACGGGGTCGTCGCCCTGTTTGCGTGCACGAGCCACCTCGTCGACGTCGGCGGGGTCGGTTTTTCAACCGAAGGTCGGGAGGTCTTCCACGAAGGCCTCTACCTCCCCCTCGTCCAGCTTGGTCGCAATGGTGAGCTTGACCCGTCGCTGATGAAGATCATCCGGGCCAATAGTCGGGCCCCCGATGCCGTCGACGGCGACGTCCACTCCCTCGTTGCCTGCAATGAGCGGGGAGCCCTTCGCCTCATCCAGATGATGGATGAGTTCGAGCTCAACTCCCTCGATGATCTCTCGACCCATGTCATCGACCGATCCCGGGAGGCAATGCTCAAACTCATCGGCGAGCTCCCCGCCGGGACATGGACCAACTCGATGCGGATCGACGGGATCGAGCAACCCATCGATCTGGTGTGCTCGATGACGGTCGGACCCAGCGGGATCGACGTCGACTTCGATGGCACCTCGCCCGTCTCCGACTGGGGTATCAATGTGCCGCTGGCCTACACGGTGGCCTACACGTCGTTCGGGATTCGCTGCATCGTCGGGCCTGACGTGCCCAACAACTCGGGCTCCCTGGAAGTGATCCGTGTCACCGCCCCCGTGGGCACCATCCTCAACGCCGCCCACCCTGCCCCGGTTCAGATGCGCCATGTCGTTGGGCAGATGCTGCCGGACACCGTGTTCGGGGCTCTGGGTCAGATCCTCCCCGATCGGGTCCCGGCCGAAGGCACGTCGTCGCTGTGGAACATCTTGCTGGACGGCCGCTGGGACGACGGGGAGCGCTTCATCGTGATGAGCTTCCACTCCGGTGGGGCAGGGGCTCGCCCCTACGCCGACGGATTATCGGCCACCGCCTTCCCCAGTGGGGTCCGGAACATGCCGGTCGAGATCAACGAAGCCATCAGTCCCATCGTGTTCTGGCGCAAGGAGTTCCGGGCCGGCTCCGGTGGGGAAGGCCGCTATCGGGGCGGTCTCGGTCAGACGGTCGAGATCGGTAACCGTGAGGGTCGCCCTTTCAACATCAGCGCCACCTACGAACGGACGGCCAACCCGGCCCGCGGTCGAGCCGGCGGTAGACCTGGTGCCCTCGGCGGGCTGACCCTGACTGGCTCCGGGGAGCGAGTGAAGCCGCTCGGGCGTAGCAAGATCCCAGCCGGTGAACGCCTCCTCATGGAGTTCCCCGGTGGAGGCGGCTTCGGGTCACCCGAAGAGCGGGACCCCGCCGCCGTCGACGCCGACAACCAAGCCGGTCTTCTCTGACCGGCCCCGGTCTTCTCTGACCGGCTGTCGGGCGTAGCGCAACCAATCCCGCCTTCACACGAAAAGCGCCGCCAGCACCGCCACTGCATTGGCAGCCACGATGCCCGCTCCCCACCGCTGGAGCCCAGCAATCTCGGTTCGCACATCAGCCCGGAGCTCGGCCATCTCACCACGCAGCTCAGCGGCCAACGAGGCCATCTCGCCCCTCAGCTCAGCCCGGAGCTCGGCCATCTCGCCGCTCAGCTCGCCCCGCAGCTCAGCCATCTCACCACGCAGCTCGGCCATCTCGCCCCGGAGGGCGATGGCCGTGGCTGTGACATCGTCTCGGGTGGCCAGCTGACTGGTTGGCATATCCGGGAGTAGCTCCATCATGGAGTCGGCTGCTTCCGCCCCGAGAGTGTCCTCGAGTCGGTCGAACAGGAGCCGACGGTCGCGTTCGCTTACCGCCATGGTAGATCATCCTCACCCACTACTCCCAGGTCATTTCGTCAGGGGTGGCAGTGGCTACTCAATGGTTGAGCGGGGGATCGATGAGCGCCGTCCCCGAGGCTGGTCCCGACCCTACTTGGGAGGTGTGACACCAAGGTTCGGTCCGGGTTCAGGCCTATCCATAGGTGAGGAACCTGCGGGGGTTGTCGACGAGCATGATGTCGATCTGGGCCTCGCTCACCCCGCACTCTCGCAGGGCCGGGAGCACATCACGGCTTATATGGAGGTATCCCCAATGCTCCATACCCATGGGTGGGAGCTCGCCCGGGATCCAATCGAGGTAGCAGGAGGCGTCATGGCTCAAGACGAGCCGATCGGCGTAGCCCCGTTCACACAATTCGGCCACCACGGCCACCCGCTGGGCCGTCGGCAGGTAGTGGTCGATGCCGAAGCGGTCCATGCCGAGGTAGCTGCCGTTGTCGATCAGCTCCATGAGGTAGCCGAGGTCGTCGCTGTCACCACTGTGGCCGATGACCACATTGCCCAGATCGACACCCTCCTCTTTGAAGATGGCCTGCTGCTCCAACCCTCGCCTGGTTCCGGCGTGGGTGTGGGTGGTGATGGGGCAACCGGTCTCCCGGTGGGTGCGGGCGCAGGCCCGCAGCACCCGCTCGACCCCTGGAGTGACTCCAGGTTGGTCGGTTGCGCACTTGATCACCCCGGCCTTGATCTCGGTGGCGGCGATCCCGGTTGTGATGTCGCGCACGAACAGGTTCACCATGGGATCGCTGCCACCGGGTCCGCTGCCCGGACCCCGGCGACCGAAGTAGTGAGGTAGCACATCGAAGGTGTAGAGCCCGGTGGCGACCACGATGTTGAGGTCGATCTGATCGGCGATGTGGGCAATCCGGGGGAGGTAGCGACCGAGACCGATAGCAGTCGGATCGAGGATGGTGTCGATCCCGGCCTCCTTCAACTCGCTGAGCCGGCTGACAGCGTCAGCCACCCGCTCTTCTTCGTCACCCCATTCCTCGGGATAGTTCTGCTGGATCTCGGGTGAGATGACGAACACGTGCTC
>JAAETV010000008.1 GCA_024227975.1 Actinomycetes bacterium
ATCGCTCATCTGCCAGGCCGAGTACCTGCTCGGCTGGACTTCGACAGGTATTCCAGGGAGGTCTCGGATGCCTCGCCGATGAGTGTCGTGAGCATGAACTCGAAGTCGTTGTAGGGTTCGTAGGCCTACTGCTTCGCCTGGTCCTTCTGACTCTTGTACTGCTTCGTCGACTTCTGCAGCGACATCGGTAGGAGTTCGCGTGCAATCTTCGTATTCCGAAGCGCGCTCACCACTTCGACCTCACCCGAGTCGCAGGTGATCTCCCGCGAAAGTCGCGTCTTCCCTGAGCCGTTGGGCCCGACGATCACGATCGGCCCTTGTTCGGAGATGACCGTGCCGTCCGGCAGCTTGATCGCCTTCGGCATAGGCATCTCAGCTGCTGCACCTTGATCGTCACTCATTGCCGGCGCAGCTGCCTCACTCATAGGGCCCTAGGAATCTCTCGCCGTTGAAATGGATCATGTGGGTCGCGTGATCCGCAGTCCAGACATCCGTCTCCCAGGAGATCGCCGTCAAGTACCTCCTCATAGTTCCCTGGTCAGGGAAACAGCTCACGAAGACGAGACCAGCGCTGCACTCGCCGAAGAGGTCTTGCAGCTCCAGATAGCGCTTGTGATCGACCGGTCCGTGAGATGAGGCGGCTTCCATCAAGACCAGCCAGTTGCGGTCCTCCATGTAGACCACGAGGTCCGGCATCTTGCCGTGACTATTGACGGCCACGCCCAGCTGACCTAGCCGGGCCTCATCGAAGACCAACCACTTCGCCCCTGCGTCACCGACGTAGAGGACAGCTCCGCCTGGCGTGAACCGTGGGCAGAACTCCTCGATCATGGCCTTCAGCAGGTCGTTCTGGCCTCCTGCTGACAGCGAGATCTCCTCGCCGTCAGGAAGCCGAACCGGAACCTGGTGCATCTCTCGCTCACGCCGGTAGGTCGCTTCGAGCCCCGGTCGCTGTTCGAGGTACTCCTGCACCGACTCGTCGAATGCCTCAGTACCGATCAGCTTCGCGAGGTGCAGAGCCTCGTCGGTGACTTGATAACACCACTTGGGCGAATTGATGGGACGGTCAGGTCGATCTGGGTTTTCGACAACAAGATGGCCTTGCACAAACTGGTGGAGTGTCTGCCGGCGGATCGTCTCGCGGGTATTCGGCTTGTAGTCGACGCCGTAGTTCTCGCGGATCCACGCCATTATCTCAACGGTCCTCATCAAAGGGTTCGTCGCCGCATCCCATGCGTTACCTGGAGCCAGATTCAGAAGGGCAAGCAAGACGAGGGCAGAACGATCGTTCTGCCTCTCCAGATCGAAGCCGAGGATCTTCAGCAGCTCGCTTGAGTGCTCCTTCTCCATTAGGCAAGCACCTCACTGCCGAACAACGAGCCCTGGGCACCATCCCCAGATAGATCGAGAGTCAAATCATCTCTTCGCTGCATCGGCACATGTAAGCGTCTGAGATCCGTCGCGTTGACCTGCGTGTTTCCGCTGAACATACGGAAGAAGACATCAACATCTTCACTATTCAGATATTCAGCTATCTGCTCCGCCAGGTCGCGAGGTAGAGGGGACTTGTTCTGGTGTATCACGTTGACGTGGTTCTCGAAGGCGACCTCAGAGTAGCCGTCGATAGGCTCATAAATCGCTGCAACGACTCGCCGCTTCTCTTCCTTTGATGTGAACCGCTTCACCACCACGTAGCACCCGTTAGGGTACAGCTGCCGAGCGGACGCAGGCGTGCGGATGAACCCTTGAGCCTTTCCGCCACCTAGAGGCCAAGAGATACCATCCGGGCGCACGTTGACGGGATAGATCAAGGGCACCGTGTCTGGATCTTCAGGCCCAGCCAGGAACTCCTTGGCACGGAAGTCCACTACCGGCCCAGTTGACACTGAGACACCTAGGGAGGTGAGCGTTTCGTCGTAGGAGCGAAGACGCTCCGCGACCGCCATGACATCTGGACTCCCAGGAAGGTTGATGAACCGGTCTGGGTCATCACGCGCGGTAATCGTTGACTGAGGCACCTCGTGAGTGTCGTAGGCGGAGGTCTCGTGGTCATGCCGAGTCTCGACAACTGCCGAGATGCTGTTGGGACTAGTCGACTTCACCAGTCGAAAGATGACGGTCTCCTGAAGCACGGCAGACGAGCGGAAGATCTTGTCCCTCCTATCAAAAAGCACGACATGAGTGAACCCCGACAAGTCTGTGACAAACCTTCGGAAATCTAGGAAGTAGCGGCCATTCGCGAACGACCGCGGAGTGATCGCGACCAACTGCCCATGTTCGGCCAGGAGAGACAGTGCCGTAGCCACGAAAGCTGCGTATATGTTTGGGCAGTCGGCTCCAACGAGCCGCTGGGTCACCTTGCGAGACTGCGCATCCTGCCCAAGCTTGCTATAGGGCGGATTCATGACTGCGATGTCGTAGGTTCGGTACGTCCAGCTGTCGAGATCGAGGAAATCGGCGTCGATGATGTTCAGCTCAATACCGAGATCGTGAGAATCCGCGGCGAGGCGAGCGCCAGCTACGGCGTCATTGAGTAGGTGAAGTGCTGACTCATCGCACTCGACGAGGTCAACAACAAGACGCGCGGTGACACCATTTTCGATCGCCAGAGCAACAAGATTTAGCATGAGTGCACCCGAGCCGGCTCCAGGGTCGAGGATCTGGTACTCGTCCAGGTCGCCCATGTCCAGGAGTTCAACGATCGCAGTGGCAGCTTCCGACGGAGTCGTGAACTGCCCCTTCGTGGCACGGCCACCCCGATCGGTGCCGCTCTCCAGCCCGCTATTGAGGGAGTCCGCCAGAGCGCGGAGGTGTTCTGCTGTCTCTTCTCGTGTCAGTAGTGCTGGACGACTCAAGTTGTCTGTTCCTTGATAGTCATGTGTCTATTGTACCACCTCAGTCGAACGGGTGTTCGGGCCGACGCAGCTTCCCTCGTGCGTACAGCAACCGCAGCCGATTGGCTGTGTCTGATTGAAGCCCACCGCTCCATCCTGCCAGCTTGACCAAGCCATCGAAGCGGAACTGCACATCCCCCTGCTCGATCTCCCCGCCGTAGTCGTCGAGCCAGTCGTGAATGAGCGTGAGGAGGCGGGCCAGTTCCCACCGAGCCGCCTGCAAGAAGTCCTCCACGATCTCCTCTGACTCGCCTGCGTCGAGGCGGCGCTGCACGGCGATGATCTCGGCCCGGTAGCCGTAAACCGCCAACCAGATCCGAGAAAGCACCTCCTCCCGCTCGGTGAACAAGCCGTCGGTGAGCACCGGCGTGTCCTCGTGGGCGGCCATCTCGGGGCGGCGACCTTCTGTCCGAAGCGTGTAGCGAAGGTTCTGCTGCTCGGGCAGCCGACTACTTCGCTGCATGCGTCCTCATGCCGAAGCTCTACGTGAAGCGTCGCTGGAGCCAAGGCCCTCGAACCCTGACCGCGATAGCCAAGACCTTCGGCGTCACACCAGATGCCATGAAGTACCGCCTCGATCAGCTCGGCCTCCTCGACGAAGCACAGCGCTGCAGATGGAGTCGCCACGCCTACCGCCGAGTCCTCCCCCGAACCCTGGAGCTGGCCGCATGAGCAAGCAACCGACCGCCGTCATCTACCTGCGGGTCTCGACCAAGGAGCAGGCCGAACGAGGCGGGGATGGCGAAGGCTTCTCCATCCCCGCACAGCGAGAAGCGTGCCGCGGCAAGGCAGAGGCCCTCGGCGCAGTGGTCATCGAGGAGTTCGTTGATCGGGGCGAGAGCGCTCATTCCAGAGCCCGACCCGAACTCGAGAGGATGCTCGGCCACCTGATCGAGGAACCGGCTACCTACGTGATCGTTCACAAGACCGGGACCGGCTCGCACGAAACCGAGTTGACGACGTCGAGATCAACCTCGTCATCCAGAAGGTCGGCGCCACCCTCGTCAGCTACACCGAGAGCATCGACGAAACTCCGAGCGGCATCCTGCTGCACGGCATCATGAGTTCGATCACCGAGTTCTACTCGGCCAACCTCGCCAACGAGGTCAAGAAGGGCTCTCTCCAGAAGGCAAAGACCGGCGGCACCGTCGGCAAGGCCCCGACCGGGGCTACTTCAACGTCCGCAAGATTGAGAACGGCCGTGAGGTCCGAACTGTCGAGATCGACCCGGTGCGAGGCCCGCTCATGAAGTACGCCTTCGAGCGCTACGCCGAAGGCGGGATCAACCTGCGAGATCTCCTGGCCGAGCTGACCGGGCGAGGGCTGGACACCACACCCGACCCAAAGACGCCGAACAAGCCGCTTCGCCTCTCGCACCTCCACCGACTTCTCACGCACCCGTGCGACAAGGGTCTCGTCCGCTACAAAGGCATCACCTATCCGGGCAACCACGGGCCGCTCGTTTCCGAGGGGACCTGGGAGAAGGTCCAGGAGACGCTCCAGGCCAAGGGCCGGGCTGGCGAGAAGCAGCGCAAGCATCCTCACTACCACAAGGGCACCGTGTACTGCGGCGACTGCATATCTCGACTGCTCGTGTCCAATAACCGAGGCCGACGAGGCAAGGTCTACCCGTACTTCATCTGCCTCGGCCGACAGCAGAAGCGCACCGAGTGCTCACAGGGTGCCGTCCTGATCGAGAGCATCGAGCAACAGGTCGAGGACCACTACGACACAGTGCAGCCGACGACCGAGCTACTCGACCAGCTCCGTGATCTGATCCTCGACGAGATGCTCCTGTTCGGCAGACCGCTACCGAACGGGAGCGCCACGTCCAAGAGCGTAGGAAGACCCAGCTGCTTGACGAGCAGGCCAAGCTTCTCCTGGCCCACTATGCCGAGGCCGTGCCGCTCGACCTGATGAAGAAGGAACAGAAGCGCATCGAGACCGAGCTGGGCGCCATCGACGAACGGCTCCGAGCCACCTCGCTGCACTTCGAGGAGGTCGAGGCCAGCCTGAACCAGGCCCTCGCACTCGCCGAGAACTGGCAGCTGCCTACCAAGACGCCGGACCAACGATCCGACGCCAGATGAGCCAGGCCATCTACAAGAAGATCTACGTCGACGACGAGGGTGGAGTCACCAGCGAGTTCAGCGAACCCTTCGAACTGCTGCTCAGCTCGGAGGTCATCGAGGCCGCTCGTGACCAGGCCCAGGTGCTCGACGCCGATCCTGACTTCATCGAGCGAGAGCTGGAAGCCCTCTACCAGGAGTGGACCGAGGAAAGGGAGCTGGTCAGTGCAGGTGTTGGAACCGAACAAACCCCGACGCTTCCGCGACGGGGTTTGAAATACGACACTTTGGTGGGCGTTGAGGGACTTGAACCCCCGACCCCCTCCTTGTAAGAAATGTGGAGAGCGTTCGGCAACGTACGCACCCACCGCAATGCTGGGTTTCTGATGTGGGCGGACGTCAGCGAACAGCAGCGGATGTGTACTTTTTGTGCACCGCACAGGGCCCATGATCCCCGCCAAAGCGCTCTTTGCCCCTGATTCAGATCTCGAGCGATCATGAGTCAGACGGGGAGCGTCTGCACGGTGTTACCCAGTCCGCTGACAAGCGGAAAAGTCCATGGCTGAGTCCGTAGGGTGCGGCTGAGTCCGTCAGGCGGCTGCAAAATGTTGGATGGATTGTTGGATGAGCCACCCCCTTCATTGGTGGTTGACCCTCTCGACTGGGTGTGGAATGGGTTAAGTATCACATCTAGCTGTCAGGGCTGTGCGGCTGTGATCAAGGCAGACGGTTCGATGCATGCCGCGGCGACCCATCTCGTCCTGCTGGTTCAGCGAATCCTGTGCGCTTTCGTGGCACTCCGAACCGAGGCAGGAGTCTGGTGCGCAGCGACTGCGGGTGGCTATTGGGAATTCCCCTCCCGGCCCTGATTGTCCTTCCAGCGGTCAACGATTCTCGGCCTCGGATTCTCCCTCTGCGTCGAAGCTCGGTGAGGTTCTGTACCTGAGCGTCCGACGACAGCCTGCGTCCAGACAAGACCAGCGAGGCTCACCGCAGCATCTGATGTCGTTCCAAGCCCCAGGACCTGACTTGAGTAGCCAACGTCATTCGTGAACAATACGGTCTGCCCAGCTAGGCCGTAGGCGTCGACAGACTGGTGTAGCTCCAGAATGGAGCAACCAACATGAGCACCAAGGGCATCGTGTATGGCCCCTCGAAGTCCACGCCCTGAAAACTGGTACTTCAGTCTGTGTTGCGTCTGACTTCGCCGCGGAGTATCCGCCTGGAAATGAACCAAGTCTGGTTGTCTTCTCGCTGAACCGAGAAGGAGTGTCAGATGACGACAACCAGCAATCGGAGGCGTCGCCCGACGAAGTTATCACCAGAGACGAAGTGGGAGATCTTCCTGGCGGTGACCTCGGGGGAGATCACTCAGGCCGACGCGGCCCGGAAGTGGGCGGTGGATGTGTCGACCATCATCACGATCCGTCGCACGGTGAAAGACGCGGGATTGGCGGCGTTGTCCCGCAAGCCGGGTCGTCCAGCCAAGGAACGGAACTGGCCGCTCGAGGAGGCCCGAGACGAGATCGCGCAGTTGACCGAGGCGATCAAGGCCCAAGCGATCGAGTTGTCGATTGTTCGGGGAAAATCGGGTTGGGACTGAACGGCCCGGTCCCGGCGAGAGTCCCCGCCGAAGTCAAGGAACTGGTCCTCGGAACTGTTGACGACGCTTGTGCTGCGGGGTTCTCGCATCGGTGGGCTACCCGCATCTGGGATGTCTCAGATGACCGGGTCCACCGGTGGCGGGCCCGTCAACACCATTACGGGTCGCTCGAGGATCTAGCCCCGGGTGGGAGCCCAACCCATGGACTCCTCCC
>JAAETV010000009.1 GCA_024227975.1 Actinomycetes bacterium
GCACCCGAGACTCACAACTGGACGAGTCGAACTGGAACCAAAACCCAGGCCGACCCTCGTCTCAAGAGCCTGTGCTGCACCCGCTGTTGAGGAAGGGCTGCCCAAGGCGTCCTTCTCACATCGATGGGGGCTCTTCACTACCAGGGGCATCGCTGGTGGCTTTGGGTAGCTCCGCGATGGTGATTTCGTAGCCGGCGAGCCAGTCGATCGCGTCTTGTGCCCCGGGGTGGCTATTGATCAGGTTGGTGAGAATCTCGGGGGACATGACGGTGTTTGAGTCGGCAAGCATTCTCGGGACCTGGGCGCAGATGTCGAGGTCGATGCGGCGGGTCTCGGCCCTCGGCTCGTTGGCCTTGGCGCGTGTCTTGTCGGCTTCTGCACCCACCTTGAGGAGTCCGGTTTCAGCTCGTGTGGTGTCCATTCGCCAGTCGTGGATGAGGCGGATCAGTTGGGTCAGGCCGGCGAAGGCACCGACAGTGTCAGCTGCGCCGGCGACGATGAGTTCGAGGGGGACTCGATACTCGAGGTGTTCGATCCGGATCTCGACACCGTCGAGCCCGGTACCGACGCGAGGCGGAACGACGACTGCCCCTCGGTCATTGGCTGGGTCAGACTCGCCGGGCTGGCGCTCGACCGCCACCCACGCGGCCGAGACTCCGACAAGCACATCCAGATTGGCTAACAACTGAACGAGTTCAGCAAGGGTGGCCCCCGGCCCGACATCGAACGTCAACAGGATGCGCTCTCCCGACCGTCCCCGCGAATCGATCCGGGCAGTTCCAGAAGCGATCTGAGCGTCACTGCTGTCCTTGATTCGGTGCTCGATGGCGAACGGGCCAGCGTCATCATCGAGAACCCGGGTCGCGGCACCGACGGTGAACCAGATGACTACGGCGTACAGCGCTGACACAGATGCTCCAGCCATCAAGACCATCGACACAGCCGGAAGGAACAGAGAAGCCACGCAGGCCTTGGGGTCAGCCAGGGATGGGCTGAGGGCCCGCCCGGCGTCACTGTTGGCCAGCACTCGAGCGAGGGCCCGCCCCGCGATGCCGTTGTTGGCCAGGTCCTTGGCGAGGGCCCGCCCCGCGATGCTATTGGCTAGATCGCGGGCGAGGTCGCGCCCCTCGGGGCTGTTGACCAGGTCCTGAGCGAGGTCTCGGCCCACGATGCTGTTGGCTATGGCCCGGGCGAGGTCGCGCCCCTCGGGGCTGTTGACCAGGTCCTGGGCGAGGGCCCGCCCCGCCATGCTGTTGGCTATGGCCCGGGCGAGGGCCCGCCCTTCAGGGCTGTTGGCGACGGCCCGGGCAATGTCTCGCCCCGCGATCCTGTTGGCCAGGTCCTTGGCGAAGGCCCGTCCTTCGGGGCTGTTGGCCATGGCCCGGGCAATGTCTCGCCCCGCGATGCTGTTGGCTACCGCCCGGGTGAGGTCTCGGCTCGCGATGTTGTTGGTCACGGCCCGGGCGAGGTCCCGTCCTTCGGGGCTGCTGATCACGGCCCGGGTGAGGTCTCGGCCCGCGATGCTGTTGGTCACGGCCCGGGCGAGGTCCCGTCCTTCGGGGCTGTTGGCCAGGTCCTGGGCGAGGTCTCGGCCTTCGGAGCTGTTGGTCACGGCCCGGGCGAGGTCCCGTCCTTCGGGGCTGTTGGCCAGGTCCTGGGCGAGGTCTCGGCCTTCGGAACTGTTGGCTAGGGATCGGGAGGCCGCGACTAGGGTCGCTCGTTGGTCGGGGGTCTTTGGGATCAGCGAAGGATCGAACGGTACTGGTTTCAAGGAAGTCGCCTGATATCGCTGCGCAATGTCGCCCTGGTCTTGTTCTAGTCCGGTTTCCGGGGACACATGAGTCCCCGTGTCATTGCAGAGGAACGCTCAAACCCAGAACCTGAACGCCGCCCGCCAGCCGATAGCGCCCTCATTGGTCTGACGCGTCAACGGTGACGGCTCGCCTGCCAGCCGATGAATGCGTGGACCCGATGATGGCCGGCCTCAATGGTGATGGTAGCGATCACGTGGCGTCATTCCTTGTGCCGCTCCGAGCGAGCCCAGATGACTAGCTCCAAGGGGTCTCGCGCCATATGGGCGAGACCCACCACTTGTACGGATGACTACGAGCTGATCCACCCGCCGCCCCACAGCGCTCGGAAGCCACCGCCGATTAGCACAACGCTGCGGCACCGCTTCCGTGCATGAAGATGGCCACGCCACCAGAACGAACGCTCTGGGCCATTGTACCCATCCATCGGGGGCACTCTCCGTCGCTGGGACTGTTGCAGGTCCGTACTTGACCCAACCGGGGAGACCGAACGCTAGCTCTGGATCGGTCAGCACCAAGGCCGGGGACTCGACCCGTACTCGCTGGATTCGGCTCGGAGCAGGCGGGCGCCGGCGGCCAGATCAACCCGGATCTGATGTGACTCCGACTCATCGGTGACGACGAGCCGTGCGAATCCGAGCGCCGTCTGCTCGCTGGTCACGTTGAGCCTGGCTTGGAGCAGCGCTTGTTCCAGTGCAGGGAGTAGCTAGTCGACCTTGGCCGGTTCGGTGGGGAAGTAGTCCAGATGGCGGGTTGGTCGGTCGACGACGCCGTGGACGATGAGCGCCCCACCGCCAGCCCCAACAGAGTCTTCAGCCTCGTCGACCAGTGGACGGGCGGTGACAGTGGCATGGAGATCGCCGGTGCCGGTCTTGAGCCAGTCATCGGCTTGGATAGTGGCCTTGGCTGGTCGTCCCAGTCGCTGTTCGGCGGTTGCCGCCGCGGCGTAGAGCGCATCGTGGTCAGGTGACCCAATGACCAGCAGGTCAATGCCACCTACTGATCGCGCTCTGTCGGCGCTGCTGCGGCGCGCCGCCCAGGACCCGCACATACAGGCTGTGTTGATGTCATCGATGTCGTTGAACCTTCGGGCCAGCACCTGTGGGGCCCGAAGGCTTCGCCGAGCAGGGGGGCGAGCAGCTCGACTTGATGTTGGAAGCGGAGGATTGGGAGCAGGCTTGGGGTCGACTTTCTTTCCATGATTTGGAAAGCACCTTGCATTGCGCGGAAAGTCAACTTAGGCGAAGCTCCTTTGGGCGTTGAAGTGACTCGGGTCGAGCCGATGGGTAGCCAATCGGTCAGGTGATCTTCGGGTTGCTGTCGACTTCAC
>JAAETV010000010.1 GCA_024227975.1 Actinomycetes bacterium
GTCGCCATTCTGGCTGGCCGTCACGGTGCAGCGGCCGGCACTGCCCGGGGTCAGGGTTCGATCTTCGAGGCGGCAATCACCATCGGTCAAGGTCAAGCTCACTATCAGCCCTGAACTGGCCGAAGCGCTCAGAGCCTCACCCTCACCTCCGACGACGAGGTTGCCGGGCTGACTGAACGTGATCGACTGGCTCTGCCGTCGAGTGCTGGCCTGGCTGATGGTGATCTCAAAGGTCTCGGTCACCGGTTCCGTCTCGTCGTCACCGTCGGCCGAACCTGTCACCTCGCAGGTGCCAACTTTGGTGAACAGCAGGCCGTCCGCGGTCAGACGGCAGGATCCCGACACCTCATAGCTGACATCGAACCCGACCGAGGTGGTGGCCGGGAGGGGCACGGTGGCATCGCTCAGGATGGCGAACCGGGGCAGGGTGTCCAGCCCAACCTGCTGAAGCCGGGGGCGGACGGTAACGGTCCGGGTGGCGACGGCCCGCTGGAAGTCATCGTCGTCGGCTGCCGCCGCCAGGACCCCACACTCACCAACGGATTGGGGGCGCAGGCTGTCGCCGGGGGCGAGGTCGCAGGCCCCGACCACGAAGTACGAGATTGGACGAGGGGGGTCGGACTCGGCCTCCAGGGCCACCGGCTCATCGTCGAGACGCAAGGAGGTGGGTGGCTCGAAGGTGAGCTCCAGCGACTGTCGGGGTGAGCCACCGGAGACTTCGACAGTGATCGCCAAAGGCTCGGCCGACTCCCAGCGGGCGTTCCCTGGCTGGGTGATGGTGATCTCGCAGCTGCCGACCCCGGACGCGACAAGGGCACCACTCACGACCTCGCACGGACCCGCTGTCTCGTACTGCACCGGGAGCAAGGAGTCAGCGGTGGCCCCCAGTGTGACCGGGTCCTCCCCGAGCACGATCCGATGCAAAGGAGCGAACGTGATCATCTGTTCGAGGAGACCGATATCGATCTCGTACTCGAACTCAAACGGAGCCCACGGGTCGTCGGCCTCCGAGAATACCGACAACACGCACAGCCCTCTGCCGTCGAGAACCAGAGCCCCATTGCCAATCCGACACGGACCGTCGACCCGGTACTCGATGTCGAGACCAGCCGAGCTGACCTCGGGTAAGGGGAATGGGCCATCACCGACCGCCGCCACCAACGGTAAAACCAAGTCGAGCTCGGGAATCCAGCGGCCCTCCTCATCGACCGGGGCATCCTGATCACCGGTGGTGCCGATCGGGCGAGCCACCAGGCGGCCGTCTTCCAAACGCACCAGGATGAACCCCTCGACCAATTCGGTACCGGCTTCGACCACCAACAAGCGGTCGGGGTCGAATCCATCCCACCGCTCACCGACGAAGTCGACCCGACCCAGGTCGTCGGACCCGTCGGGAGGCAGGAGGGGGTTGCCACATCTGCAACGAACGCGGGGTACACCAAGATTGTCGACCAGCACCATGGTTCCCGCCTGCAGGATCGATTGGTGGGGTATGGCCTGGCCGTTGCGAAACCCGTGGTTGGTGACCCAGGTATCGGCCAGGAGGCGGACCGGCGTCAAAGACAGCAAGTACAGTTCGATGTCCCCCACTCCGATTCCAGCCGCCGAGGCCCAAGCGGTGGCCTTGGCCGGATCCTGGTCCAGGAAGTCGGCAATCAGCTGGGGATCACACAGATGATCCGACCCTGACCCGCCGTAGAGCCCAGGCTCGATCCCGACCCGCACCGTGACCCCGCCACCGAGGGTCAGCATCTCGGCCGCCCCTATTCGCAGCTCCGGGCTCTCCAGGATCAGGAACGGGTCGGAGCCGACCGCACCTGCCGGCTCCAGGAACACGTCGATCCGTCCCGGCGGGCGGAAGACGCCGACACCGGCCAGCACGACGGCCACCAGACCGACCATCCCCCCAACCCCCCAGGGACCCCTCACCCACGACCTGATGTCCATCCTTGGCCATGCTATGGCACTGGCCGACGCTAGTACCATCAGGAGTACTACCCCGGGTCAACTCGGACGTCAATTGCCTCGAGGCGAGCCTGAGATCACAGCTCGTCGAACTTCACCTGATCATCCTCGATAGCGGCCTGGCAGGCCTGCGACCCATCGGGCTTCCTGTCGGGAAAGGCCTGGAAGAATGTGTCGAGCATGGGCTCGAGTATCCGGGTGCACAGTTCGAGCTCGTCGTCCGCTGGGCATGCTTGGGGGGTGCCGTCGCTCAGCGTCACTCCGGTCGCGGTGCCGGTCACGCAGAGAAATGACTGGATAGAAGCCCACCCGCTGAGCACATGGGTCCCGACCGGGGTGATATCGGCCTCATCGAGACACAGGCGGTAGCCGGCGTCGACCTGATCGATGTATGCATTCAGGCGCTCCCGATAACCTCGATCGCTCTGGGCCGGATCGACGTACCCGTCGGGTGA
>JAAETV010000011.1 GCA_024227975.1 Actinomycetes bacterium
GGAGCGGGGCGGTGGAGAACAGCCCCAGTGGCAATGATCACCGCCGTTGCCTCATCGCTGATGGTGGCGGTCCCGTCGACGATGAGGCTGTATTCATCCGTGGCCTGAGCTGGCCACAGTATCGAGACTGCCGGCTGGGCCCCGATGTTGATTCTGGCCGAGCGGCCGACCTCGACCCGCAACTCCGTCCCATCAACCGCGAAGTTGAGGTGGAGGATATGGGGCCGGCTATCAGCGGTAGTCGTCAGCAGGTAACCGGCCCCCCGCTTGGCGATCTCGTCGGCCAGTTCTTCCAGGGGAACGACAGTGCTCATGGATAGCCATACTAGAAAGGCGCTACCTCCAGAGCTAGGACGATTCGAATCGACCCGTCCACAGTCTTCCCCGCTCCCCGGCCAGCAACGCCCCGCCGGCCACGCTAGCGCTCAAGCAAGGTCGTCGGAGCTGGCCACTTCGCCAAGCTCCTGCTCCAGGTCACCCAGCAGCTCTGTAACAACCGGTGACTGGGCCCCGGCCGCCACTCTCGCCACCTGGTAGACGGGTGGGAGCGCCGCCAGCTTCTGGGCCCGAGGCCAGGGGATCACGTCGCCGACAACGGAACGGCCACTCATCACCGCCACCCCCAGACCAGCCTCGACTGCGGCCAACACACTGGCGGAGCTTGGCCCCGAGAAAGCCACCCGGTGGGGGATGCCGGCCGCCCGCAAGATCCGCTCGGAGAGGGGACGATAGAAGCCGGTCTCACCGAACGTGACCAGGGGGACCGTTCCCGTGTCGTAGGTCCAGTCGGGGGCCGAGATCCACTGTCGCTCGTCGGTCCACAGATGGGTGTCGGTGTCTTGCCAGTCCTCGGGGTCGAGCTGGAGGAGGGCCAGATCGAGATCACCAGCGCGCAGCATCTCGTCCAGCCGCTGACCCCGATCGACGTGAATCTCGATCGTCACCCCGGCGTGCACCCGGTTGAAACGTCCGAGGACGGCGCTGACACACTCCGCGCTGACTTCCTCCGTTGCTCCCAGATTCACCCGACCAGAGAGCTCGGAACTGGTGAGCCTGGCCACCGCCTCGTCGTGGGCATCGATGATGACCCTGGCGTAGTTCAGCAGCTCATGACCATCACGTGAAGGGCGAATCGACCGCCCTTGGCGGACCAGCAAGTCCCGCCCGACTCGCTCCTCCAACCGCTTGATCTTCCAGCTGACGGCCGACTGGCTCAGGTTGAGCTCCTCAGCCGCTCGGGTGATCCCTCCGGTGTCCAAAACGGTAGCGAAAGCACGGAGAGACTCGACGTCAAGCTGCATGCCAAAGTATGACAAAACTCGATGGAAACAACAAGAAATCCAATGTTGCGTCATGTTTGCATGAGGCTCACACTGAGATTATGACTGATTGTGGCTTCGCCGAACTCTCCACCAATGCGGCTCTCCGCCTGGCCCTAGGCCCTGGTTTCGCCGCCGCCGGCCCATCCGACCGACTACTGATGACCGTGGTCGATCCCACCAGGTCCTGGCCAAAACCTCGCCGCTAGGCCAAGTGGGCGACGATCGACTGGGCGATAGCGCGTGGCGCCTCCATGGGGCCGAAATGGCTCACCCAGCGATGCTCTTCCCAACGAGCGTTGCCCAGGGCCTCAGCCACCAGAGGAGCTAGCTTCGGCGCTGCGGCATTCGCCGTGTCGGCATTGCCCCCCGAGGCAACGACGGTCGGTATGGTTAGAGAACCAAGTCGATCGAAATCGAGACCCTTTCCCGAGTCGAAGACTCTGGCTTCATTGTCCCCAGTGCACGCCAGACGGATCCCACCATCGACGGGGTAGCTCCCAATCTCCAGGTAGCCCCGCACGGCATAGCTGTCGCAGCCGAAGAACGGGGGCTTGGATGAGAGCCGGTCGACGGCCTCGTCGACCGAGTCGAACTCCATCCGCCGCCGGCGCGAGGCCTCGACCAGCTTGCTCGGACCGTCTCCATTGTTCCGGTTGAAGCCGACGGGAGCCAGAATCGGCTCGTAGAGCCACAACCCCCTGAAGGCCCCGGGTCGGGCCAGGGCGGCGTAGACAGCGGCTGCTCCGCCCAGCGAGTGGCCCGCCAATCGAACCGGGCCCCCGACCGCGTCGACACAGGCCAAGATGTCCTCGCCGAAACGCTCCCGGTCGATCGAGTACCCGTCGCTGACCTCTCGGGCCGCACCGTGACCTCGCAGGTCTATGCCGAAACAGTGGAACCGGTTGACCAGCATCGGCAAGACTGCGGCCCACATCCCGGCATTGAGGCCGTTGCCATGGCTCAAGAGTAGGGCAGGCCCGTTGCCACCGAAGTCATGAAGGGCCACTGGCTCTCCATCCCCACTGGAGAGGATCTTGACGGTGTCTTGTTGAAAGGTCATCGATCCACCATTGATCGGCTGTTGCTGATCTTGTCCAGTAACGGCAATAGGTACGTCATGAACCGTTTCGGGTTCTCTGACATCGGAAAATGGCCGATATCGGCCATTTCGGCAAACGTAGAACCGGCAATTGTCTCATGGGCGGCCCGCCCCATCTCGACTGTTGCGCTGTGATCGTAATAGCCAGAGAGAATATGGACACCCACCTCTTCGGTGTCTATCGACGCCGCCATCGAGCGCAGATCATAGTCCTCCAGATAGTACCAGAGGTCGCCCAGGAAGGCCGGAGGCCATCCCGCGGCGTAGACCTGGATGGTCTCCTTGCGGTATGCCTCCGGCGACGACGGTGCGGTCAGGCCCTCCATCATCCTTGCCTTTGACTCGTTGGAGACCTGGGGATGCCAGAACCCAAGGAGGGAGTGCCAATCGCCTTCTATCTTGAGTGCTCCCTCCAAGGCGATGACGGCCCGGAAGCGGTCACCGTGGCGGGCGGCCAAGTCGAGGGCGAGAAGGCCGCCCACTGAACACCCCATGAACAGGGGTTGGTCGAGATCGAGGGCATCGCACAGGGCCAGAGGGATCGAGCGGAGGAACGACCCGTCCAATCGGTAGGGCTCAGCCCACCACTGGGGCCCGACGGGGGGAAGCGACTTGCCGTGATAGGGCAGGTCGTAGGCGATGAGCCGGAATCGGTCGGTGATGGACTGCTCTTCGAACAGGTGCCGCCACTGGGACGAGTGCGACCCAGCCGTATGGTGCAACAAGATGGGGATACCGGTCCCCGCCTCCTCGAAATAGATGCGGTGATCGACACCGTCGAGATCGAGGTGGACATAACGCCCGATGGGAGCGTCGAAGGTACCACCGGGTCGAGGGGGTGCGACCAGGTCATCAGGGTCCAGATCGCCATCCGAGCTTTCGTCTCGCATCAGCTCGACGGCCCGCTGGATGGCGGGGGCGTACTGCCAGTAGAGGAGCTCGTCGCCGCTGCGCCGCAATCCGAGGGCTCGGGCTGGGCCTATGTCATTGGCAAATCGTGGGGGCTCCGCTTCCAGCATCTCGGCCCACGTCTCGGGCGGCGCGGTGAGGGTGATGACACCAGGGCCTTCACCGGGGTCACCGGCTCGGGGCGCACCGTCGTCGAGGGTGATGGCTGCCACCTCATTTCCGAAATCGAGCCGCAGCCCACCGGACCAATGCCGAGCGGCGAGGAGGAATTCTCCGTCAGCCCGACATCGCTCGGCTAGCCGATTGGACGTGCGCATGTGGAATCTCCTTCCCCGTGACATCACTCTCGAGCTCAGAGATCAACGCAACCCTAGATTCCCGGAACAAATCTGGACAATCGAAGGAACCGAAGCGACGCCTCAAGCGTCCCTAGCCATGAGAGACTTGCGGGCGCCGAATCGTGTTCGTGGGCCGAGGGGACAACGGGGAGCACATGATCAATTGCTGCAAGCTGGTGCCGGTGATGCTGACGTTGGCCGCCGCCCTGGTCGGGCTCTCGGCAACCCCAGCGGCAGCCGAGACCAAGATCGAGGTCACCACCCCAGCCGACGGCCGCTACGAGCCAGGCCAGCCGACTCCCCTGATCGTGACCATCAGTGCCGACCAGGCCATCTCGGGGACCCTATCCGCCACTTTTGAGGGCTTCCTGGCCGGGTCAAAAGAGGTCGATGTGCCTGGTGGAAGCACCAAGGAGATCGTCTTCATCGTCACCGCTCCACCATGGGTCTCGTCTGGTTCGGTCCGTTTCGACGCCGACGCCGACGACGAGGACGCCGACGCAACCGAGCGGATCGCCCTGACGGTGAACCAGAATGACGAGCTGGTAGGAGTATTCGGTGAGCTGACGACGAGAAACCTGCCAGCAACAGCGGAGTTGAGCGTCGAGATCGGCCAAGCCCGTCTCTATCCCTTCGAGTCTCTCCTGCTCGACGTCGGACCCGATGCCTTGTCAACCTTCGGCCAGATCATCATCACCCCCAATGACCTGGAAACCATGGATTCGACCCAGGTGGACACCTTGGAGTCGTGGGTGGCCTCCAAGGGCGGGACCCTGGTCATCGACGGCGAGCCGGGAGCCGATCTCCCGATCAAAGCCTCGACC
>JAAETV010000012.1 GCA_024227975.1 Actinomycetes bacterium
CCCGGGCCGCTGCCTGCACTACCCTCCCCGGATGGACTGGTTTGTGATCGACAGCGACGCTGGGCGGCTAGGACCCTTGATCGAGCACGTCTGCCTAGGCTGATGGGGAGCCCTGACCGTCCCCATAGCCTGCTGCGCCCAGCACGGACAGTGACGGCTCCGCTGTCGGCTCGGGCCAGGGCGCTGCTCGCCAGTCCTGCCGTCCCTGAGTACATCGACACCCACTTCGAACGCTCCGAGAATGAGTGGCATCCCGAGACGAACCCGGATGGCTATATCGCGTTCTGCATAGCCGAGAACAAGCTGATGTTCGATGTCCTCGGTCCGAAGATGGCTCAGAGCAGGGAGCTCGACTCCGATTCGATTGGGTACGACTCGATGGTCGGCTCTTTGGATTTCCGCCAGTCAATCGCGGCCTTTCTGTCGAGGACCTTCATCGGGCGCGAGGTCGATGCTGAGCATCTCGCGGTGCTCAATGGCGTCGGTAGCGTGCTGGAGCTGCTCTTCTACGTCATCTGCGATCCCGGCGATGGTGTGCTCGTGCCCACACCGAGCTACACCGGCTTCTGGGCCGATATCGAGACGCGGGATCAGGTACAGATCATTCCCGTCCACACCACCAGTGAGAGTGGATTCCGGTTCACTCTTGCCCAACTCGACGAGACGGTGGCCAACGCCGATCGACCGGTCAGGGCGATGTTGTTCACCAACCCGAACAACCCGCTGGGCCAGATCCATGATGACGATGAGGTGCGCGAAATCATCTCGTGGGCCATGGACAAGGGCATCCATCTGGTGCTCGACGAGATCTATGGGCTCTCGACCTTCGGTGACCAGCTATTCCGTTCGGGTGCTGGCCTCGTTGAGGAGATGGGTGACCTCCTGCACATTGTCTGGGGCTTCAGCAAGGACTTCTCGATGAGCGGGCTCCGTTCGGGGGTGCTCTACTCCGAGAACACCGACCTCCTGAGCGCCATCAACGGGCTGGCCTACTGGGCCTCGACGTCACGAGACACCCAGTCGATGCTCCGCCAACTCCTGAGCGATGAAGCATGGGTCGACGGCTTCCTCGAGGAGAACCGACGTCGGCTTCGCGCCAGCTACCTGGCCGTCACAGAAGTGCTCGATACCTATGGGGTGGTTCACCTTCCTGCCGATTCCGGGCTCTTCTTCGTCGTCGACGCCCGCCCGATGATGCACGATCTCACTTGGGAATCAGAAGACGAGGTCTGGCGGACGCTCGTCGACGAACATGGGGTCAACATCACGCCTGGAATCGAATGCCACAACGGGGAGCCCGGCTTCATGCGCCTGGTGTTCAGCGGCGTGTCCATCGATGCCGCGGTGGAAGGTGCGCACCGTCTCGGTCGGTTCGCATCCGACAGGATAGGTCAGCTCGGCCCGACTGTCTCGTGAAGCATCGTCCATCGCCGAAGTTCACGCCGGGTCAAATGTATGCTCGGCCGAACGTGACCATGGTCGCTAGACGCGATCAGACCCCATAGTGGAGAATCGGACCATGAACGCTCCTGACTACGTCAACCATGATGCACTAAAGGCCTGGGTCGATGAGATGATCACCCTGTGTGGTCCCTCCGACGTGCACTGGTGTGACGGGTCCGATGAGGAGTACGACCGCCTCTGTCAGGAGCTGGTCGATGCCGGCACGTTCATCCGCCTGAACGACGAGAAGCGTCCGAACAGCTTCCTCTCCCGGTCCGACCCCAGTGATGTGGCCCGGGTCGAGGATCGCACCTTCATCTGCTCCCGCACCGCCGATGACGCCGGTCCGACGAACCACTGGATGGATCCCGACGAGATGAAGGGCATCTTGCGGGGCTTGTTCGACGGCTGCATGGCGGGCCGCACGATGTACGTGATCCCCTTCAGTATGGGTCCGCTCGGCTCCGACATTGCCCAACTGGGCGTCGAGATCACAGATTCCGCCTATGTGGCGGTGAACATGAAGATCATGACCCGTATGGGTCGGGCTGCGGTCGAGGTGCTCGGGAAGGACGGCGACTTCGTCCCCTGCCTGCACACCGTCGGAGCTCCCCTGGCCGAGGGCGATGAGGACGTCTCGTGGCCCTGCAATCCTGACGAGAAGTACATCGTGCACTTCCCTGAGGAGCGGTCGATCTGGAGCTACGGCAGCGGCTATGGCGGCAATGCTCTACTCGGCAAGAAATGCCTGGCCTTGCGTATTGCTTCGACCATGGCGCGCGATGAGGGATGGCTGGCGGAGCACATGCTTATCATGGGCGTCACCGAGCCCAGTGGGGAGAAGACGTTCGTCGCCGCTGCCTTCCCCAGTGCCTGCGGCAAGACGAACTTTGCCATGTTGGTCCCGCCCCCAGCCTTCCAGGAGGAGGGCTGGAAGGTCACCACGATCGGTGATGACATCGCTTGGATCAAGCCGTCGCCCGAGGACGGCAAGCTGTATGCCATCAACCCCGAGGCCGGCTACTTCGGTGTCGCCCCCGGCACCTCGTTCGACACCAACCCCTCGGCCATGGAGTCGATCCGGGCCAATACGATC
>JAAETV010000013.1 GCA_024227975.1 Actinomycetes bacterium
CTACGACGCCTGCCACATCCTCTCCGCCAACGACCCGGCCACCCAGCGATCATGGCTGGCCCTCGTCGCCCTCACCCGACGCCTCCTGGTCGCCGCCCTAGACCTCCTCGTCATCGATGTGCCACTCCGGATGTAGCCAAGCGGGCCAGGCAACTGGGCATCGCAAACCCGGCTAGTCGACGACGAAAGTGGCGGCCAGGCCCCGGTAGCCCCGTCCCAGATCACCGATGAGGATCGAATAGCCGCCACCCTCGTAGTAGAAGAAGCAGGCATGTGAGGCTTCGCCGGCAGCGTCGGGGATGGCTTCGCAGCCCATGAAGGTCACGAAGCCCTGGAAGTCGCCCCCATTGCCTTGCTTGCATCGGAGGTCGTCGAGGACGCCGGGTTCGAACCACTTCTCGACCAGATCCCGACTATTGGTCTGAAGACATAGTGCGTCGTACTGGAGGGCAACATCCTCAGGCGTCGGAAGACCGGCTGGTACGAGCTCTTCGGTCGTGGTCGGCTGAGTCGTCGTGGTGGTTGACGACGTCGTCGTCGACTCGGACGTAGTTGAGGTGGTCGTCGTGGTAGTGGTGGCCGGCTCGACGGTGGTGGACGTCGATTCCGACGTGGTCGTTGACTCCGACGTTGGGGAGCCGGCCTCGCTGTCGGCCACCCCACTCCCCTCCTTCCCGCACCCAGCGACTAGCAACGCGAGAGCAGTGGCCACCACACAGCTGCGAACCAACCAACCCATCAGCACTCCTCCCCCTGCGGTCACAAGCGCGTCGACCGTAGCAGACCTCCTACGCCGATCGACCTCAGGCCGGTTCGAGGCCGTTGACCTGTCGTGGCCTCCCAGTCGGCCTAGATCGCCTCGGCGGAGCCGCTGGCGTCACCGTTCAGCTTGGGGGGTCCGGTCACAAGCTTTGTTGAGCAGGGCGCTGGCCGACCCTGGCTTCACGCCCATCGTCTTGGCTACTTCCGCTTCAGTCATGTCGGCGATGTAGCGCAACACGATCGCCTCACGGGAGCGGCGGGGTAGTTCGGCCACTGCTCGCCACAAGTCGAGGTCGGGTGCGTCGAGCCCCGCCGTCAACGGACTGCTAGCCGCGGTCTGGGTGAGGCGATCAGCGTCACGCTTGCGACGCCGCCACCGTCGACGCCCCTCGTTCACGGCGACCGTCGTCGTCCAGGCGTTGGGTGAGTGTGGTATGTCGCCCGACTCCCAGCGGGCAAAGGCCCGGGCCATGGCTTCATCGGCCAGCTCACGCCCCACCTCGACATTGGAGAACATCACGGTCATCGTTCGGGCCAACTTGGGGTAGAAGTCGTGATACCACTGCTCGAAGGAGAGCGCGGTCAGGGTCTGCCGCTGCTCGTGCGCCTGTTCTTGGCGGGTAGCTGGGTCGGACTTCATGGACACAGGGGGTAGAGCCTCAGCTTCCCCCTATTCCTTACTCGAACCACGAATCTTTCTCGACGCCAACAGTCGTGATGGTCCCCGCCGGACACGTCAGTGCCTCTCCAGCCTCGCTTCGTAGTCGATGGTTGAGAATGGCCAAGATCGTTCGAGCCATGCCGATACGGCCTCCAAACGACAACGTCAAGGGCCGCCCGGCTGGCTGTCACCCATGATCTGACTTCGGCGTCAAGGACCGGCTGGGGGGATTGCCGACCCCCAGCATGCCTGCGACCTCGCCGGCCGACCCCTCAGCAAACAGGAACGAGAAGCCCTCGGCCTCCCACCCTCACCATCTGCCTGCAACTGATCGGCCAGTATACATTCGACCAATTGGCGAACTAGGTTTGGGCTATGACC
>JAAETV010000014.1 GCA_024227975.1 Actinomycetes bacterium
CCGAGGCTTGGAGGCTCGCCGGGAGCACCTGGGGGCGGCCCGAACCGTTGTTGATGCCGAAATCGAGCGCTACCAGGCAGCCAGCAGCGCACGCGAGGTGGCCCCCTTGATCGGGGAACTTCACGGCTGGGCCAACGGGGTCCGTACCACTGAGCTCGACCGCTACTCCTCTCGGCTGGCCCAGCTGGCACCGGCTGACCGTGAGGCGGTGGAAGCCCTATCTCGTTCTCTGGTGGCCAAGCTCCTGCATCAGCCAACGGTGGCCCTGAAAGATGCAGCCGGAACGGCCCGGGGGGATCGGTTGGCCGAAACGGTTCGAGAGCTGTTCAACCCATGGTGAAGATCCGGATCGCCACCCGTCGCAGTCCGCTTGCCCTCTGGCAAGCCAACCATGTGGCGTCCCTGCTGGCCAAGATTGATCAGGTAGAGCCGGAGCTGGTTGCCATAGACACCGCCCCCGACCTCGACCTTTCCCAGTCGATCTCCGACATCGGGGGCAAGGGAGCGTTCAGCAAGGAAGTCCAGACCCTGGTGCTGGCGGGCCAGGCCGACATTGCCGTCCACTCAGCCAAGGATCTCCAGGCCATAACCCCCGAAGGGCTGGTCATAGGGGCCTACCCAGAGCGAGGGGCCATGGCCGACTGTCTCGTTGGTTCTCGACTGGCCGAACTGGCACCAGGCGCCACGGTGGCCACCGGCTCCAACCGTCGGCGCGCCCTCTTGCTCGATATTCGGCCTGATCTGGAGATCGTTGGGCTCCGAGGCAATGTCGGCACCAGACTCCAGAAACTGGCTGAAGCCGATATCGCCGCCATTGTCGTCGCCCGGGCTGCCCTGGAACGCCTTGGCGAACGACCAGACGTTGTCGAAGAGCTCGATGTCGAGACCTTCATCCCCCAGGTCGGCCAAGGCAGCCTGGCCGTCGAGTGCCGGGCCGAAGACACCATGACAGCTGATCTGTTGAGTCACATCGACCACGAACCCACGAGGACAACCGTCAGCGCAGAGCGCGATTTCCTCGTGGAGCTCGGGGGTGACTGCGACCTCCCAGCGGGAGCGAACGCAATCCTCGGCAGTGATGACAAGCTCACCATTCGGGGGGTTCTGGCCAGCCCGCCTGATGTCGGAGGTCGGCTCCAGCGAGCCGACGTGGTCGAGCTGGCGTTGGCCCGCCCGGGCCAGATCCTGGCCAGGCGGTTGCGGGCCGCGGCCAACGTTGGGTCTTGAACCGAGGCCCGGGGCCTGGGCAGAGCCTGGCCGGCTACTCGGTCATTGTGGGCCGAGCCGTCGCCGATGGTGGGTCACTGACCACCGCCCTTCGGGCCCGTGGGGCTGAGCCCATCCTGATCCCCTTGGCGGAGCGGGTGACCCCCACCGACGGGGGCGCCGCCCTGCAGGCGGTGATTGATGATCTGGGCTCATATCGTTGGCTGGCCTTCACCTCGGCCAACGGGGTCAGGGCCGTTTCCGATGTACTCAGCTCACGCCCTCTGCCTCCCGGGTTGGAGGTGGCGGCCGTTGGTCCGGCAACCGCCGCCGTGGCTGCTGCCGCAGGGTACGCCGTCAGCCTCGTCAGCACCATCGCCACCGCGGCTGATCTTGCCGCTGCCTTCCCTCCGCCTTCGGGTGTCGCGCCTCCGGACCTGGTGCTAGCACCCCTGGCTGAGCTGGCTTCGTCCGATCTGGAGACCGGGTTGGAGGCCAAGGGCTACCGGGTGGAACGGGTTGATGCCTACCGGATGGAACCGACCACGATCTCGGCCGAACAGAAGGAGGCGGCAGCAGGGGCCGACGCCGTGCTCTTCACCGCCCCCTCGCTGGTCGACCTCTATCTGAAGGCTCTGTCTCCGGGCTTGATTCCGCCGGTCGTGGTCTGTATCGGGCCTCGGACCGAGACCAGGGCCCGCCAGCGGGGAATCACCGGCATCGTCACCGCCATCGACCACAACGAGGACGGCCTGATCCGGGCCCTCCTTTCTGCCCTGGGCCCGCTAGAGGCCTAGACAGGGCCAGGGAGGTGGAGCAAAGAACTTGAGCAAGGTGGTCCAAAGGCCGCTACAAACAGAGACGTGTCGTTTCCCCAACGCCGTCCCCGTCGTCTCCGCCGAACCCCGGCTATCCGCAGGCTGGTTGCGGAGACAAAGCTTGGAGTCGATGATCTCATCGCCCCACTGTTCGTGCGGGAGGGGATCAGGGATCCCGAACCGATCCACTCCCTACCCGGCGTCGTCCAACACACCATCGACTCGCTGGTGGCTGAGGTCAAGCACCTGGCCGGGCTCGGGATCCCCGGAGTGATCCTCTTCGGCGTCCCCGAAACCAAGGACGCCGAGGGCTCTGAGGCCTGGAACCCAGACGGGATCATCCAGCGTGCCCTCAGCGAATGCCGTCAGAGCATGGGCGACGAGATAGTGCTCATCGCCGATCTCTGTGTCGACGAGTACACCGACCATGGTCACTGTGGCATCGTTGACGACAACGGCCAGGTCGACAACGACCTCACCCTCGATCTGTACATGAACGCGGCCCTGGCCCAGGCTCGGGCTGGAGCTGACATCGTTGCCCCGTCGGGGATGATGGATGGCCAGGTCCTGGCCATCCGCGACGCACTCGACGAGGAGGAGTTCTCCGACGTGTCGATCCTGGCCTATTCGGCCAAGTACGCCAGCGCCCTCTATGGCCCCTTCCGTGATGCCGTCGACGTCACCATCGCTGATGGTGGTGATCGACGGGGCTACCAGCAGGACTGGCACAACAGCCGTGAAGCCCTGGAGGAGATCCGCCTCGACATCGCCGAGGGGGCCGACATGGTCATGGTCAAGCCGGCTCTGGCCTACCTCGACATCATCGCCAAGGCCAGGATGGAGGTCGACATCCCCCTCGCCGCCTATCACGTGAGCGGCGAATACGCCATGCTCAAAGCGGCCGCCGCCAACGGCTGGATCGACGGTGACGCTGCCGCCCTCGAAGTCCTCGGCGCCATCAAGCGAGCGGGTGCGGACTTCATCCTCACCTACCTGGCGGCCGAAGTCGCCATGGTTTTGAACAGCTAGAAGGGGAGAGCCTGATGACAAACCAGGACCTGTTCGATCGGGCCCGAGCCGTCTTGCCTGGAGGGGTGAACTCTCCTGTCCGGGCCTTCCTCTCGGTGGGAGGCACCCCATACTTCGTGGCCCGGGCCGCGGGCTCGAAGGTTTGGGACAGCGAAGGCAATGAGTACCTCGACTACGTCCAGAGCTATGGGGCCTCCATCCTGGGCCACGCCGACCCGGCTGTGGTCGCTGCCGTCACCGCTGCCGCCGCCGATGGGACTACCTACGGCGCTCCAACCGAGCGTGAAGTCCAGCTGGCCGAGCTGGTGTGCGAATGGGTGCCCGGCGTCGACATGATCCGCATGACCTCGTCGGGAACCGAGGCCACCATGTCCGCCATCCGCCTGGCCCGGGGGGCCACCGGACGCAAGACGGTGGTCAAGTTCGCTGGCTGCTACCACGGCCATGTCGACTCCCTCCTCGTTGCCGGTGGCTCGGGGGTGGCCAACCAGGGCCTCGTCGGCTCGGCCGGCGTCACCGAATCCGCGGTGGCCGACACCATCGTTGCCCCCTATAACACCGTCCCCACCCTCGACGAAGACGTCGCCGTCCTGGCCGTCGAGGCGGTGGCGGCCAACATGGGCGTCGTCGCCCCCGAACCCGGCTTCCTCCAAGCTCTGCGCCAGGAGTGCGACCGGGTGGGAGCTTTGCTGTTCTTCGACGAGGTCATCACCGGGTTCCGCTTGGGTCAGGGGGGAGCGACCGCCTGGTCGGGAGTCCGGCCCGACCTGTGGGCCTTTGGCAAGGTCATAGGGGGCGGGCTCCCGGTAGGGGCCTTCGGCGCCAGCGCTGAGATCATGGCCAACGTGGCGCCCCTCGGCCCCGTCTATCAGGGTGGGACTTTGTCGGGGAACCCATTGGCCACCGCTGCCGGTTTGGCCGCCCTGGGCCAGCTCGCACCCGAGCGCTTCGCCGCCCTGGAGGCAACGGCTGGGTCCTTGGCTACTGGCCTGGCCAAGGCAATCTCGGGTGCTGGGCTCGCAGTTCAGGTACCGCGGGTGGGGCCACTGCTCAGTATCTTCTTCGCCGATGCCCCCGTCCGTCACTACGACGACGCCAAGGTGGCGGCCGACAATGGCCTTTACCCAGCCTTCTTCCACGGGATGCTGAAACGGGGCATTGCCCTGGCCCCTGGGCCCTACGAGGCCCTCTTCCCAAGTCTGGCTCACGTCCCAGCTGACATCGATCGCACGATTGAGGCGGCGGCCGATGTGGCGGCAGAAATGGCCGCAGCTGCTTGATTCTTCGTTGAATAGTCCGACGAGAACATTCGAACGACAAGATCGGCTTCACTTCGGGCCCTAGCGCGCCGTAGACACAGCCATGGCGTTTCGCGGCGGGCTTCCCACAATCTGTTCAACGCGCCTGATGTTGGCTGCGGTGGCGGCTGTCGTCGGGTTTGGGTCTGGAGCCGTCGGCCCAGTTGATGTGGCCTCAGCTGAAGTCGGTCTCGTCCGACGTGACGCTCCTCTCGTCATCGAAGCCGACGACCCGAGCATCGACGTCCAAGATCCAGACCTGATCGCCCAGCTGCGAGAGGTCCACGACGATTTCGAGCAGGGGACCTCACTCTCGGTCCCCGGTGCCGCTCTCTCCGGTCTCCAGCGCGCCGCCGTGGATAGTGGGATGAGAGTGAGCTTTGACGCCACCTACCTGTCGCCCGGCTCGGTCCAGGCCGTTGTCTTGGCCGCCGCCTCTGATTGGGATGCCGCCCTGTCGACGACTGTGGCTGCCCCTGTCGAGATCGCCGTCATCTGGAAGGATCTTGGAAACCCGAGCCTGCTCGGCTCGGCCGGACCAAACGGGCTCTACTCCGGCCCCTCCCTGCCGACCACGTCCTACTACCCGGCCCCCCTGGCCAACACCCTCCTGGGCTATGACGTGAATGGGGGCGGGACCCCTGAGCTGACCGTCAACCTCAACTCGACGGCCAACTGGTACATCGCTACCAGCGGATCGCCTGGCTCGGGCCAGATCGACCTCTACACCGTGATCCTCCACGAGATCGGGCACGGTCTCGGCTTCCTCGGTTCGGCCAGCCTCTACAACGAGGCCCCCAATACAGTTCCGACGGTCGAGTCGACCCCGTTCGTGTTCGATCATGAGGTCACCTACAACGGGACCGACCTGTTGAGCCTTGGTGACCCCGACTCGCTGTTGCAGTCAAGCAACCTTTACCTCGACATCAGCGACGCTCTCAACGAGAAGCTCTACGCCCCCTCGACCTGGGCCGAGGGAAGCAGCTTCTCCCACTTCGACGAAGCTTCCCACCCCGCCGGTTCCCCCGGTTCGTTGATGACGCCGAGCCTGGGCAGCCAGGAAGTGGCTCGCCAACTCGACGCCCCGACGCTCAGCCTGATGGAGCGCATGGGTTGGCCCATGCGGATCGGTCCCGCCAGCCCCACCATCACCTCGACCGTGCCGTCGAGCGGCCAGATCACCGTCAACTGGAACATCGACCTGGCCCAGACGGGGCTCGCCCCTGACAGCTTCCGGATCGAGGCCTGGGCTGGGGCATCGCTGAGCGGGTCGACCACGGCGATCGGGTCGGGCACCTTCGCCACTGTTGGTGGACTGCTGAACGGCACGACATACACCGTCAATGTGGTGGCCGTGAGCTCGGGCCAGGACGGAGCGGCGGCGACAACGTCTGTGTCCCTGGCCACGGCCTCGATGACACCTCGGGCCATCAATCCGACCGGCTTGGGCCTGTCCCGAACTCTGACCTGGCTTCCAGCTCCCGGTGTGGCCGCCACCAGCTACGAGGCCGAGCACTCGGCCGACGGTGGGGTCTGGAGCGCGCTCGGTTCTACCGCTGGATTGTCCATGGCGACAACGGTCACCGAGGGGATCCACCAATTCCGGGTCCGAGCCCACGATGCTCACGGGGCAGGGGCCTGGGGCTACTCGGTCCCGGTTGGGATCAGTAGCGGTGTCGTGCGCCCGGTCCCCCTCGACGGCCAGATCAGCCGGCTCTATCAGGCCTATTTCCTACGGTCACCCGATCCCGAGGGGTTCACCTTCTGGCGAGATCAGCGGGCCGCGGGAGTGGATCTGACGGTGGTATCGAACGCCTTTGCCTCCAGCGCAGAGTTTGTGGCCAACTACGGCAGCCTTGATGATGGCCAGTTCGTTGACCTGGTGTACCTGAACGTCTTGAACCGGGCCGCCGATGGTGCCGGCCGGTCTTACTGGCTGGGCGTGTTGGCCGGTGGTACCAGCCGGGGTCAGGTCATGATCGGCTTCTCCGATTCGGCGGAGTTCATAGCCAGGACCGGCACCTCGCCGGTCCAGTCGACGGCCGAGGCCGAGGTCTACCGACTCTATGTGGCCTCCTTCCTTCGCCTTCCCGACCAGGCCGGCTACGACTACTGGGTCGGGCAACGAGTAGCCGGGGTCTCCCTCGAAGCCATTGCCTCTGCCTTTGCCACCTCGGCTGAGTTCCAGGCAGCATACGGAGCCCTCGGGAACAGCGAATTCGTTGAGCTGATCTACAACAACGTTCTGGCCCGGTCCTCCGATCCTGCTGGTGCCAGCTACTGGGTGTGGCTGCTCTCCACCGGTACCGCCCGTGGCACCATGATGACCGGCTTCAGCGAATCCGTGGAGTTCATCCTCACCACCGGAACCCTTCCCTAGCAGGCTGGGTCGACCTGGTTCGAGTAGCCGTGTATCAGGCCGTGCTGGGGTCGTGACCAGGGCTGCGTCAGGGCCAGTGCCCTAGACCGCGGCCCGACCTTGCCAGGTGCAGATGCAGGCTTCGTTGCCGTCGGCGTCGGCCAGGATCCACCAAGCCGGGGCGTAGTCCTCGGAGACCAGTGTTCCGCCGGCGGCCAAGCCGGCCTTGATCCGATCTGCCGCTTCGTCGTGAGCGACTGAGACATCGATGTGGAAACGATCCCGGTCGGTGCGGGGCTCGTCCATGACCTGAAACCACATGGGCGGGCCACTGCGCAAAGGGTCGGCCAGGCCACCGTCGACCTCTTCATAGCCGAGTACGGCAGCCCAGAAGGGGCGGATCTGGTCAGGGTCCATGGTGTCGATGGCGATCTCGACCCGCTGGGCCGTCGCGGGCTCGGAGCTGGCTCCTGCCTCCGCCGCCAAGGCCGAGATGGTTCGGGCCAGGTCGATGTCGAGCGAGGTGAGACCAAGGGCGGCATGGGTCGCGAGCGCCACCCGAACCCGATCGGGGTAGCGAACGTCGACATCAGGGTGATGATCAGCTTCCTCCGCCGCCACTGCAATAGTCGAGACCAGGGTGGCGGCCGCCGGGAACGACCCTGCTCGAAAGCCGGCATGGATCGCCCCGAGCACGAATCGCCAATCAGCGAGCCCACTGTGGGCGAACTCCTCGGCACTCACCGGCTGATAGGCCACAGGCTCAGTCAAGCACGGCCGACAGTCGTCAGCCGTGAGAGCCAGGTCTGAGGGAGATGAGCCTCAGCCACCAAGGGCAGCTTCTGCCCCTTCGATCGGGGGACCAGGGCAAGGCGTGTCTTCATCAGCGGAACCGACACCGGTTGCTCCGGGTGTGATGTCAGGATTGGCACAGGCCAGAAGGAAATCGAGATCGATCTCGTCGGCCTCGCCTTCCTCGATGGCATGGCGCATCCGTTCCATCCATTCCTGGTAGGCCGGGCTCGACGTGTCTTCACCGGACAGGGTGGCCCGTTCATGAAAGACCACCATCTCCAGCTCGACCTGGGTCAACTGACCAACCTGGGCCGGCATCTGGCCCTGACCGCGAGCACCGGAGACCCTTCGTCCGTCGGCCCGTTCCGCTCCGTAGGCCTCATCGGCAATTGGGGCTGATCCTCGGGCCACATGGACCATCTGATCGATCGGATCGGGGAAGGTGGCCAGAACCTCACCGCCGGCCAAGGCATAGCCAGTGCCGCCATCACCGGTTGGGCCATGGCACCCGGCACAGCCACCCTTGCCGGCGTAGATCAGCCCGCTTTCGCCCAAGAGGACATCCTCACCCTCGGTCTCCTGCATGGTGCCAGCAAAGGAGAAGGCCCAAATGGGCAGGGCTGCGATGATGGGCAAGGCCCAGACCGGGATCCGTCTGCGAGCCTTCGAAGCGGTGACGTAGGCCGGCTCGGGCTTGGCTGGGATCGGTTCGGGGTCGAGATTCGGGAGCGAGGTGGCCGGCGCGGCAGAAGTGGAAGGAGCAGGGGCTTCGCCGGAGGTGGTTGCCTCACTGGCCGCGCTGTCGCCCGATGCGGGGTCGTCACCCGACCTGGAGACCTTTGCTGACTTGCTTCGCTTCAACAGATGTTCGGGGATCTCGGTCAAGGGTCCTCCGCAGCAATACGACCAGATAGGAGACGGAGCCACATATTGTGACCACCGTCACCATAGTGCTGGATTCCGACACCAGGCGGCGCAAACACTACCGAACAATTGGACCCGAGGCGCAACTCAGGTGGCAAGCGACTCGAGTTCGTCGCGATGGGGCATCATCTCAACCGCTCAATTGTTCTGCCATCGGCGTGCGATCGAGAATGTGAAGTGGTAAACCGTGAGCCGGCCGTCCAACGCAACACTGCGGTTGCATCGTTTTCTGATGGGCCGACTACATTTCCTGCACAGCTCTACAATCTCGTCCAAACGAGTTCACCACATACCTCAAACAGGAGTCCGCTACGTGGTCGCCTTCGTCACCTCCATCGTCGCCGCCGTGCTGATGACCTTGGGGATTTTGTGGTACGCCAAACGGCGTCCTGTCGGAGCCCACGTCACCTGGGGCGAGGCCTCGGTGGGCGCGGTGTACGTATTCTTCCTGGCTTTCCTGGCCTACGGAGTGATTCCTCACCAGTGGCTGACCCTGGCCGAGAATGAGTTGAGCTGGCGGGCTGACCGCATGGTCCACGGCCCGGGTGGGATCCTCAAGCCCAAGAGTCAGGAAGGCGTCATTCCCTTCGACATCACCTACCGGACGATCTCGGACTCCGTTGCCGCCATGTTGTACATCGTCTTCCTCAGCGGTCAGATCATGCTGTGGGGAGCATGGCAGAATCGGGGCAAAGCCCAGAAGGCCGGCCAGGGCGTAGTGAAGAGTGCCTACGGTCGTCCCCTCGTCAAGCAGGGCTAGCGGAGAGTCAAGTCGTGGTCACCACCGATGCCAACCCACCACTGCCGGAGTTCCGCACCGACTACCTCTTGATGGAGGTCGACGCCGACTATCTGGGTCGGGCGGTCAAGCCGAAGCAGTTCATCCACATCGACCAGTCTGAGTGCATCGCCTGCGATGGGTGTGTCGACATCTGCCCGTGGAAGTGCATTCATATGCAGACCACAGATTGCGTCGAGAAGAGCTACGGCGTCGCCAAGCCTGGCGACGATCCCGATGACGCTTTCATCTTCACCATCGACGACGACGTGTGCACCCGCTGTGCTCTCTGTGTTGATCGCTGCCCCACCGGTGTCATCATTTTGGGCAAGTTCATCGACGCTCCAGCCACCGGTGATGCCCACCAACGAACTCCATCCCATGGCTACGGCTATGGCATGCGCCTCGCCTAGCGCCACCTATTCTCTCCACCGACTCGACGACATGATCAAGGACAGCTGAACCAAATGGCAAAGTCGACTCAGGACAAGCCAAGCCTCGGCGAGCGAATGGCCTCATCCATGAGCTCGTTCAACGACGGCATGCAGGCCTCACAGGCCTGGAACTCGATCTTTCGGCCGGGCTCAATCTTTCGCAAGGGCTACACCGACAGCCCTCGGAACCGTTCTTACGTCATCATGAACAGCGTCCTCTACCACCTTCACCCAGTGAAGGTGAAGCGGCACGCCGTCAAGGTGAGCTACACCCTGTGTCTCGGTGGGCTGAGCTTCTTCCTCTTCATCCTCCTGACGATCACCGGCATCTTCTTGATGTTCTTCTACCGGCCGACGGCGGCCGCCGCCTGGAACGACATCGATACCCTCCAGACCCAGATCGCCTTCGGCCTGCTAGTCAGGAACTTGCACAGATGGGGTGCCCACCTCATGGTGATCACCGTGTTCCTGCACATGGCCCGGGTCTTCTACCACGGGGCTTACAAAGCCCCCCGAGAATTCAACTGGGTGATCGGGGTGAACCTCCTACAGCTCACCCTGCTGCTGTCGTTCACCGGCTACCTCCTCCCATGGGACCAGCTGGCCCTTTGGGCGGTAACGGTTGGTACCAACATGATGGGCTTCACTCCCGTCTTCGGGTCCCAGGTGAAGTTCGTCCTCCTCGGCGGTCAGGTCATCGGTACTGACACACTGTTGCGGTGGTACGTGCTCCATGTTCTTCTATTGCCCTTCGTGGCCGTGATCCTCATGGCCATCCACTTCTGGCGAGTCCGCAAAGATGGCGGCATTTCCGGGCCGCTCTAGGCGCTCCAGGGAGAGATCTATGACCGAAATCCCAGAGCATCTGAGGAAGCGGGCTCAGCAGGCCCGCGAGAAAGCAGAAGGCGAATCGAGTCAGCCTGAAGAGGCCGCGCCCGATGTCGGAGGGGGCGGCAGCGAGGCCGCATCCAAGATCCCGGCCCACCTCCTCCAACGGTCGAAGTCGGCCAAGGACCGCCAGCCCGAGGAGGCCAGCGCTGGCGGAGGTACGGCAACCGCCGTTGCTCCTGCCGCGGCCGGAGAGGTGGCGGCGGCTACTGAGGCCGGGCCCCGGCCGACTATGACCGGCCCTGCCGGCCATACCCAGCGTCTGTTGACCGTGGTCAAGTCGGGCTCGATCCAAGACATCAAGGCCAAGCCGATGGACAAGGTCCACACCTGGCCTCACCTCCTCATCCTCGAGTTCGGTGCCGCCCTGTTGTGCACGGCCTTCCTCACGATCTTCTCGATCTTCGTCAATGCGCCCCTGCTGCGGTTGGCTGACGTGAACGCAACCCCGAACCCATCGAAGGCCCCCTGGTACTTCCTCGGCCTTCAGGAACTGCTCACCATGTTCCACCCCATGGTCGCCGGCGTGACCATCCCGGGGATGGGTCTGGTAGTCCTCATGGTCGCTCCGTACATCGACAAGAACCCGAACAACAAGCCCGAGGATCGCAAGTTCGCGATCGTGGCCTTCACGGTGTTCATGATGTTCTGGGCTGTCCTCGTCCTCATCGGCTCGTTCTTCCGAGGCCCCGGGTTCAACTTCGTATTCCCGTGGGTCGAGGGAATCTTCTTCGATCTCTAAGGAGCAGGAGCACCCAAAATGAGTAGCTTCGTCATCGCCATCATCATCCTGGTGTTGCTTGCCCTTGTCGTGCTCGCGGTCTCCTTCCGCCGTAGCGATACTGCAGCCGCCATCGGCCAGCTCTCGGGGGAGACGGTCAGACGCGACCGTACCCGCCCGAACCTCGACACCAGTGAGGAGGGGGCTGCGCCCGGCATCACTGGCGAGGACGTGGAGGCCCTGGCTCGGGGCGGAGGGGGGACGGGAACCCTGGTTGCCGCCCAAGACGCCAGCCCGCCAGCCGCCTACGTTCCTCCCGATCCAGAGACACTGGGTGTAACCCGCCGCCAGTTCCTGAACCGGAGCATCGTCGCCACCTTCGGCTTCGGCCTGGCGGCCTTCAGTGCGGCCAGCCTGGCTTTCCTCTGGCCCCCGCCTGGTGGGGGCTTCGGCTCCAAGGTCAACGTCGGCCGTCTGGATGACATCCTGGCTGCCATCCGAGCCGGTAGCGGATTCCTCTACGTTCCCCAGGGTCGTATGTGGGTCACCGAGTACCCAACGACGGCCATCGGCAAAGCCCAGTCGGCCTACACCTTCTTCCCCCAAGTCGAGCAGGGGCTTCAGTCCGGTGTCGTTGCCTTGTTCCAGACCTGCCCCCACCTGGGTTGCCGGGTCCCGGAATGCAAGACCTCCCAGTGGTTCGAGTGCCCGTGCCACGGCTCGAAGTACAACCGGGTCGGCGAGAAGAAGGGCGGTCCGGCTCCTCGGGGCTTGGACCGGTTCCCGATGGTGATCTCCGCCGCCAACGAGCTGATCGTAGATACTGGTGTGATCATTCAGGGACCCCCCATTGGAACCAACACCACCGGCCAAGAGGCCGAGGGCCCGAACTGTCTCAGTGATGCTGGCGGCCACGGATGATGGTTGCCGCTGTACTTGCTGCTGATTACCGCGCTATTGGCGTAACTGTCGCTGTTCTGGTCCTGGTCGCTTTCGTCGGCCTCTTCATCAGGAACGTGATGGTCTCGCGGGCCGAGCTCGGGTCTGAGATCGAACTTGCCCCCAACCGCGGCCCCCTCCCGACCGATGAGGAGCTGGAAGGGACCAAGCTCGATCAGTCCCTCACCTTTGCTCTGGTCATGCTGGCCATCTTGGCTGTCGCCCTGCCCTTCTACTGGATTGCCGAGCCGGGCCGTCAAGAAGGCGCGATTGACGTCTACAACTCGTCGTTCGAGAGCCAAGGCGAGAATCTCTACAACACCGGAGCCCAATGCGTGAACTGCCACGCCGCGGGCGGAGTCGGCGGCTCGACCACGTACGTGTTGCAAGACGGCGATGGTCAATTCATCGCCAACGCCAACTGGCAGGCCCCTTCCCTCAACAACGTCCTGGCGCGCTACAGCGAAGATGAGGTCCGCTATGTGCTCAACTTCGGGCGTCCCGGGTCGCCGATGGCGGCCTGGGGTACCCCGGGTGGTGGCCCGCTGACGACCCAGCAGGTCGACAACATCGTCATCTACCTACGGACCATCCAGCAGCAATCGATCGATCCGATCACGATCGATCTGGCCGCCGGCGACGACAACGAGTTGCGGGCGAACATGCAGGCCGATGCCGACAACATCACCCAGGCCGTTCGAGACGAGGTCGCTCGGTCCATCGAAGACGGCGAGTTCGAGACTGTTGGTGAAGCCGTGTTCAACCTGGGTCTCTTCAGCGGCTACGCCGGGGGCGGAGTATCCTGTGCTCGCTGTCACACCTCCGGCTGGTCTCTCGGAGCCGTGACATCACAAGCCGTGCTCGAAGAGGGGGTGGCTGGCTGTGGCGGTGGCAACCCCTCAGGCATCGGCTACAACCTGTGCGGGGGCGCCGTTCTCGACCGCTTCCCCGATGACAC
>JAAETV010000015.1 GCA_024227975.1 Actinomycetes bacterium
GGCGAAACTCGTGAAGGAGCGCCTCCGGCGCTCCGACTCAGACAGGCTCGGATTCGGCGGAGTCGAGGTTGATGATGCCCATGCGCACGGCGCTCAGCACGGCATGGGTCAGCGACTGGGCGTCGAGCTTGCGGTAGATGGCGTTCAGGTGATTGTGAACGGTCTTGGTTGTGATGCCGAGGTAGCGACCGGCCTGCTTGGTGCTCATCCCGTCGGCGATGGATTGCAGGATCTCCACCTGGCGATCGGACAACAGGTCCTGATGGTCAGGAGCTTCCTGGGCCGTGGTCAGCATGGCGCCGGCAACGGCTGGAGACAGGACGGTGTCGCCCTCGGCCACCCGCAACACTGTTTCCCGGACCTCGGCAAACGATGTCCCCTTGCTCAGGTAGGCACTGGCCCCGGCCGCGATCGCATCACGGGTCTTGTCGATGTCGTCGTGCATGGTCAGCACTGCGACCCGCGTCCCCGGCACCTCCTGGCGAATCCGGCGGGTGGCTTCGATGCCGTCCATTACCGGCATCGAGAGGTCCATCAGCACCACCTGGGGTTGGAGTGCTCGGGCCAAGGCCACTGCTTCCTCCCCGTTCGATGCCTCACCAACGACATGATCCCCTGCTGATTCGAACGACTTCTTGAGGCCTTCGCGGAGGAGCGAGTGGTCGTCGGCCAGAAGTATTTTGATCATGGTTTCTTCACCTGTTCGGATGGTTGACTCGTCTGCACGGTAATGGTCGTTCCCTGACCAGGCTGGCTGGAAATCTCCAGCATTGCACCCACTGAGGCAGCCCGCTCACGCATCCCAACCAAACCGTAGGCTGAGCCGCGGATGCCTTTCGATGGGTCGAAACCTCGTCCATCATCTTGCACTACCAATACTCCGCGTCCTTCAGTGATCATCCATGCTAGGTGGACCTTGGACGCACTTGAGTGTTTTTCGACGTTGACCAGAGCTTCCTGGGCGATTCTCAGAATCTCGTTCTCAACTACGGCGGGTAGCCGCTCGGACGTCGAAGGGACCTGCAAGTTGACCTCGACCTGGCTGCGTTTCTCGAATCGTTCTACCACTTCGCCTAAAACGACCGTCAGGGGCCGATCGGCGGTGACAGCGGCCCGGAGTTCGATGAGCGTATCGCGAAACTCGCTGATCGCTCCCTGAACGTCCTCGTGAAGCTGTTTCAAATCGGGTGATGATTGGTCCCGGTCACCATTGATTCGCTCCAGTTCCAAAGCAATATAGGTCAGGTATTGGCCGAGACGATCGTGGAGATCGCGGGCGATGCGAGATCGTTCCTCGGCTGCGGCCAGGGATCGGAGCCGTCGAAAAGAGCGGGCGTTGGCCAAGGTCAAGGCCAACACGTCTGACATCCCGTGGAGGATGTCGGCATGCGAGCTCTCATAGTTGCCCGGCTCCTCGTGCTCGATGGCGACGAGTCCGATGTCGACGCCGGCCACGACCAGGCGCGTGTAGAGCCCGCTGCCTTGACGGCCATACTCCGTTGCCAAATCCTCGACCCGCAACAACTCGCTGGCCTCGGCCGCCAGGTTGAGCGGTGGGGTCAGCTCGGCCGTCGGTACCTGGGGGTGAAGGTCGAACCCATCTTGGAACTGGGGAGCCCAGTCGCCGTCCTCATAGGAGACGATGGCGATCCGATGAGCATCGAAGGTCTCGATCAGCTGCTCCTTCGTCGCCTGGAGCACATCACTGAGATCGAGTGACGAGGGAAGCGTTCTGGCCAGATCGGTCAGGAGCTCCAATAGCTGGTTGGTATCGGCCAGTTTGTCTCGCTGGGCGGCCAGGGCCTTGCGTCGCTGCTCGATGTCGACCAACCGGTCGAGTACCAGGCCGGGCACGATCGCCACCCCGGCCAGGGCGGTGACGGCCAGTGGTCCCGGATAGTTCAACCCTTCGCTGAGCATGATCGATGGGATGGGCGACAACATGACCGAGATCACGCCGGACATGATCCCGACCGACATACCCCACCCGAATCCAGCGATGGCGATGGCCACAAAAAGTGACCCAACGAATGGGCTGCTCAACCCCTGGCTGAACCCGATGGCAATGGCTAGGGCGGTGACGTCGCCCATCGCTTTCAGGAGGGGGAGAAGCCCAGGCTCACCGAAGCGAATCGGGACGATCGTTCGCCATGAGGTGATGAAGATGGCGACCGAGAGAGTCACCACGACCTTGATGTCGCCATCGCCGGCCCATGAGGTGGCGAAGGCCAGGCCGATCATCACCGCCCCCCACCGCAGGGCGGCCAGTACCGCCGCCAATGAAGCGTTGAGCCCGGCACTCAGTTCTTGGGCCCGCTCGGCGCTCGGCTTGGTGGCGGACCAGAGTCTCCGTACGGTGCTGGTCGCGTCGGCGGGCCCCGGGCTCACGGGGGGAACAATGGCAGGAGTAGGTTGTGGACTGTTCACCACAGGTACCCCCCATCGGCGAGACGGCGACGAGGTTCAGGGGCATTGCTCTGATTGACGCTAGCGCCTGGCTCAGCTGTTTCTAGCTGCAACGTAGTCGGCGAGGTCACCAAGTGCTTCCTTGGCCATGTCAGTGAATGGAAGTCGGGGGATGATTGAGACCGCCTCAACGACCAGCCTGTCGATGCGAGCCTCGATGTCGGAGATGGCATCAGTGGCTACGAACACTTCGACAATGGCCTTGATTTCGGCCGTCGAGAGGTCCCGCTGGCCGACCTGGTCGAGCACCCGCGCCTCTTCCGGAGTAGCCCGCTCGACCGCTAGCGACAACAGTTCGGTTGGCTTGCCTTCACGTAGATCGTCGCCGACTGGCTTGCCCAAGAGGATTTCGTCGCCAACAATGCCAAGCAGGTCGTCACGCAGCTGGAAAGCTTGCCCCAAGGGTCGCCCGTAGCCGTCGAGCACGGCCAGCAGCTCGGGATCGGCGGCCCGTCCCAGCGATGAGCCGAGCTGGAGGGGCCGGACGATGGTGTACAGGGCCGACTTGAAGGTCGACACCTGACGGGCCGTTTCCAGATCGAGCTGGCCGGAAGCAGCCGAGCGCAGATCGAGGTATTGGCCGAGGTTCAGCTCGATCCGGAGATCATCCCAGATGAGGCGGGCGGCGGGGCCTGAATCGGCCATCAGCTTGTCGGCGAAGGCGTGGCTCAGGTCGCCGATGAGTATCGCCACCCCCTCACCGAACCGTCGAGGCTCACCCCGCCAGCCTTCAGAGGTGAGACGTTGGGCCTGGGTGACGTGGATCGTCGGCTGGCCCCGGCGGGTGACGGAGTCGTCCATGATGTCGTCGTGGATCAGGGCGAAGGCTTGGAGCAGCTCGAGGGCAGCCCCAACGTCGATCACGACAGACGTATCGGCAGAGTCGGAACCAGTCGAGCCCTGCCAGGCCCAATAACAGAAGGCTGCCCGTATGCGCTTGCCGCCCCGGGCCACGATCGAACGGAGCTGTTCGATCGCTTCGGCCAGGCGGGGGTCGACACCTGACCACTCTGTCGATTGCTGCTCGAGGAACTGGTCGAGGCGCTCATTGACCTTGGCGGCGACATCGAGCAGGGCCGAAGGGGGTTGTGCTGACATGATCGTTCCCGCCCCAGCCCTCAGCGGCCAGCGTTGGTGCTGTTCGCGCCTTTGCCGCCAGCGGCGTCATCGTCGAGCAGGTCATCGACCACCGCTTCGACGTCGGTTCTGACCACTCGTAGCCGTTGGCGGCAGTAGCGGACCAGGACCGCCCCTCTAGCCACCCGATCGGCCAGTACGTCGACGTCGACCGTGCTCGATTCGAGCTGGGCCAGGATGTCGTCGAGCTCTTCGAGAGCGTCGGTGTAGGAGAGGTCGAGCTCACCATCGTGTTGTTCGCTCCGCTCGGTCATTGGTCCTCGATCACGCTCCCCTCATCATCGGCTGGCGGATCTACCTCCGTGACCGTACTGACGAGGCGACCCAATGCGGTAGTCGTGACGATGATGGAACCGGTCGGGGCATCAGCTGGGCGGCGGACCAGGGTGCCGTCGGTGAGGTTGGTGATAGACCAACCCCGAGCCAGTGCGGCTGCCGGATTGAGGGCCTCGAGTCGCACATCGGCGTGGTCGAGGCCGGCCTCGGCCCGGTCCAAGGTCCGCTGGCTGCGGTGGTTGAGGTGGGTGACGAATGAATCGAGCAGGTTTCCATGGCGGTCCATGGCCCGCGACGCCGCGGCCACCAGCTGGTGACCAGCAGTTGCAAGGTTGTGACTCGCCCCTTCCAGGAGCTGGCTGGCTAGGACCGACAAGCGGTCGGCGGCCTCGGCCACCTCATTGTCGAAATGGCGCACCCCTTCGACGAAGACGGCGGCGGCGGCCGTCGGCGTCTTGGCCGACACCGACGCCACCTCATCGGCAACCGAGCGATCGACCTCATGGCCAACCCCCACCACCACCGGATAGGGACAGGTGGCGATGGCTCGGGCCACCTGCTCACTGTCGAAGGCGGCGAGATCGATCTTGGCTCCACCGCCCCGTACCACCGCCACCATGTCGACGGCGGCCCGGCCGGCCTGCTCGATGGCAGCGGCCAGGCTGACAACGGCATCGAGGCCCTGAACTCTGGCGTCGAACAAGGAAACGGTGAAGTCATAGCCGCTCAGCCCCAGTTCGTGGACGAAGTCAGCGTGAGCCGCGCTCTCCTCGCTGGTTACGAGCCCGATGCGCAAGGGCAGGGCCGGGAGCTCCAAGGCCCCATTCGCCTCCAGCAGGCCATCGGCTCGGAGCCGGTCCAGCAGAGCCTGGCGGGCCAATGCCATCTGGCCCATGGTGTATGAGGGGTCGATGAGGCTCATGACCATCTGCACCCGACCCTGAGGTGGGTAGTAGGCGATCTGGCCCCTGATGCGGATCTCCAGTCCATCGTGCATGCGGATGGCCCCCGACTTGCGGAGGATGGCATTGACTCGGTGTTTGTTGGCCGCGAACAGGGCCACCGGCAGTACCACCGAGGTCGAAGTACCAAGATCGTCCGACGGCTCGACGAGATCGAAGTAGACGTGCTCGTTGACCGATCGGGTCAGGCCCGAGATCGCACCCTTGACCCATACCTCGTCGGGAAAGGTGGTGTCGATGGCAGCACTGAGGGCACTGCAGAGGTCGCGCACAGTGAGGGTTTCAGCCACCACCAAAATGTTAGCCAAGAATACGGCGGAGCATCGCTGTGGACGGGCGCTCGCATTGGCTAGTGTGGCGCCGGGTACCTCGGCAGAGGTCGGCGGGCTGACCACGAAAGCGAGAACGTGACAGACCGTAGCTTGGCGCCCGTAGGTGAGGCGCTCCTCGACGCGTTCGTTCCCCCTCTGAGCCTGGACGGACCTCCATCGGTCGATTTTGTCGTGAATCAGGACTCTGTGGTCGACGGCGTTGCTGTCACCTTGTCCGACCCTGCGACCGACCGCCCCCATTTGATGTACGTCAGCACCAACCTGGCCAGCATGCTCGGCTTTCAAGCCGACGAGCTCCTGGGTCGGCCGTTGACTGCGTTCTTCGGTGATGATCCACCTCGCCACCAGCTGGAGGCCATCGAGCGCAACCTGGCCCAGGTCGGTCAGATCGAAGTCAGCCATGTGTTGCGCCATCGCAACGGTGATGCCGTGGCTGTTCACGCCACCCACACCGTGTTGCCGGCGATCCATCCCACGGCCCGCTATCGGCTGATCCAGATTCGTGATCTGTCCCGAAGTTCGGCCGAGCAGCTCCTGGCCGACCAGACCCTCGTCGTTGATTCGCTGGCTCGGGGGCAGGATCTCGGTTCGTTGTGCCACCAGGTGGCCGTACACGTCGAGTCCGTCCTCTTTGCCAGTGGCCGCTGCTGGATCGGGGTGACCGATCTCTATGATCGGCTCGAAGCCGTCGTCACCGCAGGCCAGGACCTCGATGTTGTCGGGCGAGTCTTGCGCCTGATCCTGGGCAATGGGGATCGGACGAGCCCTCGCTGTGTGCTGGTCGAGCATCTGCCTCCCGACCTGGCCGAACCCTTGTCCAGTACCGGTGTCTCGGCCTTGTGGGCCTTCCCGACCGTCGATTCCAATGGTCAGCAGCGAGGGGCTCTAGTCGTTGCCCACACCGGTGAGGACATCCCCAGCGACGACGAGATCCGCTTTCTCGACCATCTGGCCCATGTGGTGGCGGCCGCCATCGAGCGGGCCGCCGTCGAGGCGACCCTGGCCCACCGGGTCCTACACGATCCCCTGACCCAGCTTCCCAACCGGGCCTTGGTCGTCGACCGGCTGGAGCAGGCCCTGGCCCGCCTCGAACGGGACTCGTCGACCCTGTCGGTCCTGCTGGTCGATATCGACCGGTTCAAGTCGCTCAATGACAGCTGGGGTTCCGATGTCGGCGATCAGGTATTGCTCGAGGTGGCCAACCGGTTGCTGGGTTCGGTCCGCCTCGGCGACACCGTTGGCCGTATCGCCAGTGATCAATTCCTCATGGTCTGCGTTGCCAACGGTGATCTCAATGCCTCGGTGGTCGCCCGTAGGGTCATCAAGTGCCTGTCTGAGCCAATCTTGCTAGCTACCGCCGAGGAGCTTCACATCACCGCCTCGGTCGGCGTAGTGGCTGTCAATGGCAACGACCAGACGGCGGCCACCATCATCAGCAGCGCCGAGTCCGCCCTGGCTCGCGCCGTCGAGATGGGTCGCGGCAACTACGCCTTGTTCGACGAGCGGCTCCAGCGCAAGGTCACGGCCCGCCATGATCTGGAGCAAGCCCTCCACAGCGCCATCACCGAGGGGCAACTAGTGCTCCATTATCAGCCGGTATGTGAGGTGAAGACGGGTCGGATGGTTGGCGCTGAGGCCCTGGTGCGATGGGACCGGCCCGGTCATGGCCTGCTCGGACCCGTCGAGTTCATCGATGTCGCTGAGGAGACCGGGCTCATCGTGCCGTTGGGGGCATGGGTCATCGACGAGGCCGCCCGGGCTCTGTCCAACTGGCCGCGAGCCTCGGGGCTCTCGCCTGTCATCTCCATCAATCTGTCGGCTCGCCAGTTGGCTTCCGATTCGTTGATTTCGACGGTCAGGTCGGCCATGGAGCGATACGGTCTGCCCCCGGTCCGGTTCGGGTTCGAGGTCACGGAGTCGAAGCAGATCGACGACTTCGAGGCCGCAGTCGACACCCTCAATGCTTTGTCGGAGCTTGGTTGCCGCATCGCCATCGATGATTTCGGCATTGGCTACGCAACCCTCGACTATCTGCGCCGATTCTCCATGGCCGACGTGATCAAGATCGATCGTTCGTTCGTGGCCGGCATAGGCCGATCTCGGGAGGATGCTGCCATTGTCAGCGCGTCGATGGCCTTGGCTTCGTCGCTCAAGCTGCAGGTCGTTGCCGAGGGGGTGGAGCATTCCTCCCAGCTCGGCTTTTTACGGGAACATGGCTGCCAGTTCGCTCAGGGCTATGCCCTGAGCGCACCGGTCCCGCTCGATGCGGTCCTGCGCCTCTGGCACAGCGAGTACCTGTTCGATCCGGAGACCGACGAGTCGTCCCGGAACACGGCCTAGCCGGACCCAGTCAGGCAGGCCCGCACTGGCGCCGCCAGACCGGGCCGGATGGATCAGGTCAGGCCTTGGGCGTGGCGCTTGAACATGGTGATCCTGGCTTCACCGATCTCTTCGCGACGGTCGGCATCGGTGATACCGAGCCCGTCGGTCCCGGCCAGGCAGCGAACCCCGAGCTTGCCTTCGTGGCGATTATGGTGGACGAGTGCTGCCGCCTCACCGACATGGTCGAGGTCGTAGGTGGCCGACAGGGTGGGCATGATGGCCCCCCGGTCGATGAGCCGGTTCATGAGCCAGGCTTCTCCGTAGTTTGCGAAGTGGCTGGACACGATCTGCTTCAGTTTCATCCACAGGTGACGGTTGTCGTATTCGATCATGTAGCCCGATGTGGCGGCGCAAGTCACGATGATGCCGCCCCGCTTGGCCGCAAACACCGAAGCCCCCATCGTCTGACGGCCGGGGTGCTCGAACACGATGTCGGGGTCTTCGCCGACGAGATCGCGGATCCGCTTGCCGAAACGGCGCCACTCGCTCTCGTCCTGGGTGTGATCATCGATCCAGAATCGGTAATCCTCAGCCCGGCGATCGATGACAGCCTCGCACCCCATCTGCTTCAACAACTGGGCCTTCTTGGGGGAGGAGACGACACCGACCGGGATGCCCCCACCATTGAGCACGAGCTGGGTGGCGTAGCTACCGAGGCCGCCGGTGGCCCCCCAGATCAGCACGATGTCACCCTGCTTCATGGTCGCGGCGTTGTTCGACACCAGCATCCGGTAGCTGGTCGAGGCACAAAGAGCGTTGACCGCTGACTCCTCCCAGCTCAAGTGAGTCGGCTTTGGCATCAGCTGATTGGCCTTGACGACGGCCAGATCAGCCAGGCCGCCGAAGTTGGTCTCGAACCCCCAGATCCTTTGGTTGGCGGCCTTCATCGAGTCGTTGTGGGCAGTCGGATCCTGGCTGTCGACATAGTTGCAGTGGATGACCACCCGGTCGCCAGGGTTCCAGTTCCGGACCGCTGACCCAATCCCGATGACTACGCCCGACCCATCGGAGCCAACGACATGGTGATCGAGGTCGTGGCGGGCGCCCCACCTGCTCTCGCGGCCGAGACGCTGGAGGAAGCCGAAGGTGGGGAGAGGCTCGAAAATCGACGTCCACACGGTGTTGAAGTTGATCGAACTGGCCATCACGGCCACATAAACCTCGTCGGGAGCAAGTTCCGGGGTTGGAACCTCACCCACACGAAGCGATTGGCGAGGATCCTTCTCAGAGGACTCCATCCCTTCGAACATGGCGACGTCCTCGCGGCTGACGAACGCGGCCCGATATGACTCGGGAACAGCGATATTGGCCACTTCCTCACTGGTCGCGCCGCTGTCAATAGCCTCCACGAACTCCTGCATGGAGCAAAAGATACCAGTCGGCATGGATTCGATCGAAGCAGGGTCAGCTTTCCGTCCTCGGTGAGTGTTCCCTAGGATCTACCCTTGGCGAGTGGCTATTCTTGGCCGAGGAACCTCCCCCACGTTGTTGGGGGTGGGCGGGCACGTTGAACATGGTTTGAGGCCGTACGCGGCTTGACGTAGGAGTTCCTGTGGGATTGACCCCTGAAGAGATCGAGCGGCGGGAGTTCGCCTCAACCTTGCGCGGCTATGACCGCGACGAGGTTCGCAGCTTCCTCTCGAAGGTCGGCCAGACCGTCCATGACCTGCAAGAGGAGGTAGCGGACGCCCAGAACCGAGCTGAGGACGAACAAGGGGTGATGGCGGCCGCGTCCCCGGCTCCTGACATCGAACCGGACCGATTCGGTGCCATCGGTGAACGGGTAGCCGAGCTGTTGCGGGTCGGTCATGACTCCGCCGCTGAGCTGCGAGCGAACGCCGAGGCCGAGGCCGAGGGACTGTTGAACCGGTCTCGTTCTGAGGCCGAACGGATGACAACCGAGGCCGAAGCAACCCTGCTCTCGGCCCGAACCCAGTCCGACAGCATGGTCGGCGATGCCCGCTCTGAAGCCGAGAATCTTCTGTCTGAATCCCGCCTCGAAGCTGAAACCCTGGTCACCGGGGCCGAGACCACCATCGACAACATGCAATCGACGGCTCTGGCCGACGCCGAGAACCTCCGCACGACGGCCGGCGACCAGGCCGAGAAGCTGCTGGCCGACGCCGAGGCCGAGGCCGACGACCGGAAGCGGCAAGCAACCGACGTGCTGGTTGACAGTCAGAATCGGGCCGACGAGCTCTGGGCTTCAGCCGAGGCCGAGGCGTTCAAGTTGCGCGAGGATGGGCGACTCGAGGCCAATCAGATCCGTGACGCGGCAATGGCCGAGACCACCAACCATCGAGATGTTGCCGAGCGGGAGGTCGCCGACCTACGAACCCTGGTCGACGACGAAGTCTCCTTGCTGAGGGCCGAAACCGAGACCGAGATGAACGACTTGCGCGAGTCGACATCGAGTGAAATCCAGCGGCAACGAACCGATGCCTCCGACGATGCTGATCGGATGCGGCGTGAAGCGGAGCAGGTTCTGGCTGAGCACAAGGCCGAGGCCGAAGACCTGCGATCTGTCGCCCTGGTCGACAGCCAGCGGATCAATGAAGACGCTGAAGCTGAGGGAGAGCGGATCCGGGCTGAAGGGGAGTCCGAGGCCGCCCAGATGAGGTCCGACGCCGACGCCTTCTTCGGCAGCCGCCACGAAGAGGCCGAGCAGTACTACGGCCACAAGCAGCGTGAAGCCCACGACTATGTGGCCGCCCGCCATCAAGAGGCCGACGACTATGTCGCTGCTCGTCAGGGCGAGGTCTACAAGAACGCAGCTGAGGCTGAGGCCGAGCGCGATCGGGCCTTGGCCGGCATTGCCGATGCTCGGGAACAGGTCAAGGAGCTGCTGGAGCAGGCTCGGGCTCAGAGTGAATTCATCCGTCAGGAAGCTGAAGAGGTCATCCGCTCCAAGGTCCGGGCCAACATCGACCAGGCGGAGCGTCGTATCGCCCGTCTGCGGATAACCGAGCAGGCCTCCAGGGAGCGCATCATTGCCGCCCAGAGCGAGCTACAGAGCGCCATCAGCCGCCTCGACAGCGAGCCTCTACAGGAGCTCGGTGACGGTACCGACGATCTTGTGCTCGCCGAAGCGGAGCAGCGGGTGCTCGCGTCTGGACGGTCGGCCGGAACACTCAGCCAACGCGTGGGCGAGATTCCTCCACCTCATGCGTCAGTGCTAGCCGATGAGGAGGTCATCGAGATCGACCTCGACGCCGTCGAGCCGCCAATGGCTCCGGAACCAGACATGGCTACGGACATGGAAGCTGACTCGGAGGACCAACAAGAGGCCGCTGACGGTGGCTCCAAGGTCGAGGAGGCAGATGCTGGCGTCGAAGACACGGCGGACGTCAATCAGGTTCTGTCCGAGCCGGAGATCGAACCTCAAGACGAGGATGCCCTTTCCCGCCTGGTCAGAGAGGCCATGCAGCGAGCCGTCGAGAGCGCCAAGGGCGGCGGTGACCGGGGCTGACGGGTGCTAGGTGTGTTGCAGCTGCATGTCGAAGGACACCTACAAGTCATGTGGCCGGTGGTACCTCTGATCGCCATGTCGTGCTGGGGAGAAGGGTTTCCCGGAGAAAGTTCGAGATATTCCTTGTCACTGGACCCCCGCTGTTGTAACATTATGTCAACATCGTTACGACGCTCCAGTGGCCGGTTTACCCATACCGCCCGCGCCACGGTCACTGGAGCGTTGTAGCGGGGTAACGTCCGGGTCGGTGATTCCTCTCCCCGCCGACCCGGTCGTCGCGTCCGAACCAGTTTCGAACGACCATTCAGCTCGATCCGTTGACCATCTGGCCCACGGATTGAGCTGAATCGGTTTTGGGATAGAGCGGAAGGTGGCTCAGTCGAGGCCTCGACGGCCCTGAAGGGCACGACCGAGGGTCAACTCATCGGCGTACTCCAGATCGCCCCCCACCGGCAGGCCAGATGCGAGCCGGCTGACCTTCACCTCGAACGGGGCCAGGACCTTGGTGGCGATGAAGGCTGCCGTGGTTTCGCCTTCCAGATTCGGGTTGGTGCAGAGGATGACTTCATCTATGTTCTCGCTCGCCACCCTGAGGGCCAGCTCCCGGATCTTGAGGCTCTCGGGGCCGATCCCTTCGAGGGGATTGATGGCGCCGAGTAGCACATGGTAGAGCCCGCGGAACTCACCCGTCCTTTCCAGAGCGGCGATGTCTTTCGGTTCTTCGACCACGCACAGGAGGGTCTGGTCACGCTCAGGGTCGGTGCAGATCTGGCATTCGGTCCCTTCGGCCATGTTGAAGCAGCGCTCGCAGAATGAGACGTTGTCCTTCATGGCGAGGATCGCATCGGCCAGACGCTTGGCGTCAACCCGATCGGTCTTGAGGAGATGGAAGGCGATCCGTTGGGCTGACTTCGGACCGATCCCGGGAAGGCGGCCGAGCTCATCAATCAGGACTTCAACCGACTTGGCGTAGACGCTCATCGGCCCTTCAGGAGTCGCCGAGGAGACCGCCAAGGCCCCCGAGGTCGGGTAGTTGGATGCCACCCATGGCGGCCGAATCCAACTCGGCCAGTTGGCTGCCGGCGTCACGTAGGGCGGCCAGGATCAGTTCCTCGAGCAGTTCGACGTCGTCAGGGTCGACGGCATCGGGTGCGATGCAAACCCTGCGGTACTCGCCAGCTCCCGTTAGCTCGACCGTCACCTTGCCACCGGCTGCTGTCCCAGTGATGGTCTGACGGGCCTGCTCCTCCTGGGCTGCCTGCATCTGCTGCTGCATGGCCTGAGCCTGTTCCATCAGGTTGTTGAGATCGAATCCACCTTGATCGGTCACGGGGTCGCTCCTCGTTCGGTTGTGGGTTGGTTGCTCGGGTCAGGACGGGACGCTCAGGGGGCGGGGCTGTCGATCACCTTGGAGCCGGGGAAGGCCTTGGTGATGCGATCGACGGAGCCTGAGGCCGCCTCGGTGGCATCCGCCAGGTCTTCGACCGGTCCGATGTCATCCTCGTTGTCGTCGGGCAAGGGGCCCGGCTTGCGGGGTTCCAGCTTGGCTGGATCGGTCGGAGGTTCGCCCTCCTCGTCGACGACGATCTCGAGGGAGACAGGCTGGTTGAAGTGACTGGTCAAGGCCTGCTCGACCTCATCCTTCACATCCCGACAACGGTCCCGGTGGATGGTATTCGGGACACCGAAGCGGATGATGCCGTCGGCCACCTGGAGGATCCGACCTCCCTTGAATCGGACCCGAACCTTCTGGCTGAGATCGTCCAGCTGGGTGGTCATGGCCGCGGTCACGGCAGCCTCGGTGAGGGGGGCAGCACTCTGGGTCGTGCCTGCCGGCTGCTGTTGCTGTCTGCTGACCACCATGGGGGTGGAAGGGGTTGGGTGGTTCGGATCGGCTCCGTTGGTGTCGCTGGCCTTCGTTGGGGCCTGCTCGGTCGGGCCGCCGGTTTGGGCCTCGGGTCGACGGGCAGGGCGTCGCCCGGAGCGGGGGGGTGGGGGGCGTCGTCCTTGTTTGCCGCCAGTGCTGTCTGGACCGGGCTCTGGTGTTGAAGTCGCCTTGTCCCCTTGGGTGTTGGCGGCGGCTCCCGCTGTCAACTTCGCTTCCAGCTCGGCGATCCGGGCTTCGAGGGCCGTGATCCGCTCGGCGGCCGCTGGATCATGGCTGGTAGGGGTTGGGGAGGTGGCGGTTCCAGTGCTCACTGGAGTGGAAGTCGGGGTGGGGTTGGGGGTCCGAGTCAGGCGCAGCAGGGTGACTTCGAGGGGGACACGAGGGTCGGCGGCTTGACGCATCTCGACCAGGCATTGGCCGATGGCTTCCAGCGATCGGGTGAGGGTGGGGGCGCCCAGGGACTCGCTCAGCGTGTCGACCGTGGAGCGGGTGTGATCGTTGAGGTGGGCCAGGGGAGCGCCCATGGAACAGAGGAAGGCGTTGCGGAGCAGCTCCATCAGGTCCTCGCCCATGGTGCGGGGCTCTCGGCCTAGTTCCAAGCCTTCTTGCACCGTGCCAATGGCCTTGGCCGGGTCGTGTTCACCGATGGCTTGGATGAGGGTCTCAGCGATATCACTGCCCTCGGGTATGCCCCCGGCTGCCGCCACCAAATCGAGAGCTGACAGGGTGTCTCGAGCTGAGCCACCCCCCTGACGTAGGACATAGTCGATGGTTTCCTCGGCGACTTCGAGTCCCGCTTCCTCGATGATCCAGCGGACGTGCTCGGCCAGGACTTCGGCCGGAAGGAGACGGAACTCGTGATGCTGGGTTCGGCTGCGGATGGTGGCAACCACCTTCTGCGGCTCGGTCGTCGCCAGCACGAACACAACGTGCTCAGGGGGCTCCTCCAGCGTCTTCAGTAGGGCGTTCTCGGCCCCCGAAGACAGCATGTGGACCTCGTCGAGGATGTAGACCTTGGTTCGGCCAGGGGAACCGAGCTGGACCTTCGAGATCAGGTCACGGACGTCGTCGACCTTGTTGTGGCTGGCGGCGTCGAGTTCGTGGAGGTCGAACGATTTGCCCTCTTCGATGGCAACGCAGCTCTCGCAGGTTGTGCAGGGCTCACCGTCGCTGAGGTTCTCGCAGTTGAGCGCCTTGGCCAGAACACGAGCGGTCGAGGTCTTGCCGGTGCCACGGGGTCCGCTGAACAGGTAGGCGTGGCTCTCGCGACCCTCAGCGATGGCGGTACGCAATGCGCTCGTCACATGCGGCTGGCCGAGTACCTCCGAGAACTTCCGGGATCGATAGCGGCGGTACAAGGACTGGTAGGCCACGTTTGGAGCCTACCGGTGGGCCGCCGTCCTTTCGGCCCTGAGTGTGGGCTTCGGGTCCGGCGGCAACGAGAAATGCTTCAGGCCGATGAAAGTCGTCACCAATCTGCTACAACATCGGGTGGGGTAGTGCTTGAACATTGAAAGAGATGAAGCGACGGGGATCGACTCATCTGGCGGAGGCTCTCAACCATGACCCCACAGGAGCGATCGATTCTGATCGGTGGCTCGGCACTCGTACTGGCGTTGCTCGGCGCTTTCATCGGTGTGCGCTCCATGATGAGCGACGAACCGAGCGGAGCCTTGGACCAGGGACAGTTCATCCAGAACCCTACGGGGGAGGATCTCGTCCTGCCGACGACGACTGCGGCAGTGGCCCAGTCGGCACTGCTGGCAACGGCCCCGGCCATCGGGGCCAGCCTGCCGAGCTCATCATCTGAGACAACCGTGGTGGCCACGACGGCCCCGACTGCTCCGTCGACGACGGCAGAGGTGAGCACGACAACGATCGAAACTTCGACAACGGTCGAAGAAACATCGTCGACCGTGGTCGAGACGACGACAGCTTCTTCATCGGTGACTCCTTCCTCGGCGACGACAGCCCCCCCGGCCGGACACCATGCCGTGGAGCTGGAGATCTACCGGCTGACCAATGAGCTTCGGACCAATCCGGCCGGGCCGCTTGCGCGCCGGGGGCCGATGCCACCGTGCGTTTCTGAGCCGTTCTATGGGATCACGATCGATCCGGTCACTGGCCACCCCACAGCGGTGCCGGCCTTGGGATTGGCAGAGTCGGTTTCGATCCATCTGGCTCGGGATTGGTCGATGCAGATGGATGCCTCCAACAACTTCAGCCATCGGCCCAGTAGTGAGGCATCGGCGATCTACGCCCAGTTGGGAATCAGCTGGTCGGCTACCGGTGAGAACATCGCGTGGTTCGAGGGCTACCCGGATTCGGAGGCCGCCCGGGTGTTCTTCAACGGCTGGCGGGAGTCGGACACGGGCCACTACTGCGCTCTGTTGGCGGGGACGTTCACCAACCTCGGTGTCGGCTACTACAAGGGCACCAACCGTTCGTGGGCGACGCAGAACTTCTACAGCAACTAGGTTGCGGGGCAACCTCGCGGGTGACGGTCTGACGCTGGCAGAGGTCGGGTATGCCCCGCCTTCGGTCCCGATCGACCTATCTGTTCTCGCAAGTGGCGGCCAGGCTGCCTGCGGCACACTGAGGTTTCCGCTGAGAGCTGCTGCCTTCCGGCCCTGACTCGGTTCACGAGCCCTAGTTGCACAGGACCCGACCACCACCTGCCAGAACAGATAGGCGAACCCCGGCAACCCCACGGGCTGATCGGGTTCGTTCCGATATCCTACCGTGTCGGATCGATCTCCGGGTCGGTCCGTCTGGTGGTTTGGTCGTGGTGACACGACGGAGTCACCGACAACTGGAGGAGTGCGAGAGCGGCCGAATCGGCACGCTTGGAAAGCGTGTGACCTGCAAGGGTCCGTGGGTTCGAATCCCACCTCCTCCGCCACACGTTTCCGCTGGTCACAGAACTACATCGACTAGGAGACTCGGAGTATCCGTGGCCAGGACTATCCCTGTTGCTTGCCTAACTGCTTGCCTTATGGCTTGCCTTATGGTTGAAGCCAATGTGCCGAGCCGAGCTGACGATGACTAGTCCCGACTGTGGTTTCTGAGCGAGCAGTACTGCTTGATAGTTGTGTGTGCCTGAGCGGTTGTGAGGGTTGTGGGTTGGTTCGCTGAGTCTGCGGTTCGTCGGCTACTACGCACCCTGCTGGTGGGGTTGGTTTGGGGTGTTGTTATTGGGGGTTGATGTCGGTGTGGGGTAGGGGTTGGTGGTTGTTTGGGTTGAAGGGTGGGGGTTGGGGTGGGGGGGTGTTGAGTTGGTTGAGGAGGTTGGCGGCGGTTTGTAGGGTGTGGGCGGATGTGTAGGGGGGTCCGTCGCACCAGGCGAGGTGGTAGGCGTGGGTTGCGGCGGTGATGGCGGCGGGGTGGTTTCCGGTGTCGAGTTCGATGCGGGCGAGTTGGTTTTGGGCGTTTGCGTGGTGGGTGGGGTAGGGGCCTCGGGTGGCGGGTTCGGTGATGGTGTTGAGGTGTTCTCGGGCTTGGTTGGTTTGGTCCTGGCGGTGGTGTAGTTCAGCGAGGGCGATGAGGGTGGGGAGTTCTTCTTCGACGTTGTTGGTGGCTCGGGCTCGGTTGAGGGCGTGGTGGAGTCGTTCGTTGGCGGTGTCGAGGTCATCGAGGGCGAGGGCTGCGGTCCCTTGGATCCTGGCCGCACGGATGAAGTCCCGCTCGTGGCGGTCGTGGTGGGCGAGTTCCCAGGCTCGGTCGGCGTGTTGTCGGGCTTGTTCGGGATCACCGAACCACAACGCCCGCTCACCCAGATAGGCAGTGCCGACTCCCTGGCTCTGGAGTTGATTGGTTTCAGTGTTGAGGCGGATTGATCGTTGGAGGGCGGCCTCGGAGTCTGGGCCGACACCACTGACCGCAAGCACCGTCCCCAGCAACTGGAGACTGTTGGCCTCCCGGAACTGGTTGTCGAGTTCTCGGCTGAGAGAGAGGGCGGTGAGGGCGGCGTGGTGTGTGTCCCGCAGCCGCCCCACCTGTATCAACGCATCCGAGAGGTTGTACCAGCCCACGGCAGCGTTTGCTTGGCTGTCTTCTCGTTCGTCGATCTCCACCGCCAGTTGGTAGGGCGCCAC
>JAAETV010000016.1 GCA_024227975.1 Actinomycetes bacterium
CCAGCAGCTCGCTGAGAAGGGCCAGGTCACCTTGCGCTGTGTCTCCGATGAGGCGTGGAATGCGCTGAATCCCAGAACCCGAGTATGCGGTTCGATATACGACCTCCATGAAACGGTGGCCATTGACCACCTCCCCACCAGCGAGGATCAGCGGCGTGTCGTCGAGCCGCGTCACAACGTCGACCAGCTGGGGTTCCAGATCCGGGTAGGCCGAGTTGCACGAGGGGTCTCTCCGACACGCGTCGAACAGCGCTCCGAGTCCTGCCGATGCAGCCTCACCTCGACGAGCAACTCCGTCGACATCGGGCGGGTAGGGGCCTTCCAGCACGACTGAGCGCACCGTGCTGGGGCTTGCCAGGGCGGCATATGTGAGCGCGATCCGACTACCGAACGAAGCTCCGAAGAGGTTGACCGACGAGTACCCGAGCATCCCTACGATGTCCGACGTGTCAGACGCGATTTCTCGCGCCGAGAAGGAAGCGAGATCCACATCCAAGAGATCATCGATGCACGGTGTCGTGTGCCGAGCGAGCCATTCGAGGCCACTCTCAGCAATATCGTTCTGGAGCGAGTCGCGGTACGTCTCTTCCAATGGGCAGTTGAGCCGCGGATCGGCCGCAAAGCCGGTGCCACGTTGATCGAAGACGATGACATCTCGGTTTCCGTACATCAGCTGGAACCCGTTGCCGACATCGGGAAGGAACCCAGCCATCATCGGTACGGCCGGGCCACCGTGCAGGAGCACCACCGGATCAGAAGGGGCGCCAGCATCACCCTGAACCACAGCGACATGGATGACAACGAAGCCATCGGTCGACATCCGGCGCGACTCGGGCAGGTATGCGTCGTAGCAAACAACTGTGTGGGC
>JAAETV010000017.1 GCA_024227975.1 Actinomycetes bacterium
AGAACGAACCCACAAGCTGCGGCGTGAAGCCGACTTCTTGAAGCTGATGGGGATCGATCGTGAGGAGATCTCCGGTGCCGAGGTGGCGGCCATGTGGCCTCAGGTCGATGCCAGGGATGTCACAGCCGGGTTCTACACGGCCAACGAGGGGAGGGCGGATCCCTACAATGTGGCGATGTCGTTGGCCAAGGGGGCCAGGATGGGGGGCGTCCGTATCGTCGAGGACGTCCGAGTGCTCGGGATCACCCGAAACGACGGCCGAGTCACCGGGGTGGTCACCGACGGGGGAGCGATCGAGGCCGAGTATGTCGTCAACTGTGCCGGGATGTGGGCCCGTGAAGTAGGGGCCATGGCTGGTGTGTCGGTGCCCCTTCAGGCCATCGAGCACGCCTATCTGATCACCGAACCGCTCGACGGGATCTCCTCCGACCTCCCGATCTTCGAGGATCCCGATCGATTCGCCTACTACCGCGAGGAAACCGGTGGTCTCATGGTGGGGCTGTTCGAGCCGGTGGCGGCGCCATGGGCACTCGACCGCATCCCCGACGACTTCAGCTTCGGTGAGATCCCATCGGACTGGGATCGGCTGGCACCCTTCCTCCAGTACGCGATGGAGATCTTGCCCGGCCTGGAGAACGTGGGGATTCGCAAGCTGTTCACCGGGCCGGAGAGCTTCACTCCTGACAACGGCTTCCTCATGGGGGAGGCTCCTGAGCTCACCAACTTCTTCGTCGCCGCCGGCTTCAATTCGTTGGGGATCCTCACTGGTGGGGGAGCGGGATCGATCATGGCCAGTTGGATCGTCGATGGTGTTGCCCCAGTCGACGTCACCGACGTCGATATCGCCAGGCTGTCACCGTTTCAGACGAACCGTCCCTATCTGGCTGAGCGGAGCGTGGAGCTTCTGGGCCGTCTTCACTCCACCGGATCGTGGCCTCACTCCCATCCGACAACGGCCCGTGATGTCCGTCGGTCGGTGCTGCACGAACGCTTGGAGGAGGCGGGGGCCCACTTCAGCGAATCGTCGGGCTGGGAGAACACATCCTGGTTCGCCCCGCCCGACGCCGATATCGAGCTCAGGCTCAGCTACGCCCGTCAGGACTGGTTCGAGTTCCATGCAGCCGAGCACCGGGCAGTCCGGAGTGCAGTGGCATTGTTCGACATGTCATCCATGTCGAAGTTCCTGGTTCAGGGCACAGACGCCGAGGCGGTACTGAATCGGATCTCGGGCAACAATGTCGCCGTTCCCGTTGGCCAGTGCGTGTACACCCAATGGATGAATGAACGTGGCGGTGTCGAAGCCGATGTGACGGTGACCCGCATGGGCGATGACCGATTCCTCGTGGTCGCAGCCGAGATGTTCCACCGTCGGGTCGAGACCATGCTGAGTCGCGGCCAACCGGCAGAGGCACGCCTCTATGTCACCGATGTAACTTCTGGCTACACCCTGCTCAGCGTGCAGGGCCCCGAGTCACGAGATCTCCTGAGTCAGGTGACCCTGGCCGACCTGAGCAATGAGGCATTCCCTTACTACACGGCCCAGGAAGTCGATCTGCACCACGGCCGTGGGTTGGCAGCGCGGATGAGCTTCGTCGGAGAGCTGGGCTGGGAGCTCTTCATCCCGACCGACTTCGCCCTCGGTGTGTACGACAGGATTGTTGACGTTGGGGCCTCGTTCGGGCTCGTCCATGCTGGTATGGAGACGCTCGAGAGCACTCGCACGGAGGCGGGAAGGCTCGACTACGGCCTAGACATGGAAAACTCCGATTCACCGCTCGAGGCGGGTCTCGGTTTTGCCATCGACTTCGACAAGCCGGGTGGGTTCGTGGGGCGCGATGCCCTGCTGGCCCAAAGAGAGGCCCGGCCTCTCACCTCGCGACTTGTCCAATTCCTCCTCGATGATCCCGAGCCCCTTCTCTACGGAGAAGAGCCGATCCTCCACAACGGGAAGCCGGTGGGCTACTTGCGGTCGGGGGCGTATGGCCACACGTTGGGCGGTGCCATGGGGTTTGGATACGTGGAACACGAGGACGGGGTGACGGCCGACTTCGTGAAGGATGGGAACTTCGAGATCCGGGTGGCGGGCGAACGGTTCGGAGCCAAGGCTTCCCTCCG
>JAAETV010000018.1 GCA_024227975.1 Actinomycetes bacterium
CCCCTCGGGGTCGGTGGTGACTCCGCGCTCGAATACTCGATCTCGAACCGATTCGTCGATTCCGCCACCACTGTCGGCAACACTCAGTTCGACGGTGCCATTGGCGCATTCGACTTGGATCTCCACCGGTGAACGTCCGTGACGTTGGGCATTGGCGATCAGGTTCTCGACGATGGCCAACACCTCGGACTCATCACCAGTGACCTCGACGCGGGACGGCACCGACAAAGCGAGGACGGCACCCGCGGCCTCCTTGGACGCGACCAGATCACGAACACCAGGGACGAGATCAAACGATGGAGGACCGTCGCGATAGACGGCGGTGAGGCGGCGCAAGCGAGCTGCTTCGCTGGAAACTGGCGCTGACAGCCCCGACCCCGAGGAGAGGGCAGCCGCCTCGATCGACAACAGCCCGCTTCGAAGGTCGTGGAGCAGCTCGTTGTTGCGCTTGTTCTCCCTGACCAGCACCTCGTTGGACTGCTGGATCTCATCCAGCGATTCGTAGGCGCTCAGCTCGACGTCCACCAGGAGCCCATAGAGGCCGGTTGCTCCGGCCAATGCCACGAGCAAGGCGACGAAGACGAGCGACTCTTGGGGTTCGTCACCGCGGAAGGGCATGACCGAGAACACCAGATCAGCCGCAGCCAGACCACCGAACACCTCCGCCCAACGAGCCTCGGACAGACCACGGGACAGTAGTACCACTGAGATAGCGGCGGACACGATGAACCCAGCGGTGGTGAAGTGCGTGCTGGGTACCGAGCCCTCGACGAAGACCAGCCAGGCCCATACGGCGGCCGGTCCGTAGAGAACCGTGGCCAACACGGCCGCCACCCAGCTGGCCGACACGAACGTCCGGTAGATACAGAAGAGCGTGGCGACAGCGAAGACCGTGGTTGCGACAACCCCCAGACGACCAACCAGAGTAACGCTTGTGGAATGATCGAGCACGGTTCCCTTGACGAGCGTGACCAGCGCTAGTCCGACGATGCCTGCCACCGCGAGACCGACGAAGGCCGAACCGATTGGAGGTCCGGGTCGCGGCTGTGGCGCAAACAAACGCCTTCCACCCGTCACCCCTTGCTCTCCGCTCATCGGCCGCCGTCCCGTCACCTGTGGCCCCACGGCGAGGCTAACCCAGCCGCTTGAAGTATCGCTCAATCCATGGGTGATTTCACCCAAATCCAGTAGTGGATGATGTTCGGAGCAGGCCTGATCTCTCGCGCTCGAGAGCGATGACCCATATGGGGCATGGCACCACACACTGGTATCGACAGGCTTATGCAAGCTTGGACAATCAATCTGAGGACAACTCAGGCCAAACGGAAGGCGACACTCATGTCGGTAAACCCCCAGCACCTCATGCGAGCCTTTGTTGCAGCCCGAGGCCGGCTGGCCGACTCGCTGAGTAGCGAGCGAGGAGCAGGCCTGGCCGAGTACGCCCTTCTGCTGTTTCTCCTCGCAATCGTGGTCGCCGTAGTCATCCCGGACCTCGCCAACGCGATCGTCGACGCCTTCAACGATGCGACTGCCGCTCTTGGGGGTTGATCGAACGCTGGGAGCAAGCCGCGATCACCCAGCTTCGAGCCGCCACCCCGACAGCCTTCAGCCCGCGAGGCTGACCGATCGTCACGCACGAGGAGCGTAGCCCTGTAGGCTCGATGACCTATCTTGATGATGGGTGTGGGTGCATGGCGATGCGTGTGGCAGCAGCACGGAGATCCCCAAACCGGTCCGACAAGTCGGAGCGGGGCTCCGCCATGGCCGAGCTGGCCGTTGTATTGCCCGTCCTGCTAATGCTCGTCTTCGGCATCATCGAGCTCGGAATTGCATTCAGCAAGGCGCAGGCGATCGAGGCGGGGGCACGAAGGGGCGCCCGCCTCGGATCGCTCACCACGTCCGACGTGTCAGACATCACCGATCGGGTGAACGACACCTTGGGCTTCACCGCCGACGAGATCAACGTCACCCCTGGGCCCTGTGCCGGGCGCGAAGGCGAGCAGATCACGGTGACGGTCGTGCACGAACACAACATCCAGATCCCCTTCGCCGGTGCATGGGACAAGAGCCTGACAGGATCGGCGGTGTTCCGGTGCGAGGCTTGAGACAGCGCACCCTGAGGTTTGATGACGAGAGCGGGATGGTCCTGCCCTTCGTGGCCCTCACGATGGGCATCCTGGTTGGCACCTCGGCCCTCGTGATCGATGTTGGCAACGGTCGACGGATCAAGGAGGATCTCGTCACCGCCACCGACGCCTCCGCCCTTGCCGCCGCCTACGACTATGCCACCGAGAACCCCGGCGCAGCGTGCGGAACGGCGACGAGCTACTTGGCCCAGAACGAGCCGACCGCACTCCTCGTCGGGTGCGACGGATTTCCAGATCCCATCAGCGGTCGGGTGGCCGTCACCGCCACCGTCAACGCCGACACCTTCCTCGCCTCGATTCTGGGCATCGACGACATCGATGTCACGACGTCCAG
>JAAETV010000019.1 GCA_024227975.1 Actinomycetes bacterium
ATTAGTTCCAGGCTATTCAATCCACTCCCGGTAACCAAACCTCGCGACTTCTGGTATCCATTCCTTCACTGTTTTCATTTCCAGCTGGTTTATTGCATCTGCATTTTCCCTAACCACTTCACTTAAATGGATCCAGGCCTGGGAACCAACTTTCTGCTTAAGTGCAATACGAATATGGGCAAGTATATCTGGGTTGTTCATGTTGTTGAAACCAGCTGGATAGATTTCTGTATCTTTCAAGCGGTTTAAAATTGTCTCATGCTCACCTTCATCCCCAGCCCCGTTAAACTGTTGGAAAAAATGGTTCTGTTGCTCGCCTTCGCGGATAACTGCCACCAGAGTTTTAGTATCATCCGCGGATACGAAATAGCGGAACAAAATATCGGCATCCTTGGGGTTACCGCAAATTATGGCAAGTAGGAATAGTGGCGCCTTGAAACCGCCATCTCCTTCTGAAAACCCTGCGATACTAGCCTTGCGATGGCTTGCCTTGACAATGCGATACAAATTGATGAATCGTTTCACTGCGCGCGGAGATCGTCCGACAACGGCCCCG
>JAAETV010000020.1 GCA_024227975.1 Actinomycetes bacterium
TCGTGGGTTGTGATAGTAAATGTTTTTAGACATGCTAAATCCTCATAACGACTGCATGACCCACGTCATATTCGAGCCGTCGGAACCTATAGGCAAACAGTCGGCGTCGGCATCCAAACGGGGAGTGAACCTGGCTGACTCTACGGTGTTTTTGTCGAAGTGCCGCACCGGCCCAAAAGCAAACACCGACACCACGGTATCGGTGGTGGTAAATTGATCGATCAAATCGGAGAATTCGTTCGCCGCGATGGTACAACCCGGCGTATCGTCCTTGGGGTAGAAATAGAGTGCAGGATTTTTCTCGTCCTGAAATTGCGACAGGCTGACGCTTTCACCATCCTGGTTGATGCCGTTGAAATCCCGGGCTGGGTGTTTAACTTCTAGCATGATCGTCTATCAGTTGATGCAAAATCCAATGGTAAAAGTCTAATCGATAAATGTTTATATACAAATCGTAGGGTTATTTCGATGGAGATGGGACGACTGATTTGCTGTTCGCATATGAGCA
>JAAETV010000021.1 GCA_024227975.1 Actinomycetes bacterium
CGAGAAACCTGGTCCACCGCCCGGTCGACTGCCGCCACGAATACAAGCCCAAGACCAGCCCGACGATCCTCGTACCACCCGCTAGCGTCTCGGAGTTCGTCACTGGCCTCGGCGGTGAAACCGACGGGCAGCCTCACCCAGCCAGCTCGTCGATGACCCGTTGGCGAACGGTCTCCCACGGCTCAGTCGGCGACTCCCCAACAATCACCATCCGAGCCCGACGCTCGATCTCCTCAGCCCACACAACCCGAACCACTTCGGCGTCGTCCTCAGTATCAGCCTCAAGGCTCGCAAGCAACTCAGCAGCAAGATCCGCACGCTCATCATCGGCGAGCGCAAGCACCTGTCGCCGGAGATCCTGAGCCTTCATCGCCATGACCAACAGACTACCCCACGAGGGCTACACCCCGCGAGCCCCTCACCAGTCCTGCGAGGATCACGACGCTGCTAGCCACGTGCTTGCCTCACATCACATTCGGACCTACCCAGTGGAAGCCACCGCGACCCCAAAGGGCCTCAACCAGCGCAAACGTTGTGGACCGTACAAGACTTGAACTTGTGACCTCTCGCGTGTGAGGCGCCCCGACACCAGGCCGACCTCCCACCGACCCTGGCGGGACTGTCCAGCGGTGTCCACCACCGTCCAGCCGAGCACGCCCCTGTTGGCTAGCAGTAGGGCAAGCACACAGGGCACC
>JAAETV010000022.1 GCA_024227975.1 Actinomycetes bacterium
TCGAACGGTCTCGATGAGCCGTTGCTCGGAGTCGTCGAGCTTCTTGCGAAGCGACGAGATGAAGGTCTCGACGATTGCGGACTCGCCGTCGAAGTCGTACTCCCAGACGTGGTCCAGGATTTGGCCGCGTGACACGACCCGGCCGGCGTTGGTCAACAACAGGCGACAGAGTTTGTATTCGGTCGGCGTCAGGTGGACAGCTTCTCCATCCTTGGTGACTTGATGCGCATCGTCGTCGAGCTCGACATCGCCAGCCGCCAGAATCGCGGACGAGTCAACAACTCCGGTTCTCCGCAGCGCGACCTGCACCCGAGCCACGAGTTCCTCTAACGCGAACGGTTTGGTGATGTAGTCGTCGCCGCCAGCGGTCAGACCCTTCACTCGGTCTGCGGTTGAGGTCTTCGCGGTCAGGAACAGGACCGGGGCGGTGTGACCACGAGAGCGGAGAATTCGTAGAACGTCGAGGCCATCGACATCACCCAACATGATGTCCAAGACAAGAACGTCTGGCCTGAAACTGTCCGCAAGGCTCAGAGCGGAGCTGCCAGTCTCGGCTGTCTCGACGTCCATTCCGGCCATTCGCAAGGCGGAGGCCACCAGGAACGAGATGTTCTCCTCGTCATCGACCACCAGAACCTTCGCTGCGCTCATACCAGACAGCATGGCCCAAGTTGCTGTGGGTTGATCGAACGAATCCTGTGGATTTCCTGAGGAGCCGCACGGCGATCCACAGGAAGTCCGGAGGTGGAATTCAACGGGTCGACAGGTTGACGGTTCACGCTGCCCTTCATCAACGCGGAAACCACCTCCGCTTCGACATGAAGGAAACCCGTATGAAGTCACGAAATCTACTCATCCTCCTCCTCGCTTTGGTGCTCGGCGCGGCTGCATGCGGATCGGATGGGGAAGGCACGGTCGAGGCTGCGCCATTGATCGTTGTCGAAGGCACCCAAGCCCCAGACGTCGAACCGCCAGGTGCCGATGCGAGCGTCGACGAACCCGACGCCGACGCCACCGATACAACCGCTGACCAAACCGATGAAGAGCTCGCCCTCGCATTCACGCAGTGCATGCGAGGCGAAGGTGTCGATCTCGCAGATCCGACCGTCAACGCCGATGGATCGATCCAATTGTTCCAGCCCGGAGCGAACAGCAACATCGACCCGAACGACCCGGACGTAACCGACGCATTTGAGGTCTGCGGTGACCTCATTGCCGGGGCGAGCTTCCTCCCCGGTGCTGGATTGGATCAATCCGAAATCGAAGACAGGCTTCTCGGTTTCACTCAGTGCCTCCGAGACCTGGGATTCGATGTCGATGACCCTGATCTCAGCGGCGGATTCGCCGGCGGCCCCGCCGCGATCTTCGGCGACAATTTCGACCCGACCGACCCCGCGAATGCTGACGCCGTCCAAGAGTGCCAAGCAGCCTTCGGTGCGGGCGGTCCTTCTAGAGGGAACAACTAGTGCCAGTTCTTACACGAGGGTCCAACACTGACGGCCCAGAAGCACCCACGCAAAGCAACGGCCAACCGCCGACATCAGAACGGCAGCCGTCCAATGACACATCCTCGCCGCCCTGGCTGAAGCTTCTGGCCGCTGGGCTAGTGGCTGCCATCCTCGCTGCCGTCGTCATCGTGTCACTCAGCTCCTCATCGGATTCCGATGACACAACGGACGCTCAAGTCACCCTGCGAGCAGTGGAGGCGGAGCAGCGGGACCTCATCGAGTACACGAACATCGA
>JAAETV010000023.1 GCA_024227975.1 Actinomycetes bacterium
CCCCCCATGCATCCCGCCATCTCTTTTTTTTTTTTTTTCAAGCAGGAGGCGGGAAACGAGGTAAGCTAGGGGCTGGAGGTCCGGCGGGTGCTCTTCCCATCCCGGCCCCCCCCCCCCCCCTCTGGGGGTCGAATATTTTCGGTCATCTTATTAATATTCGTCTCAATTATATATTCATCCAATTGCCCACCCCCCCCCCCCCCCTCTGGGGGTCGAATATTAATCCGGACGAAATTTAGTACCGTTTTTTCCTTCAACATAGGGGATTTGCTTAAGGGCATATTCTTAGGTTTATGGTATCGTAGGCCCTGTATTACTACAGTACACAAGTTTACTGTACACAACATTCACGATATTTTCAAATTCCTTATTTTTTCGGACATTCGACCGCCAGGGGGACGAATATTAATCCGGACGAATATTAAAACGTGCAAAATCTGGCCTGGGGGGTCGATAGTACGATTACAGTATAGTACGATTTAGGTTAGTTAAAACTAATCAATACTCTGAACATCTAAAAAATATAGATACATTCAAAATTAATGTAAAACTACTAAAATATGCTCATTTATTAATTAAATCAAATAATATAAATAG
>JAAETV010000024.1 GCA_024227975.1 Actinomycetes bacterium
CCGCCACCTGATCGGTCGGCTCACGAAGGAAGGCAAACCATGCGGCACCCCCGACCGCGAGCACTGCCACTATGGCCACCACCCAACCGGCCGCATCAACCCACCGTCTCTGGTGATAATTCGGGACGGTGAAGGCAGGAACTGACCTCGGTGACGGTATGGGGGCGGCTCCCAGCGATCCCGTTGGTGATCCCGGTACTGGCGATATTGATGCCGCTGAACCCTGAGCCACGAGCGGATCGCCACCTGCCAGTACCCGATCGAGACCGGCGATGAACTCCTGGGCGTTCTGTGGCCGGTGGGCCGGATCCTTGGCCAGGGCCGAGGCCAGGAACTGGTCGAGGTAGGGGTCCACGCCGAGGCCAGGTACCGGGTCATTGGCGATCCGATGGACCCATCCCAGCTGAGAGTCGTTGCCTTTCTGTCGAAAGGGGGCATGACCGGCGATGATGTTGTAGAGGGTGGAGGCCAGGGAGTACAGATCCGACCGCTCGTCGCGGCCGTCTACCCCATGGACAAAGGTCTCCGGCGGGGTGTGGGCGAAGGTGAACGCGGTCTGGGTCGCGGCTGAACCCCGGATGCTCGATATGCCGAAATCGGTGAGGCTCGGGGTGCCGTTTCGGGCCAGGAGGATGTTCGCTGGTTTGACGTCCTTGTGGAGGACGCCACTGCGGTGGCTCTCCCCCAGTGCCTCGGCGATGGGCTGGACGAGAGCGACGGCCTCCCTCCACGGCAGTACTTCGCCCCGCTTGATGATGTCCTCTAGTGAGCCACCCTCCATGTACTGCATGACCAGGTAGGGCCTGCCTTTGCTGGTCAGACCAGAGCGGATCGGGGTGATGACGTTCGGATGACCCGACGACCGCCCCATCAGGCTCCGCTCCCGGTCGAAACGGCGATGCGCGGCCTCGTCGAGGTCATGGAGGACCTTGACCGCCACCCACCGGCTGAAATCCGCCTCCCAGGCTACGTAGACCGTCGAGAAACCGCCGGAACCGATTCGCCTGAACCTGGTCAGGCCATCGATTCCCGGATCATTGTCATCCGCCACAGCCCGCCAGACCACTCACAGTTTTCTCCACCTCCGTCTGCATCCATACTAGCCTCGACCGTGTCATCGGCGAGGTTCGGGGTCGCGGCTGACCACCGCCGGTGTGGCTGTACCACGGCGGACTTCGTCACCCGATAGTGACTTTCACAGCCAGGCTGGCCTTGTCGTCGGCCGTGGCGAAAGCCTGGGCTACCTCGGCTAGGGGATAGTGGTGGGTCTGGAGAATGGCCAGCTCGGCGGCGACCGGGCCCATACGACTGACCGCAGCCCCAAACTCTGAGCCGCTGCCGACGGTACCGTAGATGAACGAACCGACTACCTCCAGCTCCTTCAGCACAAGGTCCCGGTAGTCGGTGGGGCGGGGGCTTCCGAACACGCCAACGACCACGATCCGGCCACCCCGGCGAGCGCAGCGGATGGCCTCGCTCATGGTGTCGGCTTCGCCCCCGACGGTCTCGATGACGACCCCTGGGCGTTGCTCGTCGGCCCAGGCGTCGACCTCGTCGGGAGAGATCGCTTCGAGGCCGAAGCGGCTGGCCAGGTCGGCCTGATGAGGATAGCGACAGGTGATGCCGACTCTGGCCGCCCGATCCCGGGCGGCCAGACCCGATAGCAATCCGATATTGCCTCCACCCAGCACCAAGACCCGCTCGTCGATCTCGGTCAGGCGGGCCCGGTGGACGGCCCGGACGGCGACCGCGAACGGCTCGGCCATGGTGGCCAGGGCTCCATCGACCCGTTCATCAACGGGATGGAGGAGGCGAGGCGGTACGTCGACGAGCTCAGCCAGGCCACCGCCCTGGCTGACGCCGAGCAGGAGACCGTCCTCGCACAAGACGGGCTCGCCCCGCACACAATGGTCACACCCTTGGCAGCCGACCCAAGGCTCGACGGCGTATATGACATCGGCCATGCCGGTCGGGCCGTCGACGATGCGACCGGCGATCTCATGGCCCGGTGTTGCGAAATCGCCGGGAGCCAGGACCCCACCCTGCATTCCTCTATAGACATGGAGGTCGCTACCGCAGATCCCGCAGCCGGTGACAGCCAAGCGAACCCACCCATCGGGTTTCGGCCCCGGTTCACTCTCGACGGTTCCGACCCCGGCCGAACTCCACTGTGCCCTCAACATGGCACCAACCTAGGATGTTTCGGCCTTTGGGCCGAAACTCCAGGCGGCCCCCCGCACCTAGATTGTCAACTAGCTGCTGTCGTCTCCCACAGTCCAGCGATCACGGCCTTCTCGAGTCCACCGCTGGTGCGAGCGAGCAGGGTGTTGTTGCCATCGAGGTAGACGACATAGGGGAAGCTCGCTCCACCGAAGGCGTAGAGCGCAGAGCTGGCGTCGTCGTCGCGGATGGTCACCGGGGTGAAGTTTTCGCGAGCGAGCCAGATCTGAGCGGGATAGTTGCCCTTGCCAGCGTCGACCCCAGTCGAGACAGCATAGATATCGAGCCCCTCAGGTTGAGCACCCTCATCGATCAGTTCCTGGATCACGGGGACCTCGGCCTGGCAGTGCTGACACCAGTGGGCCAGGAAGTAGATCACCTTTGGCCGGCCGTCGGCTTCGATGGTGATTTCATTGTCCTCGAAGTCGGTGCCGGTCAGGGTCGGAACGATGGAACCGACGGCAGAATCGTTGGCCGCAGAAGTGATCCCGACGATCCCGTCGGGCATGGGGGGCAGGGAATCACCATCGATCGCTACATCTGCGGTCTGCTCTTCATTCACATCACTGCTCACACTGTCCCGGCTGGTGGCCAGAAAGGCAACGCCGAGCAGACCAACGGTGATGAGGGCGACAACCACAAAGACAAACACCCGACTCGACGATGCTGGCGGGCCGGATTGGGTAGAAGTCGAAGTCATGAGTTCCTCCAGAACAGGTGAAGTGCTACCAGGCTAAACACGCCGGCGAAGCCAATGGCGGCCATGGTGGGAATAGTGATGAACCCGAAGTGATTGACCCAACGGACTGAGCAGGGGTTGGTGGAGTCACAGAACCCTGCGACCTCGCCCGCTGCCTGCTCCCAGCGGTGAAACAATGAAACCGGCAGACCGAAGACGGCCAACGCCCCAGCCACCCAGACCAGGGCCTTCCTCCTCGTGACCAGGGCAACGATCAGCAGCACCGCGGCCGGATACATGAACCCGCGCTGGATCCAACACAGCCGACAGGGCCGGAAGTTCGCTACCTCCGACAGGTACAAAGAGCCCAGGGTGCAAGTGACAGCGACCGCCGTCGCCAGCTCCACTGCCACCCCTTTGACTGGGGCAACGAGGGCTCTGCCCTGAACGCGACCTAGGACTAGGCCGCTCCACAAGCCGATCAAACCCATCGCCAGAACCACAGCCAAAAGGGCGAAGAATAATGTCGCCGTTTCGTGAGGCATCACGCCAGGCTAGGGAGCGGTGACGAAAGCCCACCTAAAACCCGGCAGCTACCGGGACAGCCAGGAAGGGAGCGCACCTAGGCGCTCCCTTCTACTGTTCACCCGATTTCGTCTGGTGCAGCCGTGGGTAGGGTTGCAACCTCGGCTCCGTTGCCACTCCCGATGGGGCTTTCGGCTCCGATCGAGGCCAGCCATTGGGCCGGGTCCTGCTCTTCGCCTTCAGCCGCGTAGAACGGCATCGGCTGGTAGTCGGGGGCTCGGGTTTCGAGCTCCCGGTGGCGCATGAGGCCGGTTCCGGCCGGGATCAACTTGCCGATGATGATGTTTTCCTTGAGCCCGATCATGGAGTCAGAACGACCCTCGATGGCGGCCTCGGTCAGTACCCGGGTGGTCTCCTGGAACGAGGCTGCCGACAACCAGGAGTCGGTCGCCAGTGATGCCTTGGTGATACCCATGATCTCCGGGCGACCTTCGGCCGGCTGTTGACCTTCGGTCACCAGGCGTCGGTTCACATCCGCGAACCGCCACTGGTCACACCGCTCACCAGGTAGGAAGTCCGAATCACCCGGTTCCTGGATGGCGACACGGCGGGTCATCTGACGCACAATCAGTTCGATGTGCTTGTCGTGGATGGACACGCCCTGGTCTCGGTAGACCTTCTGGACTTCCTCGACGAGATACTGCTGGGTCTCGCGGATACCCCGGATCTCCAAGAGCTCCTTCGGATCGCGAGGACCATCGACGATGGCTTCCCCGGCTGTGATCTCTTGGCCCTCGACCACTTCGAGACGGGCGGCGAGGGGGATGAGATAGTCATCTTCCCCACCATCGTCACCAATGACGGTGACGACCTTGCCCTTGCCCTCGTCTTCGGCAACGCGGATCGTGCCCGAAATACGAGCCATCGTGGCCTTGCCCTTAGGGCTACGGGCCTCGAACAGTTCGACGACACGAGGGAGACCACCGGCGATGTCAGCCCCACCGGCAACGCCGCCGGTGTGGAACGTACGCATCGTCAGCTGGGTACCAGGCTCGCCAATCGACTGGGCGGCAATGACACCCACGGCCTCGCCGACCTCGATATCGACTCCGGTGGCAAGCGACATGCCGTAGCTGTCGCCCGTGATCCCAATGGGAGAATCGTCGGTCAGGGGCGATAGCACCCGAACCCGGTTGACCCCAGGATCGTCGCGGATGGCCTCCATCTGCTCTTCACGAACCATGGTGCCTCGGGGGATCACCGTGCCATCACTGAGAGTGATATCGTCGGCCAGCACTCGACTGTAGAGGCGTGTCTCGAGATAGGTCCGAGTCATGCGAGCATCGGGGTCTGAAGGATCTGAGGCCTCACCCGTGTGACGGTTGTAGTAACCATCAGGCTTCACATCGTCGAGGAAGAGGCCGCGTACCGGCTTACCTTCCTCGAACGGGTCCCGATCGTTGATGATGACTTCCTGAGCCACGTCGACCAATCGACGTGTCAGGTAGCCGGAGTCAGCGGTCCGCAAAGCCGTATCGACCAGGCCCTTTCGGGCTCCCGGAGTAGAAATGAAGTACTCCAACATGGTCAAGCCTTCACGGAAGTTCGACTTGATCGGACGGGGAATCATGTCACCACGAGGGTTGGCAACCAGGCCACGCATACCGGCGATCTGGCGGACCTGCATCATGTTTCCACGAGCTCCAGAGCCGACCATCATGTCGATCGGGTTGAACTGGCGGGACCGGAGGTTGACCTCCATAGCCTCTCGCACCTCGTCGGTGGCGGCCGTCCAGATCTCGACCTCTTTCTGGCGACGCTCACCGTCAGTGATGATGCCCTTGCGGAACTGGCCTTCGATCTTCTCGGCCTCTTCCTCATGAATGTCGAGAATCTCCTTCTTCTCAACCGGGGTCTGGACGTCGTCGATGGAGACGGTCAGGCCAGACTTGGACGCAAATCGGAAGGCCAGGTCCTTGATACGGTCGAGCGAAGCGGCGACCTCGGCCTTGGGGTATGTGGTAGCTAGATCGTCGACGATGAGGGTGATGTCGCGCTTCTTGACCACGTCGTTGACGTAGGGGAAGTCGTCGGGCAGGGCCTCATTGAACAGGACCCGACCGGCCGTCGTCTTGTGATAGACCGCAGCGCTGCCGTTGGCTGGAGTGTCGAGCAGGTCTGGGTGACGGAACTCGATCGGAGCATGAAGGCCGATGACCCCGGCCTCATAGGCCCGCTCGACCTCATCGATCCGGCGGAACACTCCGCCGCCCTTGCCATCGGCCACATATTCGGTCAGGTAGAAGATACCGATGACCATGTCCTGGGTCGGGGTAACAAGAGGCCGACCGTGGGCCGGTGACAACACATTGTTGGCTGACAGCATCAGCACTCGAGCCTCGGCCTGAGCCTCAGCCGACAAGGGCAGGTGGACAGCCATCTGGTCGCCATCGAAGTCGGCATTGAAAGCGGTGCAGACCAGGGGGTGGATCTGGATGGCCTTGCCCTCGACCAGGACTGGCTCGAAAGCCTGGATGCCCAGGCGGTGCAGGGTCGGGGCCCGGTTCAACATCACCGGGTGCTCTTGGATGACGTCTTCTAGCACTTCCCAGACCTGGGGGCGACGGCGCTCGACCATGCGTTTGGCCGACTTGATGTTCTGGGCCAACTCCTGGTCGACGAGACGTTTCATGACGAAGGGCTTGAACAGCTCCAGAGCCATGATCTTGGGCAGGCCACACTGGTGGAACTTGAGGGTCGGGCCGACGACGATGACCGAACGGCCGGAGTAGTCGACGCGCTTGCCGAGCAGGTTCTGACGGAACCGACCCTGCTTTCCCTTCAACATGTCGGATAGTGACTTGAGGGGACGGTTTCCGGGCCCGGTCACGGGACGACCGCGGCGGCCATTGTCGAACAGGGCGTCGACGGCCTCCTGGAGCATCCGCTTCTCGTTGTTGACGATGATCTCGGGTGCACCGAGGTCGAGCAGACGCTTGAGCCGATTGTTCCGGTTGATGACCCGTCGATACAGATCGTTGAGGTCGGAGGTTGCGAAGCGGCCACCGTCGAGCTGGACCATGGGTCGCAGCTCAGGTGGGATCACGGGTACGACATCGAGGATCATGGCCCGGGGATCGTTGATCCGGCGCTTGTTCTCATCACGCCGGTTGAAGGCAGCGACGATCTTCAGCCGCTTGATCGCCTTCTGCTTGCGTTGGGCCGAGAGCGGCTTGACGCCGTCTTCTGGCTCGATGGCCAGGCGGAGCTTGATCTCCTCCTCATCGAAGTCGATGCGCTCGATGAGCTGGGCGATGGCGTCGGCCCCCATGCCACCTTCGAAATAGTCACCGAAGCGGTCTGCCATCTCCCGCCATAGCATCTCGTCTTCCAGGATCTTGCGGGGGAAGAGATCCTTGAACTCCTCCCACGCCCGATCGAGGACGTCGAGCTCCATTTCGTACTGCTCGCGAGTGGCGGCCAGTTCTTTGTCGAAGGCGCGCTGACGGGCTCGGACCTCGGTGTCCTTGGCCCCGTCCGATTCCATCTGGGCGAGCTCACGTTCGAGCTCCTCGTGCTGCTCGGCCAGACGGAGCTCCATCTCCTTGACGATGGTCTCGCGCTCGCCGATGACCTCGGCTTCGAGGTTGGGGATGTCCTCTTGCCGGCGATCCTCGTCGACCCAGGTCACGAGATTGGCGGCGAAGTAGATGACCTTCTCCAGCTGCTTGGCCTTCAACTCCTCACGGGGCTCGGTACCCATGAGAAGGTAGGCCAGCCAGGAGCGAGTGCCCCGCAAGTACCAGATGTGAACGCAAGGAGCGGCCAGCTCGATGTGGCCCATGCGCTCGCGCCGGACCTTGGAGCGGGTGACCTCGACCCCGCAGCGCTCACAGATGATGCCCTTGAAGCGGACACGCTTGTACTTACCACAAGCGCACTCCCAGTCCTTCTGCGGACCAAAGATCTTCTCGCAGAAGAGTCCGTCCTTCTCGGGCTTGAGGGTGCGGTAGTTGATGGTCTCCGGCTTCTTCACCTCACCGTTTGACCACATGCGAATCGAATCCGCCGTTGCCAGGCCGATCTTCAGCTGATCGAAATCGTTGACGTCAAGCATTCATGGTCTCCAGTTCGATCAAGTGGGCTAGCGGCGGGGAGCGCCGGCGGCGCGGGCTGCGTCGTCTTCGTCGGATCCTCTTTCGGGGCGGCTGAGGTCGATGCCGAGCTCCTCGGCGGTGCGGAATAGCTCGTCGTCGAGCTCCCGCATCTCGATCTCAGCTCCGTCCTCAGCCAGGACCTCGACGTTGAGGCACAGAGCCTGCATCTCCTTGATGAGCACCTTGAAGCTCTCGGGGATACCTGGTTCAGGAATGTTCTCACCCTTGACGATGGCTTCGTAGACCTTGACTCGGCCCAGAACATCGTCGGATTTGATGGTCAGCAGCTCCTGGAGGCAGTACGCGGCGCCATACGCTTCGAGCGCCCATACCTCCATCTCGCCGAATCGCTGGCCGCCGAACTGGGCCTTACCACCGAGGGGCCGCTGGGTGATCATGGAGTACGGCCCCGTAGAGCGAGCGTGGATCTTGTCGTCAACCAGGTGTGACAGCTTCAAGATGTACATGATCCCGACCATGATCGGGGTGTCGAACGCGTCGCCCGTCTGGCCGTCGTACAAGGTGGCCTTGCCGTCGGGGCCGATGAGGCGAAGCCCATCGACCGACTCCGGGTTCATGTTCTCGAAGATGCTCTGGATGGTCGGCTTGACTCCCGCCAGCTCCTCCTCGTCCCACTTGGCCCCGTCGAACACTGGGGTGGCGACGAGGGTGGAGGGGGTGGTGAAAGGACGGGTCTTGGTCTCGGTCCCTCGGACCGGGGCCTCACCCACTCGCTCACCCTCGACCTCCCAGCCCCAGCGGGCGGCGTAGCCGAGGTGCGCCTCGAGGACCTGACCGACGTTCATCCGGCTGGGAACGCCGAGCGGGTTCAAGATGATGTCGACCGGGGTGCCGTCAGCCATGTGGGGCATGTCTTCAACGGGCAGGATGCGGGAGATCACACCCTTGTTGCCGTGGCGACCGGCCAACTTGTCACCAACGCTGATCTTGCGCTTCTGAGCCACATAGACCCGGACCAACTGGTTGACGCCCGGCGGCAGCTCGTGGCTGTCGTCACGGTTGAATACCTTGACCTCAATGACCTTGCCGGTCTCCCCATGGGGGACCTTCAATGACGTGTCGCGAACCTCGCGGGCCTTCTCACCAAAGATGGCCCGTAGCAGCCTCTCTTCGGGGGTGAGCTCAGTCTCCCCCTTGGGGGTGACCTTGCCAACCAGAACGTCGCCGGGGCCGACATCGGCGCCAACCCTAATGATGCCGCGCTCGTCGAGATCGCCCAGGATGTCCTCGGAAAGGTTGGGGATGTCTCGGGTGATCTCTTCGGGGCCGAGCTTGGTGTCCCGAGCGTCGATCTCATGTTCCTTGATGTGGATCGAGGTCAACACATCATCGCGAGCAAGGCGCTCGGACAAGATGATGGCGTCCTCGAAGTTGTAGCCCTCCCATGGCATGAAGGCCACGACGAGGTTCTTACCGAGAGCCAGCTCGCCATTGTCGGTCGAGGGACCGTCGGCCAGCAGGTCGCCGGCCTTGATCCGATCACCAGCGGAGACCCGGGGCTTCTGGTTGATACACGTGTCCTGGTTCGAGCGGTCGAACTTCAACAGCCGGTGGACCCGGCGGCCGAGATTCTTGTACTCGACGACGAGCTGACGACCATCGGCTTCGGAGATAACCCCCTCATCAGGGGCGATGAGGGTGTCGGCAGCATCAGATGCGGCCCGACGCTCGATACCGGTCCCGATATAGGGGGCCTCTGCGGTCAGCAGGGGCACGGCCTGACGCTGCATATTGGCCCCCATGAGGGCGCGGTTGGCATCGTCGTGTTCGAGGAACGGGATCAGGCCAGTACCGATCGAGACAATCTGCTTTGGCGAGACGTCCATCATCTGAACTTCGTCTCGGGGGACCTGAGAGATCTCGGTCGTTGCGCCGAAGAAGACGTCGCGCTCCAACTGGAGCTTCAGGTCACGTAGCGACGCCGCCTGAGGTGAGCGCCGAGCCAAGACCCGGTCGTCGGCGAGGGCGTTGGACTCGGTGAGGCGGGCATTGGCCTGCGCCACCACATACTCCTCTTCCTCGTCAGCGGTGAGGAAGACTATGTCGTCGGTGACCTGACCGTCTTCGACCTTGCGATACGGGGTCTCGAGGAAGCCGAAGGCGTTGACCCGGGCGTAGCTCGAGAGGTAACCGATCAGACCGATGTTCGGACCCTCTGGGGTCTCGATCGGACACATCCGGCCGTAGTGGCTGAAGTGAACGTCACGGACCTCGAACCCTGCACGCTCACGGGACAAGCCGCCCGGGCCGAGGGCCGAGAGACGACGACGGTGGGTCAGGCCCGACAGGGGGTTGACCTGGTCCATGAACTGGCTGAGTTGGGAGGTCCCGAAGAACTCCTTGATGGCGGCAACCACGGGACGGATATTGATCAGGGTCTGAGGCGTGATGGCCTCGACGTCCTGGGTAGTCATGCGCTCCCGGACGACCCGCTCCATACGGGACAGGCCGATACGGACCTGGTTCTGGATCAGCTCACCGACCGAGCGGACCCGGCGGTTTGCGAAGTGGTCCTGGTCGTCGAGGCGGTAGCCCGGCTCGGCGATCATCAGGTGGAGCAGGTAGGTGGCCGAAGCCAGTACCTCACAGCGAGACAGGACAGACTGGTCGATCTCGGGCTTGTCGAGATCGAGCATGGGGAACAGTCGTTCCAGCTTGTCGATCTCGGGGCCGAGCTTGCGGTTCAGCTTGTATCGACCAACCCGGGAGAGGTCGTAGCGTCGGTTCTCGAAGAAGGCGTTGCGGAGGTAGGTGCGAGCCGCTTCCAAGGTCGGGGGCTCGCCGGGCCGGGCCCGCTTGTAGATCTCGACGAGGGCTTCGTCTTGGGTGGGGGCGATCTCGCGATCCTTCTCCCACTGGCCTTCCAAGAACTCGTAGTGACGGACAAAGGCCTCCAGGAACCCGGGGGCGTTCTCCTCGTCATAGCCCAGGGCCCGAAGCATGGTGAACAGTGACAGGCGGCGCTTGCGGGCCACCCGGACACCAGCGGTTGGATCCTTCCCTGGCTTCTGCTCGACGTCGAACTCGATCCACTCGCCCCGGTAGGGATGAATGGTGCCGGTGACCATCTGGTGCTTGGCCAGGTTCCGGAGACGGAATCGTTCACCGGGCTGGAAGATGACACCAGGTGAGCGAACGAGCTGGGAGACGACGACACGCTCGGTGCCGTTGATCACGAACGTGCCCTTGTCGGTCATCATGGGGAAGTCGCCCATGAAGACGGTCTGCTCTTTGATCTCGCCGGTCGATGCATTGATGAAACGGGCCCGAACGAAGATCGGGGCCGAATACGTCATGTCCTTTTCTTTACACTCTTCGACCGAGAACTTGGGATACGGTTTCAGATCCTCATCGTGAGGATCGAACTCAAGTTCGAGCTGAAGGGTTTCCGTGAAGTCCCGAATAGGGCTGATATCACGGAAAGCATCGGACAGACCCTGCTCCAGGAACCAACGAAACGAATCACGTTGGACGGCGATCAGATCAGGGAGCTCGAGAGCTTCCTGTAGATTACCAAAGGAGTAGCGGTCGCGAGCGACAGTACGTGCAGGCAAGAGGCACCACCAGATTGACCACGAGGAGCTACGGAGCGTGCCTGAACACAGTTGACCAGTTTCGGACTGTTACCCAGCATCAGCAAAGGCCCGAAACGGACAAGGGGAGCAAGCACGGCTTATCCAGCCTATGCCGCGCGTGGTGAACCAACAACCAAATTGGTCGCGGCATCGTAAGAGACCCGCGGCGACAGGTCAAGGTTCTTTGTCGAAACACCCGACAACGGGTCCCCCCGGGAACAGCCAGACCCCTACGGGGAAGCCGGTTCCCGGCCATCCGTAGGGGTCTGTTGCATTCTTCACATCGTCTGCTGGCACCCGACGCGCTCAGTGATATCTTCTCACCCAGGGCGGCACGCGACAGCCAGATCGGGGGCGCTAGGTCAAGTCGAGTGCGCCGGGACGGGGCCTGGCGCCTGGAGTTTGGCCTAGCGGCCAAGCTCTCGGACGGTACCGACAGCCCGATCAAGACACTAGGTCAAGTCGACGCTGCCGCCGGCTTCTTCCAGCCTGGTCTTGGCGGCCTCAGCGTCGTCCTTGGACTGGCCTTCGAGGACAGCCTTGGGGGTGCCCTCGACCAGTTCCTTGGCTTCCTTGAGGCCCAGGCTGGTCAGCTCACGAACGGCCTTGATGACCTGGATCTTCTTGTCGCCGGCCGCGGTGAGAACGACATCGAATGAGTCCTTCTCCTCGACTGGTTCTTCGCCGCCACCACCACCGGTGGGGGCCGCGACGGCGACCGGAGCGGCCGCGGTGACGCCGAACTTCTCTTCGAAGTCCTTCAGTAGCTCGGACAGCTCCAGCACGCTCATGCTGGAAATGGCCTCGAGGATGTCGTCTTTGGTCATTGTTGCCATGGTTCAGTCTTCTCCGTCGTTCTCGGCGGCGGTGGGGCTTGAGCCCTCATCGCTGGTTTCATTGTTGTCAGATGCTTCAGGGACGTCGACGGCTCCGTCGTCCCCAGATGGGGCCTCGGCGGGGGCATCGGCTTCAGGGGCGGGGGCATCGGCGCCACCGCCCTTCTCGATGAGGGCTTGGAGCCCGTAGGCAAAGTCGCGGGGGACGGCTTGGAGCAATCCAGCGAATTGCTGCATGGGGGCTGCCAGGAGCCCGGCCAGTTTGGCCAGGAGTACGTCGCGTGGCTCGATGTTGGCCAGTTGGCGTACCCCATCGGCGTCGAGGGGGGCTCCGTCGAGAAGCCCTCCCTTGATCACCAGGTCGGGGTTCGCGACGGCAAAGTCGTTGAGGACCTTGGCTACGGTGACCACATCGCCGGCTTCCCCGTCAGGGGTCGTCTCGGTGAACGTCAACGCGGTTGGGCCGACGAGGTATTCCTCGATGTCGACCCCAGCTTCAGAAGCTGCTCGTCTGACGAGCGTGTTCTTGTAGACCTTGTAGGCCCCACCGGCTGGTCGCAAGTTGCGTCGAAGCTCTGCGAGCGCCTTCACGCTGAGGCCGCGGTACTCAGTCACTAGGACCGACGGCGACCCAGAGAAACGTTCCTTGACTTCGGTGACGATTGCCACCTTGTCCGCTCTCGGGTTGTCCATGTCGCACCTCCTTTCTTGTGTGATGTGTTGGGTTTGTGTGGTTGTTCGGCGTCCAGATTTCGCCGACACGTACCCACGAACCCGGCCTGAGCCGAGCACATCACGTCACCCTGCAAGGCGGGGTGTCAATGAGGAAGGGTCACCTCGTCAGGGTTTATCCGGCCGGGCCGGCACCTGAGATCTCGGGCGATATGAACTTGTATGCCGTTGATTGCTCTTTGCAGGCTAGGCGGTTGCTAGCTCATCGAGGCGGCCCGGATCGATTTTGACACCAGGGCCCATGGTCGAGGAGAGGGTCACCTTCTTGACGTAGCGTCCCTTGGTCGAGGCGGGACGGACCCGGTTGATCTCCTCGATGAGGGTGCTGAGGTTCAACTTCAGGGCATCGGGATCGAAGCTGGCCTTGCCGATCGAGACGTGCACATTGCCATATCGGTCGGTGCGATACTCGACTGTGCCACCCTTGAACTCGCTGACAGCCTTGGCCGTATCAGGGGTGACGGTACCGGTCTTGGGGTTCGGCATCAGACCGCGAGGCCCCAGTACGCGCCCGAGCTTGCCGACCTGGGGCATCAGGTCAGGGGTAGCGATGGCGAGATCAAAATCGAGCATGCCCCCTTCGACCTCAGCCACCAAGTCCTCGGCTCCGACCAGATCAGCGCCGGCCTCGGTGGCAGCAGCGGCCGCATCACCCGATGCAAACACAGCAACCCTGACCGTCTTGCCGGTACCAGAGGGGAGAGCGACCGTACCGCGGACGATCTGATCGGCCTTGCGGGGATCGACACCAAGGGTCATGGCGATGTCGATCGACTCGTCGAACTTGGCCGAGGCCAGGCTCTTGACCAGCTCGACGGCCTCACCCGGTCCGTGGAGGTGCTCCCGATCGTAGCGACGAGTTGCGTCCTTGTACTTCTTTCCATTCGCCATTGTCGGCTCCCGTTGGTTGGCAGTCCTGGCGGACTGCGGCACGTAACGAAGTTCAGCGGCTGCCAAACCTCGCGCTGTCGGGCTCGGTCCTCCCGAACAGGCTTGGATCTGTTGATGGTGGCTGTCAGCCGCGGACGGCTACACCCATCTGACGGGCAGTGCCCGCAACCTGCTTCTTGGCCGCCTCGATGTCGTATGCATTGAGATCGGGCATCTTGACCTCAGCGATTTCAGTGAGTTGGGCTTCGGTGATCGTGCCCGCTGGTTCACGGAGGGGATCACCAGCACCCTTCTCGATCCTGGCCGCCTTCTTGATCAGCTCCGCCGTCGGCGGGGTCTTCAGGATGAACGAGAACGTCCGATCCTCGAAGACCGAGATCTCGACCGGGACGACCTGACCGCGTTGGGACTCGGTTCGGGCGTTGTACTCCTTGCAGAAATCCATGATGGCGAGCCCATAGGGGCCGAGCGCCGTACCAACCGGCGGAGCCGGTGATGCCTGACCGGCAGGAATCTGGATTTTCACGACAGCAAGTAATTGCTTCTTTGCCATTGGCTTTCTTTCGTGATGGTGCCAGCCCGCTCTCGGGCGACGAATCAGTGTGCCGGTCGCCCCACAGTGGACGCAACCTCCGGCGCCCGAAGGGCGCACTAGATCAAATCTTGCCGACCTGAGCGAATTCGAGCTCGACTGGAGTTTCGCGGCCGAAGATGTTGACCAGCACCTTGAGCTTGAGCTGATCTTCGTTGATCTCAACGATCTCACCCTGGAAGTCGGCGAAGGGACCTTCCTTGACCCGGACGGTCTCCCCCATCCCGTATTCCAGCCGAGGCCGGCCCTTGCGGCTTGGCTCATCACCCTCGTCCTTGGCCGACAGGAACGACTCGACGTCGCGACGAGGCAGCGGCGACGGTTTGTTGCCGGCTCCGACGAAGCCCGTCACCCCAGGGGTGTTGCGAACGACGAACCAGGAATCATCGTCGAGACGCATCCGAACCAGCAGGTAGCCTGGAAAGACCTTCTTCTGGACGACGACCTTCTTGCCGTTCTTGAAATCAACGACATCTTCGAGGGGGATCACGATCTCGAAGATGCGCTCCTCCATGTTCATCGACTGGGTACGGGCGGCCAGGTTCGACTTGACCTTGTTCTCGTAGCCCGACTGGGTGTGGAGAACATACCAACGTCCCGGTCGATCATAGGGTGACTCCCGCTTGACCGGAGGTGCCTCTTCTTCCTGGGCTGATTCAACCGCCTCTGCCTCTTTGGCTTCCGTCTCAGCCCCGGCCTCGGCCACCTCGGTCTCGGGGACGACCTCAACCGCGGGCTCGGCCACCTCGGTCTCGGAGACGGCCTCGGCCACCTCGGTCTCGGCCACCTCGGTCTCGGGGATGACCTCGGCTGCGGGCTCGGCTTCAACCGTTGGCTCGGGAGTCGGCTCAACCTCGTCAACGGTCACGTCATCGGTGATGACTGAGGACTCTGCTCCAACGGCGTCGTCTTCGACCTCCGTCACCTGTTCCATGTCGCTGGCTTCATTGGTCACGGTCACAACCTCAATAGCTGGATAACGCCTTCACTGAACAGGAAATCGAGCAACGCGATCAGGCCGGTGACCAGAGCCAGGGTCACCAACACCACGATGGTGTAGTTGATGACCTCGTTCCTGGTCGGCCAACTGACTCGCCGGAGCTCGGAATTGACCTCGGACAGATACTGACGTGGGGTCGCCCGCTCGGTTGAAGCGGTCGCCTTCGGGTCGCGCTTGGACGCGACCGGATTGCCCTCGTCGTCGAGCTGCCCCTGTCGTTGCAGGTATCGGCGCTGTTCCCGGTTCATCGCCATGTTGTCACTGCCTCATATTCTCGTTCGTACTACGCGCCTCGGCGCTGAGAGCAGGGCAGGAGGGAATCGAACCCCCAACCTTCGGTTTTGGAGACCGGCGCTCTGCCAGTTGAGCTACTGCCCTAGATCCACCCTCTGGAACCTTGCAACTCGGCGTGGCATTCGACAGATTTCTCGTCGAGCGCAACCGGGCGCCATAGGGCTCTAATGAGACTAGCAGGAGCCGGCAGGGGAAACGCCTCAGGTTTCACCGAGTCAAGATCAGCTGAGATGAAATCAGCTAGCCAGGCTCTGACGGTTCGCCAATCTGGCCGCGATGACGATGGCCCCAGCGGCGCCCGCGGTAGCCGCTGCTGCTATCCCACCGATGTAGGCGGCCTTTCGGTTGCGCCGGTGAAGCCGGTGGACGGTTGCCGGTGGCCTCAAAGCGGCCAGGATGTCATCCAGGAGACGGTCATCGGGGACCAGATAGTGGCCGCGGAGCGAGGTCAAGGCCCGCAACAGCTTGCGGTATTGGGCCAGCTCGGCCTGGCATCGCAGACAGGCGTCGACGTGGCGCTCGGCGTTGGTCGGCAACTGGTTTAGACCATCAGCGATCTCGGCCAGCTGTAGGCTGATCGTCTCACACTGCACGGGCTTGCTCCTCTTCACCCAGTGGATACAACCGTTCCCTGAGCCGCTTGCGGGCTCGGTGGAGGCGGACCTTGGCCGCTGACTCGGTGATACCGAGCTGGTTTGCGATCGCCTCGTGGGGGAGGTCGTAGATATCACGGAGCACAACAACAGCTCGGAGCTTGGGCGGGAGGGCGAGCAGGGCTTCGGTCAGTTGGTCGCGCAGATCACCGATTCCGGCCCGCTGTTCCGGATCGGTCTGGGGGTGAGAGTCAGCAATGGCGGGATCGTCGGGGAGGGGGTCGTGGTCGTGACGACCCTGTCGCCCAAGGTGGGTGTTGGCGCAATTGGCCGTAATCCGGTGGAGCCAGGTCGAGAATTGGGCATCACCACGGAACCGCTTCAAGCCCTTGTGGGCACGAAGATAGGTCTCCTGAACCACGTCGCGTGCGTCCTCCTCATCACCAACCAGGCGGAATGCCAGGGTGTAGGTGTCGGCGTAGGTGAGACGAACCAGCTCTTCGAAGGCCAGGTGGTCACCCGCCTTCGCCTCTTCGATCAGCTCGTCGACATCTGTCGACTCCACCACATCAGACCTCGATACTGGCTAAGGGGTTACGTACCCGAGGGGCTACGTGACAAACCTGTGACCATCTCAGCGTAGCCGGCTCGAGGCCGGCCCGTTCAGGTGACATCCCATGAAGGGGACGGACCAGGTGTCTCGGTGGGCCCAACTCTCGCTGTCAGAGCCCTTCAGTAGGGTGGTTGACGCTTCCCCGATTGCGACCAATTGACACCAACGAGGATCCCATGTCGAGGAAGGGGGGCTCCACATGCCGTTGTCCGATGATGAGCCACCGGCGACGAGAGAGGAACTGCACCAGCTTGCGGCCGAGCTCGACCAACACTCATCCGAAATGAGGTCTGAGCTGACCATCGAGTTGGGTGAGCTTCGCCACGAACTGAGCCGGCTCGGGCTGCGACTCCAACGTGAGGTGCGTCGCTCGGTCGAACATGCCACCGATCTCGCTCGGGCCGATCTCGACCGGGCCCAATCAAGACAAGATGCTCAAGTCGAGGAGTTCACCAATCATCTCCGCACCATCGGGTCGGGGCTGGAGTCGAGGTTGAACCTCGCGGTGACGATGGCGGCCCTTGTCTCGGTCCTTACCGTGATCGCGGCCATGGTGTATCTCGTGGGCTGGTGAACTCTGATCGAGATCAGGAGCTGTCGCCATAGAGCAGGGGTGAGTCAGCGCTCCAGGGTAATTCATCTTCGACAACGTTGAGATGGACCTGCTTCCAGGTCACGGCCACGCCGAGGTCGGCGCCGCTCTGCTGGCCAGCGGGTTCAACTGCGTCGACCAGGAGCTCGAACATGCCCTGGTTGATTGCCTCTGTGGGCTGACTCAGGAGCTGAGCGAAGGCTTCGGCGCACTCGTAGGTCTCCAACATCCGCGGCTGCCAGCGCCCGTAGACCTTCTCGTTTTCGGCGTACTCGTTTGTCATGCCCGTACGGATGAAGGGGAATAACACGCTCGAGCACGAGACCCGTTCAGCTGATCGACCCAGATTGACCTCGAGTACCTTGGGAAGCCGGAGGACCGCCCAATTGGAGATGGCGTAGCCGGGGACTGATGGCCCCGGGTCGATGGCCTGGCGAGACGAGACATAGATGAACTGCACGTCTTCATCGTGGTAAACCGCCTCGCCGGCCCAGAGGTGGGTCGAGGCAAGGAACCCGTCGATCTTGGTGTCCAGCACCCTGCGCGATTCCTGGAGGCTGTCGATGAAGTGCTGACGGACGCGGGCCCGACGCAGGGCATTGGACTCGTCTTCGATGGTGCGCAGGGCACGACCGAACGAGTAGCCGCTCTCGGTCAACCCCGAGTTGCAGATAACCAGGTTCGGGGGCAAGCCGCCCATCTGCTCGATGACATAGCTGCGGGTGGCCCATAGGTCACGGAGGTTGGTGACGTCGGCCTGGAGGGGGAAGGCATCGACCCCACGGGCTTGGAGCTGGGCTACCAGATCGAAGCCGTCCTCGTAGCTGCGATGGAAGTGGACACCGACGGAGTCGGCTCCATTGAGACCAGCCGTCAGGGCGAACGCCTGGCCGATGCCTCCATCCTTGCCAGCACCCGTGATCAACACGCGCTTGCCTTCGAAGCCGGCTCGGAGCTGCTCGTCGAATCGGAACTTGTCGGCATCGGCAGAGTACATGGTCACCGAGTATCCGAGTCAGATCTCAGTATTGCAAGTCCGAAAACAGGAGCGGACCCTGCAGCCCTGCAGGGTCCGCTGTCTCGTTCTGGATGCTTCTCAGGTCCTATTTGATGATCTTGGTGACACGACCGGCACCAACCGTCCGGCCACCCTCACGAATAGCGAACCGCAAACCCTCATCCATCGCAATCGGATTAATCAACTCAACCGTCATCTCCGTATTATCACCCGGCATACACATCTCCGTA
>JAAETV010000025.1 GCA_024227975.1 Actinomycetes bacterium
ATGGCCCGAGGCCGGGCACACAAGTAGGAGAATCCTATGAAGAGACGGTCAAGTTGGATATGGCGCATCAGCGTCATAGGCCTCATCGCCGCGGGGCTGATGCCAGCATCCGCTGGTGCCGATACGCACGGTCACCTGACTGAAGCGGATCCCTATATCACGCTGCACCCAGACCAGCCGGAGGACGCCTCGGTGAAGGCGATCATCACGGTCGGCGAGAGCGTTGGTGATGTCTTGTTCGAGGGCCTACCCGATGGGATCGGCATGACCAGGGGCGACGACGACGGGACCGATGGTGACACCGTCGATGTCTATGTCGCCCACGAGCAGACAACAGTCCCATTCCGGGATGAAGCTGACTTCCAGGATGCGTCGGTGACCCGACTGACCCTGAGCACCGAGGAAGACCATGAGGGCGAGGTGCTGGCGGCCGAGGTCGTCGTCGGTCCCGAGCTCGGCTACAAGCGGTTCTGCTCGGCGGCCATGGCCATAGAGGAGGAAGGATTCAAGAACCCCGTCTTCTTCACCGGTGAGGAATCGAACGCACAGATCCTGCCTCCGGCCGAGGCCCCCTACGGTGCCGACCCAGGGATCGCCCCCGAGCGCCAGGCTGGCTATGTCGTTGCCTATGACACCGTCACCGGCAAGTCGACCCCCATACCGGGCATGGGGCGTCTCAACCATGAGAACACCATCGCATTGCCTGGCTACAACCGGATTGCGATGCTGACCACTGATGACACCTTCAGCGGCCCTTCGGCTCAGCTGTACCTCTATCTGGCAGCCAACCAGAAGAAGTTACTCAAGGACAAAGGCCGCCTGATGGCCTTCCAGGTCACCCACGACGAGAATGGCAGGGTCGACCGCTGGGATCCGTTCAACGAGGCCAATGACTACCTCGACCTCCAGCCGGGCCAGGAGTTCAGGGGCCGTTTCATTCCTGTTCCCAAAGACAT
>JAAETV010000026.1 GCA_024227975.1 Actinomycetes bacterium
CCGGCAGGAGCGCTGGGTGGCCCTTCACCGCAACCGGGTTGATGCCGCCATGCTGGCCGTCGGGGCTGCCTTTGACTACGGGGCGGGGACGTTGGTCAACCCACCGGCCTGGATGCAACGGCTCGGCCTCCAGTGGCTGTATCGCCTGGCACAGGAGCCGAGCCGATTGTGGCGCCGCTACTTGCTGACCAACACTCACTTCCTCTTCACCTTCGGGCTGGCTATGTTGCGGCGCCCCAAGGCCACCTGAGCGAGCCTGCTTCACCCATGTCGACCGTCGTCTTCGCCATGGAGTGGGTACCCCAATACCGGGTTCCGTTCTATGCCGGGGTTCGGGAGCGCTTAGCCGAAGATGGTATTGAGGTCCGACTCGTCCATGGCGACCCTCCGGCCAGTCGCAGGGCCCGGGGTGACGACCAGTCCCTCCCGTGGGCTGAGACGGTCCCAAACAGATTCTGGACGGTTCACGGCCTAGAGCTGACCCTTCAACCTGTGCTGAGACGTCTGAAAGGCGCTGAACTGATCATTCTCCAGCAGGAGACGGGCCTGCTGGTCAACTATCCGGTCCTGATTCGGTCGAAGCTCGGCGGAACCCCGGTTGCTCTCTGGGGTCATGGTCACAACTTCAATCCCCTCGAGGCCAGCGCTCCGGCCGAGTGGGTCAAGTCCAAGATCACGCCCCTGGCCGACTGGATCTTCGCATACACCGAGCGCTCGGCCGAAGTCTTCGGTTCGCTCGGCATCACGCGAGAGCGGATAACGGTCGTCCAAAACGCCGTCGACACCGACGCCCTCCGAGCTGCAGCAACCAGCGGGACCGGGACCCCAATCGGGGGCGTGTCGGATGAGATCGCCCGTCTGGTGGCCGAGGTCGGGGAGAGGGGGGCGCGGGTGGGGTGGATCGTGTCGGCCCTCGACCGCTGGAAGCGGGTGCCGTTCCTACTCGAGACCATCGATGCCACCCGAGAGCGGGTCGACGACTTCGAGTTCTTCGCCCTCGGCGCTGGAACCGATGCAAACATCTTGCGTGAGGCGGCCAGAACTCGCCCCTGGCTCCATGCCGTCGGTCCCGTCTTCGGACCGGACAAAGCTGCCATCGGCCGGCTGGCCGAGCTGACGATCCACCCCGGCCTCATCGGGCTTCATGTTCTGGATGCGTTCGCGACGGCCAGTCCCATGGTGACCGCCGACATCTCATATCACAGCCACGAGATCGACTACCTGGAACCCGGAGTCAACGGGGTCATGCTCGACTCCGAGGCAACGGTGAGCGATTTCGCATCCACTGTTGCCGCCTTGCTCGAAGATGAGGCGCGCCTGAAGACCCTCCAGGAGGGGTGCCGAGAGGCGGCCTCGATGTACACCATGGAAGCCATGATCGAACGCTTCGCCGCCGGGGTACGCTCGGCCTTGGCCGCAGCTTGAACATGGCTCGCGGATCGGGTGGAGCAACAACGACCATGAAGGAGCGGATCGCTTCCATTGGCCCCGAAGGCCTGGCCCGCCGAGCCGGATGGGCTGGGGCAGTGGAAGTGATGCAGCTGATCAGCTCGCTGCTGGTGTTCTTCGTCTTGGCCTCACTCATGACCAAAGACGACTACGGCCGGATGACCGCGGTCCTAGGTATGGCCATGGTCGCCAGTGGATTGGCCGGCTTCGGGTCGCATGTCCTGCTGATCAAGAGGGTCTCCCAAGGGGAGCCGTTGTCGCAGGCCTGGCCCCGGGCCACCTCGGTTGGCATCATCGGCCCCGCCGTCGGCGCGCTCGTCTTGATCGGCCTCCAGCCCTTCCTTCTCTCCAACGTCGACCGGCTTCCCTACATCCTCCTGGTATTGGCTCAGGTCAATTTCTTCTGGTTGAGCGAGCTGGCCGTCTTCGTCGGAAACGGCACCCGCCGGCTCAAGGAAGCGGCCCAGATTCGCTTCATGATCCTCTGCTGTCGGCTCCTGGCTCTTGGTTGGTTTGCCCTTTGGGGTGGGGGAGAGCTGGTGCGCTGGGCCGCCGCCAGCATGATCTCTTTCGCTGTTAGCGCTGTCCTAGCTGTCGGCTACATCTGGCTGGTGTTCGGGGTCAGGCCAAGCCTGCTACAGGGTCGCATGGTTGACGTGCGTGAGGGGACACCGTATTCGATCAACGCGGTCTCTGAGAGCCTGGTCGATGTCTCGGACCGCCCCCTGCTTGCCCACTACGGTCATCTGGCCGATGCCGGTGTCTATGGTCTTGGAGGTCGGATCGCCCAGCTTGGCTATCTGCCACTGCGCATCATTATGAGGGCGAGCGATGCTGACCTGTTCCATGCCGGCAAGCGGGGGACGGCGCCGGCCTTTGCCGTAGCCCGCTCCCTGCTGGGCCCCAGTGTTGCCCTCAGCGTCGGAGTCGGGGTCGCTATGGTGGTCCTGGCTCCAGTCGTGCCGCTCATGATTGGTGACAAGTGGATCGCGGCCGTCGACGCCATCCGCCTACTGGCCGCCCTTCCTCTGGTCAGAGGGGTGCAATGGCTTCTCGGCAACACCCTCAGCGCGTCGGCCCATCAGATGTGGCGGGTGGGAGCAACCTGGTCAGCGGCCGCTCTCAACCTCAGTCTCAACCTGATCCTGTTGCCGACTGGAACCTGGCGGACCGCGGTGTTCACCACCATGGTCAGCGAGGTGTATCTGACCGCTGCTCTGGGAGCATTCATCCTCTACTGGGTCCGACGAGAGAGTACGGATGCGCGTGGCCAGTAGCCTCGAGCGGGTGACGGGCCAGGTTGGTGAACATCCAAGAACCGGATCAAGGGCCCTTCGAACACCGGCGACGGTTGCCGCCGGCTTGCTCGGGGCCTCGCTTGCCATCACCGCCTGCGGGGGCCAGGAGGTCATTGCCCCCGAGCTCAACACCACGACCGCTCCTGTTGAGCTGAACATCGTGGCCCCCCCGACCACGGTCGAGGCCCCCCCGGTGGCCGAAGTCGACACCGATCCGCTGACCCTCTATGTCGATGGGGTCGTCGGTGACGACGCCAACGATGGCCAGACAGTCGGCACGGCGCTCCGGTCGCTACAGACGGCCCTTGACCGACTGCAGCCTGGGAACACCTTGTTCCTGCTGGACGGGACCTACGCCGAGGTCGAGGAGGTGGGTAACGCCCACTATGTCCTGGATGCCAGCGGCACAGCCGAAGCCTGGATCACGATCACGGGCGCTCCAGGGGCACGACCTGTCATTGTGGCCAGCGACGGCAATGGGATCTCGATCAGGGGCGACTATGTGGACGTGTCTGGCCTCGAGATCCGAGGTCAGGGCTTCAGCGCCGAGAATCCATACGGTTGGGGCATCTTGATCCGCAACTCGCATCATGTGCGTCTGGCCAACAACCAGATCTATGGGATGGCGGTCGGTGGTATCAGCTCCGTTGAGTCGGCCAATCTGGAGATCACGGGCAACGAGGTTTTCGACAACTCGTTCTGGGGGACCGAGCAAGGGAGTGGAATCTCGATCTGGCACTCAGTAGATGCTGGTTTCGGGCCCGGGACCGACGGCTACCACGATCGGGTGATCGGTAACACCGTCTACCGCAACGAGAACAAGGTGTTCTCCCGCTGGCGGGATAACGACATCATGACCGACGGCAACGGCATCATCGTCGATCAGTCTCAGGAGACGGGGTACACGGGGCGGACCCTGATCGCCAACAATGTTGTGTTCGACAATGGGGGCCGAGCCATCCTCGTTCTCGAGTCGTCTCGAGTCGATGTGGTCTTCAACACCACCTTCCACAATGGTCGAACGAACGGGCTCGAAGGTGGTCCCGTCGAGTTGGCGGCCAGTCGGGCTGATGATGTCCGCTTGCTCAACAATTTGGCCTGGAGCCGGCCGGGAGCTCCCGCCGTTACCGTCAGCGACGCCACCAATGTGGTCATGGGTGGCAATCTCCTGGTCACGGAGAACCACTCGGGCATGTCAACCGACCTCGATGTCGTTACCTCCCAGGACCCTGGCCTGGTCGCCCCCGGTATTGACCCTGCTCTGGTCGACTTCCGCCCAACGTCGGACAGTCTGGTCATCGGGCGGGCTATTCCGGTGGTACCACCCCTTCCCTTCGACGCTGACGGACTCCCCCGGGAATTGCTCGATCCTGCCGCCGGCGCCTATGAGCCTGCTTCCAGCTAGTTGTCGCTTCGGGTTCTAGCCGATCCGGATGGAATCCCCGTCGACCACCTTGTTGGCCAGATCCTTGTTGGCGAAGCGTGGGCCGAGCGAGGGGAGGCGGTGTCCGGTGGCGTTGGCATGGGTGGCTGCCCGCAAGTCGTTCGACAGCCCGAGATCGTCTCGGTGGCGGAGGTGGAGTGATACCGAGAGCACGGCGACCACGAACATCATCCAGCCCAGAAACTCCGAGCTCATTCCCGACTCGGTGATGGACATCAGCAGGGTCGAGGTGAGGAAGACAAGAGGCCACAGCCCGACAGCGCCAGGAACAATGGCCACGATCTTGATGGCCCGGGCAACCGCCCGCAGGTAGACGATCAGGAACAACACGACGGCGAAGAGCCCGATCTCGAGCCAGATCTGGAGGAGGGCATTGTGGGCGTGGCTCGGATTCCAGCGGGCCTGGATCCAGAGCTCGTGGACAGGGCTGAAATAGCCACCGAAGGTGGCGGCATAGCCATGGCCGAGCCAAGGCCGCTCTATAGCGACGGGGATCAGGCTCTGCCACATGGGCACTCGTCCGGTGAGAGTGACGTCCTTGTCGAGCCACTCGGCCAATATGCCGATATTGGCGGTAGCGAAGGCCACGGTGAACAGGGCGCTTCCGCCCAGGCTGAGCAGCACCGCTCCCCTCAACGTCTTGCGACTGCGGAATAGGTGATACACCACCATCAACGCCGTAGGGACAAGCCCGGCCACCAGCATCGTCTTCGACTGTGAGCCGATCAAGAGACCCAGCTGAACCAGGACACCGCCGTAGGCGAAGAACCGGCCGGGACGGTAGGCCCTGCCGGCAACGATGAGGGTCGGGATGGCCAGGGCGGCCACATAGCCGAGAGCGTTCTTCTGGGGGAAGACCCCGGTGAACCTGTCGCCGCTGTCAATGCCGAACTGGGGAAAGGCCGCGATGAAGGCAACATTGATCATGGCCGAGATCAGGAACATGACAGCTAGCAAGCGGATGATCTGGTCGAGTGAGAACCGGAGAACCAGGTACGACGCGAACAGGGTGACGGCAATGAAGACTATTCCGCGACTTGCCGTCTCGACCGGATCCACCGACCAGAAGGTCGAAGCCAGGGTCATACCGGCGAACAAGTAGAGGGTGGTCTCCAGCTTGAACATGGTGATGAGATGGTCGATGCTGCCTGCCACCCGGGCGAAGGCCAGACCAGTGATGCCCAGTTCCAATACCACCAGCAGAGGGTTCGATGAGTCGGTCAGGAAGTCTGTCCGGGACACGAACCAGACGTTCGGGGTGTGGTGGATGAAGATGAAGGCCGCCAGTACCACCAAAGCCCGCTCGGTTAGCCCAGGCCGCGCCAGTACTGTCGCCTGCTGATTGGGTGCGACGAGGGGGGTGGAGGGTGCGACGGTGAGGGTCATCCCCCAGGCGGACTGGCATCGGAGCGGTAATAGGCGTACTTGTCTCGCCGGAACAGACCGCCCCGCTCGAACTTCTCGCGGTTCATGACCGCCCCGAGAAGCTTCGAACCGCTGCGTTCAAGATCGGCCCGGACCTGGAGTAGGTCTGAGGTCTCGGTTCGCTCGGTATCCACGACCACGATGACGCCGTCGACATAGCGGGCGGCCGAGACGGCGTCAGCCGTGCTCAACACCGGTGGAGTGTCGATGATGACGTACTCCACGTCTTCTCGCTCGAGCTCCTTGATCATCTGTTCGAAACGATCAGAGTTGAGGAGCTCGCCCGGATTGCTGGGTGGGGTTCCGGCACGGATCAGCCAGAGGTTGTCGATCCCTGGGACTTTCTCGGCGTTGAGCTCAGCGGCCGCAGCCAGATACTCCGAGAGGCCAGGGCGCGGGCCCTCCATACCGAACAAGCGCTCCAGGGTTGGGCGGCGCAGGTCGGCCGAGACCAAGACACAGCGTGACCCGTTCTGGGCCAGGGCGATCGAGAGGTTGGCCGAGGTCAGGCTCTTTCCCTCAGCCGGCGAGGAACTGGTGACGATGACAGAGCTGACCCCACTCGACGAGTTGAGGAATTGGACCGAGCTGCGTAGCCGACGGAATGCCTCTCGGGCCGCCGCTATTCGGGCCGCACCCCCCGTCGACAACATGATGAGGCTGCTGGGCCCGGCTCGATGACCGATGCCGAGGGTCGGAATCGAACCCATCACCGTGGTGCCGAGGGCAAGGGCCACGTCTTCGGAGTCGCGGGCCGTTGTATCGAGGCGCTCCAGGAGGAATGCGGTTATGAACCCGAGCAGGCCACCGAGAAACAGACCACCGGCCAGGATCAGGTTCTGACCTACCCCGTCGGGGGCGCTCGGGGCCGTTGCCGTCCTCAGTAGCTCGCCAGCAGGGGCTCGGGTGGTCAGGTCGGCTCTAGCCCCGGCCGCGGTCGCCTCCTGCTGACGGATATTGCTGTTGATGGTCGACTTCTCGGCGCGAAGGGAGGCGATTTGGGCATCGATCTCGTCGAGACGTTGGGTCCGAGCCTCGCTTGGGTCGTTGTCACTCGCCACCTCGACCCGAGCGTCCTGCAGGTTCGAGATACTGGTCTGGATCTCACCGACCTCGAGCTGCTGGGATTTCATCTGCTCTTCGGCCAGGGTGATGGTCGAGTCGTAGTAGGCGACGGCGGCGCTCTCCCGCTGTTCAACATAGTTCTTGGCGAACGAATTGGCCGCAACCGGTGCTGCATCCCTGTTCAGCGAGGTATACGAGACCTGGAGGACATCTGAGTCGGGTCGGAACTCGACTTCGAGGTTCTTCAACAAGGCCTCGGGATTCGTGTCGAGCCCCATCTCGATGATCACCAGATCGGCGATCTCGTTGGAGGCCACGATCTCCCGCTCTTTTTCGAGATTGGGGTTGACCAGCCGATTGGGGTCGTTGGACCCGATCGGGGTTGGCCGCAAGACCACGGTGGCGGTGGCGGTGTAGGTCGCAGTACGGGAGCTGGCGAAGAGGAAGGCGGCAGCCAAGCCCAACAGGGTGAGAGCAATCACCACCCATTTGTGGCGCTGCATCGCCCGGAGGTAGTCCTCGAGCCGGGCAGCCTCGGGCGCGGTGCTAGCGCTCTGATACATCATGTTCTACGCCCCCTCTTGCGAGTAGGTGTGTTTTGCGGCGGGATAAGGATCGTATCCGCCTCAGTGTCACTCGGGTTCGTTGGTCGGTCGAGGGCGCAACGCTGCGCTGGATGTCAGGTTCGCAGGGCGTCTTTGCCGTATGCCTGGTTGGCACGGTTGAAGAGCCCCTGGAAGCTGCCCAAACCGCGGGAAGCCAAGACCAGGCCCTTCACTGCTCGGCCCGATTGTAGGGTCCCGAGTCCGGCCAGAACAGTCACCACTCCTTGGGCCAGCCTGACGCTGCCTCGGGCTGCTATCAGGAGGCGTCGGCTGATCGTTGGCTCACTCGCCAATTCGACCCGAACCCAGTTGGCTGTCGACGTCCGTTCCCGCCTGGTGACCCAGCGGATGGTAGTTCGTTCCGGGCCGACGTGCTCGGTCACCGGTGCCGTGGCCGACCAGCGGAGCCCAAGCCCCGCCCGCTTGGCCTGACGAGAGAAAGCGACGTCCTCGCCACCGGTGAAGCTGAACCCAGGATCGAACCGGAGACCATGGTCATTGATGCGCTCCATATCAAGGGCGAGGTTTCCTGATCGGAGCCAGTCGAGATCGGATTCGTCGGGGGGATTGCTCCGATCGAACAGGGCCCCTGACCTCGTCCAGGCTGGGGGCTCATGACCGAAACTGGTGTTGACTGGGCCACCGACGAGGGCAGCCCCGGTCGATGCCATGACTCGGATCAGACCGTCCGGCCAGCCCTCGGCTGCCTCTTCATCATCGTCGATGAAGATCAAGACATCGGTTGTGGTCTCGTCCAGGGCACGATTTCTGGCCGCAGCCAAGCCCCGGGTCGGCTCGTGTACATAGCGCACCGGGATCTCGTCGGGGATGGTGGTCAGCCCGGCCACCGCCCCCTGGGCCGTTTTCAGGGGGTCGTTGTCGATGACGAGGATGCAGTTCAGGGCCCAGCCGTAGCACGGTCCGACGAACGAGTGGGGGCCAGCTATGACGCTGCGCAACGTGCGAACAAGCGAAGCCGGTCGCTCATAGGTAAGAATACCCACTGTTACTGACACTGGGTTGCCTGACTGGTCGGGCAGGGCCGGATTGGGTGCGTCAGGAGCCAAGATTCTTTCCTTTATCGTCGGATTGTGGCGACTACAACCAGGCATTTTGCTCAGGCGGGAAAGGTACCCGCGGGGTGACGCCTTGCAGTACCGTGTCGTCGACATGGGGCTGGAGGTCTACAGCGATCAGTGATGAACGTTTCAACACAACTGCGGATCCCGGCGCCCGGCGCCGAGGAGTCGTCGGTCGCATCGCTGTTCCTCGTTCCGCGATCGAGCGCGTATACCCGATGGATCAAGCGAGCGCTTGATGTCGTGCTTGCTGTCACCTTGTTGGTGCTGCTGGCCCCCCTGCTGGTTCTGATCGTCGTTGCGATCGCACTTCTGCTCGGACCAGGGAACGTCATCTACACCCAGGAACGAATCGGTCGGAATGGGCGAACCTTCACCATCTACAAATTCCGTTCCATGCTCCGGGACCGTCGCCATGCCGCCAGCAAAACGTCTGGAGCGGTCTACATCGGCCCGGAGCGGCGCAAGGACCACAAGTGCCCAGACGATCCCCGGCATCGCCCGTTTGGGCGCTTCTTGAGGGCAACCAGCCTCGACGAGCTGCCCCAACTGTTCAACATCATCAAGGGTGAGATGAGCATGGTGGGGCCCCGACCGGAGTTGACTGCGGTGGCCAAGCGTGACGGGTTCGCCTACCACCCTCGGCATTTGACCCGTCCCGGACTGACCGGGCCCTTCCAGGTCTCACCCCTCCGGTCGATGAACAGGATCTCGGCCGGCCTTCATCTCGACGTGGCCTATGTTGCCGAGGTACGGCTCGGCCGTGACATGCGGATACTGGCCAGGACGGCACTGGCGCCGTTCCTGAGGCGAGGCAGTTGAGCGAGGTAGCTCAGCCTCATCGGATCCTATTCGTCTGCACAGCGAACATCTGTCGCAGCCCATCGGCCGAGGTCCTTGCTCGCCACCATTTTGGTGAGGACGCGGCCCTGTTCCGCTCGGCTGGATTCCTGCGGCCTGATGAGCAACCCCCGAAGCTGTTGGCCAACGCCCTCAGCGAGCTCGGCGTCGACGTCACCGCCCACCGCAGCTTCCAGTTGAATGAGATCAGCCTTCAGGTATCGGATCTGGTGTTGACCATGGAAGGCGAGCATGTGCAGCGCGCCACCATCCTTCATCGGGAGAGCTTCCCCAAGATCGTGCCCCTCAAGGAAGCGGCTGAGGTTGCAGCTGGGAGCGGCAACCCGAGACTCACGGTTGAGGAGCTCCTGGCCGAGGTGAATCAGCGGCGTGATCCGTCCAGCTACCTGTCGAGCAAGTGGGATGTCGCCGACCCCTACAACCGGAAGCTGAAGGACTATCGACGGGCCGTGGCCGAGATCGACGGCTTGGTCCAAACCGTCATCGGACCTCTGGTCTGGCCATAGCTGCATCGGGCCCGACTCAGCACTCCGGGGTCCGAACCGCGGCCTGGCGTCCATGGGTCATGGGCCAGGTCGTCGACCTGTTCAGCCAATAGCTCACGGACACCATCGCCATGACACCCAGTGTGGTCACGGCGAGGGCCATCACCAGCTCGGTCACCGACAGTGGAGAGCGCAGCTGGGTCTCGACCAGGGAGCCGAGCCCGAGGATGGCCAGGATGGCATGCCAGGCCACCAGGTGGAAGCGGATGAATCGGCCGACGGGGCCCGGCCCCTGAGCCGTCTTGGCCGCGAAGGTGTAGCGATCGTGGAGTATGAACTCGGTGACGATGGCTCCCTCGATAGCCAACAGGTCCGCCACCAGCCCCAGCCCCAGCCCCGGAATCAGTATCGAGGCTGCCGACACCCTGATACTGAGCCCGGCAATAGCGATGATGGCGTAGACGATGAAGAGCCCAGGCATGGTTCGGGCCAGTGACAGATCGACAAGGGCTCGCAGGTAGGCCAGGGCGACCCCAGAGGTGAGCTTGGTCTGCCCCCGGGTTCTCGATCGGAACTGATAACCGACCTCGGCCACCCGCGGTTGGCGACCTCGGGCCAGCAGCTCGAGGAGGATCTTGAATCCAAGTGGGTTGATGGTTGACCGCACCTCGTCGAAGCGGGCCCTGGAGACACAGAAGTAGCCACTCATTGGGTCACTGACCGTGATGCCAGTCAGCTGGCGGGCCAGCTGGGCCCCACCCCAGGAGACGGCCCGACGGATTGGTCCGAACTCGCCGTAGTCGCCTCCGGGCGCTTCTCGGGAGCCGAGGGAGACGTCGACATCGTCGTCGATCACAGCCGACACCAACTGGGGCAAGATCGCCTCGTCGTGTTGGAGGTCGGCGTCGATCACAGCCAATACTGAGCCCTGGGCGGCCGTCATCCCCTCGACCACGGCTGAAGAGAGCCCTCGACGCCCGACGCGGCGCAGGAGGCGGATCCGACGATCGCTCTCCGCTCGCTGTTCGGCCAGGAGCCAGGTCTGATCAGGTGAGTCATCGTCGACGACGATGATCTCGTAGTCGAAGTCGATCAGGACCTGGCCCAGGCGGTCGAGGAGGGTGGTGATGTTGTCCCGCTCGTTGTAGGTGGGGACCACCACCGAGACGAGAGGGGGGGATGGGCGGCGTCGGTCGTAGCGGGCGGGGCGCCCACTGCTAGCCGAGCCTGTGACCCCAATTACAGATCCTGCCGGCTGGGGTGGCTCGGTTTCGACGCCGGGGTTCACTCCGCTCACCGGTGCCAATCGGCTGAAACCACAGCCCAGTTAGGAGGTGAGCAGGCAAACCGTATGCGTGCCTATCGGTGCTGACCCTCAGCTTCTGCGGCCACACTGAGAGAACCCGAAGGTAGACCCTCAGGGGCGGGTGGCGGTGAGGAGCTGGGTGATGCCGGTCGAGAGTTGGCGCCGCTTGACGGCGACGAAACCGGCGGTCTCCAGCATGGAGGTGAGCTCGTCTGGCTCCGGTAGGTAGGAGACCGAGCGGGGCAGGTAGGCGTAGGCACGCTTGTCTGACAAGAGTCCACCGACAACGGGAACCACCCGATTGAAGTAGATCCCGTGGCCCCATCGGAGCAGCCTGTTGTCGGGCTGGGATACATCGAGGAGCCCGATCCGACCCCCAGGTCGGATCACTCGGAAGAGCTCGGCGAAAAAGGGATCGAGAGCGACCAGGTTGCGCAGAGCGAAACCGCACACCGCTCCGTCCGCAGCCCCGTCCACCATGGGTTGGTTGGCCAGATCGCCCTGAACGAGGGGGGCGTCGGTTCGGGCCGCCGCCAGCATCCCATAGGAGAGGTCGACCCCGAGGGGTCGGTGGCCGGCCTTGATCAGCTCGACACAGAAATCACCGGTGCCGCAGGCTAGATCGAGCACTGTCGCCCCCGGCGGTAGAGCCAGCTCCTGCAGGGTGGTCTTGCGCCAGCGGACGTCCATCCTGAACGTCATCAGCCGGTTCACGAGGTCATAGCGGGGGGCGATGGTGTCGAACATCGACCTCACTGCCTCCCTCTTCTCGGCCCCGTGGGGTAGCCGGTCCTCGGGCATGACGCTCATGGGGCCGACGATAGCGGTCAGGTTGTTGGTCCTGGTTGCCTCCAGCGGACCAGGGGGCCAGGATCGACTGATGGACGACGTTCAGGTTCACCGCTTCCTGACCGAGCTCGAGGCTCCCTTTGCCACCCTCTCTGCTGGTATGGCCGATGGTGAGCCGTGGCCCGAGCTGCTCCTGAGCGGTGAGGGGGCCCTCCCGTCGGTGTTCGCAGTGACCGATCTGGCTGCCGCGTCGGTCGCGGCCGCCGGTCGAGGGGTAGCCCGACTGGTGAGCCAGCTCGGCGGCCCGGCCGGCCCGGTGGCCGTCGATGGGCGGATGGCCTCACTCTGGTTCCGGTGGACGATCATGCCCGATGGGTGGAAGCTGGCCCCGGCCTGGGATGCCATCGCCGGCGACTATGAGACGGCCGATGGCTGGATCAAGCTCCACACCAACGCCCCCCACCATCGAGCGGCGGCCCTGGCCGTGCTCGGAGTGCCCGCCCAGCGGGAGTTGGTAGCGGCTGTGGTTGCCGGATGGCCTGGGGCCGAGCTGGAGACCGCTGTCGTCGAAGGGGGAGGATGCGCCGCAGCCATGGCCAGCGTCGAGGAATGGGCCCTCCATCCTCAAGGAGTGGCCGTAGGGTCCGAGCCAACCGTCGATCTGAAGCTTGCTGCTCTAGCCCATCGACCCGACCTGGATCTGGGCTCTGGTCCGGGCTTGGACTACCGGCGACCGCTGGCCGGGGTACGGGTCCTCGATCTGACCCGTGTCCTGGCCGGCCCAATCGCCACCCGCTTCCTGGCCGGTCTGGGGGCTGATGTGATCCGCATCGATCCTCCCAGCTGGAACGAACCTGGGGTCGTACCCGAGGTAACAAGAGGCAAGCGCTGCGGGCGGCTTGATCTGACCGAGCCTGAGCACCATGAGGAGCTCCAGTCCCTGTTGGCCGAGGCTCACATCATGGTGCACGGCTACCGCCCCGGGGCCCTAGACCGGCTTGGCCTGGGGGCCGAGGAGCGTCAAGCCCTGGCTCCAGGTCTGGTCGACGTCAGTCTCGATGCCTACGGTTGGACGGGACCAATGGCGGGACGGCGTGGCTTCGACAGCCTGGTCCAGATGTCGAGCGGGATTGCTGAGGCTGCCATGACGACAACCGGAGCCGATCGGCCGACCCCGCTCCCGGTCCAGGCCCTCGACCACGCCACCGGTTATCTGGTGGCGGCCACCGCCCTCCACGGGTTCGTCGAGCGACTCCGCTCGGGACGCGGCTTCATCGGGCGCACATCGCTGGCCCGGACGGCCAAGACCCTGGTGTCGGGCCCTCGGACCGATATCGAGACCGACCTCGAACCGGCCGGTCGGGCCGATGTCGAGGAACAGATCGAACAGAGCGCATGGGGGCCCGCTCGACGGCTGCGACCTCCGGTGCAAGTCGAGGGCGCTCCCTTGAGGTGGGATTTGCCGGCCACCGAGCTGGGGAGTGAGCCCCGGCCCCTGGCCTGGCGCTCAGACGACGGGTGAGAGGCCACCATCGACATTGATGGCGGTTCCCGTGATGTAGGAGGCGGCGTCGGAGGCCAGGAACAGGGCCAGGTTGGCGAACTCCTGGGCGTCGCCCATGCGGCCGATCGGCACCGGGCCTGCCGTCTTGACCAGGAACTCCTCCCAGCTCAGATTGGCACCGCGGGTCTGATGGTGCGATTCCCACTGCTTGGTCACCAACACCCCGGTATTGAGTGCATTGACCAGGACCCCGTTGCCGGCCACCTCCGAGGCCAGTGCTTTCGACATGGCCATCCCAGCGGCTCGCGTGACCGCCGTTGGGCAACTCCGAGCCGGGGGCGCCTTGGCCGCCGTGTTCAAGACATTGATGATCCGACCCCAACCCTGGTCCTTCATGGCCGGCAGGCAGAGACGGATGAGGCGGACGGCGGCGAAGAACTTCAACTCGAAGTCGTGCTGCCAATCATCGTCGGAGATGTCGAGGAATGCGCCCGCGGCTGACGTGCCGGCGTTGTTGACCAGGACATCTATGGCGCCGATGGCGCCAACGGCGGCTTGGTGAGCCTCGGCCAAGGCGGCAGCATCGCTGACATCGGCCGACAGGGCGATCACCCTGGCTCCAGCACCGCCAGCCTGTTCGATCTCCATTCGGGCTTCGTTGAGAGCATCCTGGTTGCGGCCGATGATGGCTACCCGGGCCCCGGCGGCGGCGAAGGTCTTGGCCATGGCCCGGCCCAGACCCTGGCTTCCCCCTGTGATCAGGGCCGATCGGTCATCCAGTCGTAGTTCCATGGGGCCGAGACTAGACGGAGCGCAAACCCGGTGTCACAGGGCTCAGCGGCCTTCGAAGCGGGGCTTGCGCTTTTCCCGGAAGGCTCTGATGCCCTCGACATGGTCGTCGGAAGACAGGGTCATGGCTTCCGCCGTCGAGGCGTAGTCGAGGGCCGCTACCAGGTCCTGGTCGAGACCTCGATAGACGGCGGCCTTGGCCAGGGCCAGTCCCATGGGCGGCCCTTCTGCCAGGCGCGAGGCGAAGGTCCTGACCTCGTCCATCAGTTCCGAACCGGGGACGACATGGCCCACCATCCCAATGCGTTTCGCTTCGTCCGCTTCGACCAGCTCTGCCGTCCAGATCAGTTCGAGCGCCTTTTCGATACCGACTACTCGGGGCAGGAGCCAGGTCCCGCCTGTTCCCGGGAAGAGGCCGATGTTGGCGAACACTTCACCGATCCTGGCCCCTTCAGCCATGAAACGGATGTCGCAGGCCAGGGCGATGTCGCATCCCCCACCGGCGGCCACCCCGTTGATGGCCGCCAAGACTGGCTTTTCTACGGCCCGAATGGCCAGGATGAGGCGTTGGGTCCGGCGCAGCCAGGCGCGGCGCTGGAATGGGGTGGGACGATCCCCCTCATTGCTCTTGACCAGACCCCGCACGTCGCCCCCGGCGCTGAAGGCCCGTCCGGCACCAGTGATGATCACGACCAGTACCTCGGGGTCGACGGCGGCCTCGTCGAGGGCTTGGATCGTCTCGCCCACCATCTCGGGTGACATCGGGTTCAGCACCTCGGGCTGGTTGAAGGTGATGGTGGCGATCCGGTCACTGAGCTCGTAGGTGATGGCCGTAAGGGGGGTTGGATCCATGACCCGACATCCTCGCGTAGGGGCCAACTCGACACATTTTCGCCGTCGGGATCAGCAGTGGGTGGTGGCGGCCGGTATCTCGTCGTCGATGAGGTAGCGCATGACGATATCTCGAACGCACTGGCTGGCCCCGTAGGCCAGGTGGCGGTCGCCGTCGAACACCACGAGCCGGGCATCGTCGAGGGTGGCCGCAACTCGTTCGGCGTTGGTCAGTGGGGTAGCGGGGTCGTTGGTGGTGCCGATGACGAGGATGGGCTCAGCCCCCGCGGCCACCACCGGTTGGTGCTCAGGGGCGGCGGGAACGGTCCAGTGAGCACAGGTCCGCAGCTCGTTGGCCAGAGTGGCCCCGAAGCGGGGGGAGTGACCGGTCAGGTCGGCGGCCAGTTGATCCCACCCCTCTGGGGTCGTCGGTCGGGGGCTATCGGTGCAAGTCACGGCCACATAGGAGACGAAGCTCGAGCCACCGAGGTAGGAGTCGCTCAATGACTCCAACTGGCCGTAGTCGCCTCCGATGGCAGCATCGAGAGCATCGACATAGCGAGGCCAGAGGCGATCGTCGTAGGCGGTGACCAGGGCCGCCATCTCGACCTCGGTGGTCCCGACCTGGCCTTGGGGGCCTATCCGCTCCAGCTCTGCGATCAGGGTGTCGTGAGCGGCGAGGGCGCCCCCTGGTGGGCAGTCCAGCCGGTCGCTACAGGCTCGATCCAGCTCCGCAAGTGCCGATTCGAAGCCCCCGGCTTGGCCGGTCAGGGCCTCGGCGAGTGACGCCGTGGGGTCGACCAGGCCATCGAGGACCAGGTGCCCAACCCGCTCGGGGTAGAGCTCGGCGTAGGCCAAGCCGAGCAGGGTGCCATAGCTGAAACCGAGATAGTGAAGCTGGTCGTCGCCGACGGCCTCTCGCAGCAGGTCGAGATCGCGGGCGACCGTTGGGGTGGTGAGGTGGGGGAGGAGGTCAGCATCGAGCTGGCCGCAGGACTGGGCTATCTCTTGGGCCTGGTCGTCGAGGGCTGCTGCCTCGCCCTGGTTGTCGGGTGAGAAGTCGGGGAGCGGACCCTGGCTGCGATCGAAGGCACAAGCCAAGCCGGCACTCCTGGCTATCCCTCGGGGGTCGAACCCGATCAGATCGAACCGCTTGGAGCTCTCACTATCGAGACGGAAGCCGTTGGCTACGAAGTCGACACCTGAGGCTCCGGGGCCGCCGGGGTTGACGAAGATCGAGCCCATCGCTTCGTCCAGTGCTGCCACCCTGACCAGCTCGATGGTGATCGTGTCCGAGTCGGGGGCGTCATAGTCGATGGGAACGATGACAGAGGCACACGTGAGACCATCGAAACAGGGCTGCCAGTCAACGGCAGAGCCGGCGACCAGGCTGGTGTCGCTCCCGCTCGCGCTGGTATCTCCGTATTCAGCTCCGGTCGTAGCGGTACTACAGGCGGCGATGGCCAGGGCCGCCCCGAAGAGCAGGACTACTCGAACCAGACTTTCTGGTATTCGCGGGAATGTGGGTGCAGGGCGGCCACGGCCAGCGCCGTCGGGAACACCATGATGTTGAGCGTCCGCAGGATGGTGGTGACCCCGCTGCCGAGGTTGGCGACCAGAACCAGAAGCCACAACACGGCGATCAGCATGGAGCAGACGGCCAGCAGGTAGTAGCCCCATTTCTGATTGTTCGCTGATCCGAAGGCACCGGCGCCAACACCGATGAACAAGGGGAGGAAGAGTAGCCCCCTGCCTCCCAGCAGGCCGAACACGGCGGAGAAATAGCCAAGGATGACGGCTGCTTGCAGGGTCTGGGGATGAGAGGGGTTGAACCACCGATTCATAGCCTGCCCAGTATGGACCCCAATCGGGCCGGCCGTGCACCATGATCAGGGTTCCTCGTTTCCACTGGGAGGAGAACAGGTCAATGCCGCTCCGGTGGAGAGGGCAGATGGTGGCTAAGGGTGACAGGGGTTGGTTCGTTATCGGCTCTGAGCTGGCCACAGGCGGCCTCGATATCGAGGCCTCGATTGGCTCGGATGGTGGCGTTGACCCTCAGATCCTCCAGTTGGCGACGGAACCAGCGGATCCGGCCCTCAGGTGAGCCGACGGTTGGCCAGCCGGGTGTCGGGTTCAGCCGGATCAGATTGACGTGGGCATTGGTTCGGTGGGCTAGGTCAGCCAGCTCACGGACGTCCTGGGCGGTGTCGTTGACTTCGTCGATCATGGCCCACTCGAAGGTGACCCGCCTACCGGTCAGCTCCCGATAGAGCTGGCAGGCTGATACCAGCTCGTCGAGAGGATGTCGCTTGTTGAGGGGTATGAGCTCGGTCCGCTTGGCATCGTTTGCAGCGTGGAGGGAGATGGCCAATCCGACCTGGAGGCCTTCCTCGGCCAAGCGGAGGATCTGGGGTACGAGCCCGATGGTCGAGATTGTGATGTGCCGGGCCCCGATACCGAAGTCCTCGATGATGCGCTTGGTTGCGGTCAGGACCCTGTCATGGTTGGCGAACGGTTCGCCCATACCCATGAACACGATGTTCGACAGCCGGCGTGGAGCGGCTCGGGCCCGAGCCGTCACCACCTGTTCCAGGATCTCACCGACACTCAGGTTGCGGTCATAGCCTCCCTGGCCGGTTGCACAGAAGCCACAGCCCATGGCGCATCCGGCCTGGCTCGAGATGCAGGCCGTCGAACGTTGACGGTAGTGCATCAGCACGGTCTCGATGGCCGCCCCGTCAGCCATGGTGAACAGCCACTTTGCCGTCTCCCCGTCGGCTGACTCCTGACTGGCGGCCAGAGTCAGGGCCGGCGATGTGGTGGCCGCCAATCGGTCCCGGAGGGCGGCGGGGAGGGTGGTGATGGTGTCGGGCGATTGGCCATGCTGGTAGAGGCCTTGCCACAACTGGTCGAGCCGATAGCGGGGCTCGCCGTCGAGCAGTTCCGACCAATCATCTCTCGACGGAGTCCACGGCGACAGGACGGGCTCTGGATGATTCGGCTGTTTGGTCACGACAACAGCCAGGCCCGGTCGGTGCGAACGATGGAGAACCCAAGCCGTTGATAGGTCTTGACGGCGGGGAGATTGTCGGCCTCGACATAGAGCATCCCGGTGACGAGGCCCTGCTGGTGGAGCCAGTCGAGGCCAGCCGAGGTCATAGGGGCACCAAGACCCTGGCCGTGAAAGTCAGGGTCGACACCGATGACGTAGATCTCGCCAAGGGCCTCCGACTCCAACCCGGGCTCGGTTGGGCTCGACCGGGGTGCATGGATCTTGGTCCAGCAGAAGCCAGCCATCATGCCATCACGCTCGTGAATCCGAAGGCCGGCGGGATCGAACCAGGGTTCGCTCATGGAGGCCAGGAGGCTTTCGTTGGTCTGAGAGCCCTGGTCGGGGTGGGCGTGGAAGGCACGGTTGTTGACCTCTCGCAGGGTGTCGAGATCATCCGGCTCGAACCCTCGGGTCGGGATCGGATCGATGCCCGCTGGTAGCGGGCATCGCATCTGGTGCAATGCCCTGACCTCGGTCAGACCCCGAGTCTCGGCCAAGATTTGGTGCCAGGGCATCGTGGGCTTGGCCCACAGCTCGACTCGGGCGCTGCCCGCCCTGGTCACTTCGATATCGATGGCATCGAGGAGGGAAACCAGGACCTGTACAGGATCTGGGCCGTCGGGTGCAATCAATGAGTCGAGCTGGGCGACTTCGCTCCCGATAGGACCGCTGACGAGGCCGACGAGATCGCCTCTGTCGACGCTGGCGACCGCTGTCACCTGATCGATGGCACCTAGAGCGGAGCCGGAAGTTGGCCACCCATCGAAGCGGTCGTCGTGGAGCTCGAGGGGGAGGGCCCTACCCATCAGCGCTCGGGCCCGATCGGCAAAGGTGGCATCGACCGATGAGGTCACTTTGACGAAGAACTCAGATGAAGCAGCCACCGTCTGACCATTCTAGGTGGTGGCTACCCTTGGCCGATGGCTCGACCCCGAACCCCAAAAGGCCGCGCTCGCCGTACTCATGATCTGCTGGCCGGCGAGTATCCCAACGCTGAGTGCGAGCTGGCACACGACAATCCGTTTCAGCTCATCGTTGCCACCATCCTCTCGGCCCAGGCCACCGATGTCGGTGTCAACAAGGTCACCCCCGGCCTGTTTGCCCGCTTTCCCGATGCCGAGGCGCTGGCCGGGGCCAGCCATGAAGAGGTCGAGTCTCTGATCGCCTCACTTGGCTTGTTCCGCAACAAGACCAAGAGCATCATCAAGTGCGCCAACCAACTGGTTGACCTCCATGATGGCCAGGTTCCCATCGCCATGAAGGACCTCACGGCCCTGGCTGGGGTGGGGCGCAAGACGGCCAATGTCGTTCGCAGTGTTGCCCTTGGTCAGCCCGGCCTGCCGGTCGACACCCATGTGTTGCGGCTCAGCTCCCTGCTTCAACTCACCGAGGAGACCGACCCGGTCAAGGTCGAGCTGGAATTGAATCCCATGATTCGAGCCGATGAGCGTGGCCTCTTCAGCCTCCGGATGATTCTCCACGGTCGGCGGGTCTGTATTGCCCGTCGACCTAATTGTGTCGAGTGCACCCTGAATGGTTTCTGCCCTTCGGCGGAGCTGAAGTAGCTGGTCAGGGACAGGACCACACAAATTCCAGGAAAATTTCTGCGGATATCACACACGAAAGAAACTAGCTGAATTATATTGCTTCTAACCAGGTTCCCGCCACCTGGTAGCAGCGACAACAGGGATCCGCCGCCCTGTGTCGCGCCGTCGGCGCCCCCTCGTGGGGCGCCGACGTCTTTTTCCCCTCGGGCCCTTCAACCAGGGATTACGTATAGATCGGAGGGGCTGCGTGGCCCCCATCGGACCCTGATGGTGGAGTTGCACCGAGCTTGTCTATTGACCACCTCGGTGCAACTTTCTTCTAGGTATATATTTCCGATTGTCGCGCAGAGATGTGTCCCAATACCATGGCTTCTATTCAGTTGGAACAACGGGCATCAAGCCAGCAGCCGTTGGGCTCAGCTCAGTCGGCGCACAATCTTGGTTAGGCGCCGACCGGCGGTCTGGAGCTGACGCTCGACCTCGCGCAGTTCGACCAGGGCTTCATCTTCAGCGTCGGCGGCGTCGGCGAGTTTTCCGATCCGGTCGACGAGCTCGTCCAGGGTTGCCGAGATCGAGCCGAGTGCGCTGCCGTCGAGAGCCAAGGGACCTTGCCGTTCTGGTGGGGGATGGAGCTCTCCGACCGAGAGTCGTCTGTGTCGTAAATCGCCACCGGGAGGCCCTGCGTCCACGCTACCGTCCAACGAGGAATCTGCTGAGCACGTGGAGGACCAGGAGATCGTGTGTTGAATCGTCTCGACCTCCGTGGGCGCGGTAGGCCGGCCATAGAGGATCTGCCCCGACCCGTCGTTGCTGGCGACGAGCCACGAGCCATCGTGCGCGACCTGATCGCTCAGGTCAGAGCGGAGGGTGACCAGGCCCTGCGTAAGTTGACGGCTCGTTTCGACGGGGTCGAACTCGACAGCCTCCGGGTGCCGGATGGGGCTCTTGACCGGGCGGTGGTCGGCCTCGATCCGACCCTTCGTGAGGCCTTCGAGGTCGCGATCGAGGGGATCGAGTCATTCCATCAACATCAGGTCCGCCCCGCCCACCTCGTCGAGCGGCCTGGTATTACTGTCACAGCCTCCCAACGCCCGGTGAGGCGGGCTGGGCTCTATGTTCCCGGAGGTAGAGCCGAATATCCATCGACCGTGCTGATGACGGCGGTCCCAGCCCGAGTGGCCGGGGTGGCCGAGTTGGCCCTGTGCGTTCCCCCCGACCGCAACATCGGCGGGATAGCCCCCTCGGTGCTGGCCGCCGCCCGTCTGGCCGGGGTCGACGAGGTCTACGCCGTTGGTGGGGCTCAGGCCATCGCGGCCCTGGCCTACGGTACCGAATCCATCCACCCCGTCGACGTCATTGCCGGACCGGGAAATGTCTATGTGGCTATGGCCAAACAGGAGGTTGGGGGTGATGTTGGCATCGCTGCCGCCTTTGCTGGCCCGTCCGAGGTCGTGGTCGTCGCCGACGACACGGCCCGGCCTGAGTACGCCGCCATCGACCTGATCGTCCAGGCCGAGCACGGCCCCGACGGTCTGTCCTGGCTCGTGACCTGGGATGAGGCGGTAGCCGACAGTGTGTGCGCCGCCGGCGAGCGGCTCCTGATCGCTACCCCACGGGCCGACGAGGTGCGCTCGACCCTGACTGCCGGTGGCTATGTGGCCCTGGTCGATGATGAAGCGGCGGCCCTGGCTGTCGTCGACGCCATTGCCCCCGAGCACCTGGAGCTCCAATGCCGAAACGCGGTGTCATTGGCCAATGAGGTCAACAACGCCGGCGCCATCTTCTGCGGGTCTCTGTCGCCCGCCTCGATCGGCGACTATGTGGCTGGGCCCAGTCACGTCCTGCCGACCTATGGATCGGCCCGGTTCTCCAGCGCGCTGACTGTCGCCGACTTCTGCAAGGATCACCATGTGGTCGCTATCGACGATGAGGGGCTCGAACGGCTTGGCCCCCACGCCATCACCATGGCCGACCAGGAAGGTCTGGCGGCCCATGCCGAATCGATCCGGCTTCGCCTCCAGGAGCGGAGAGGATGAGTCGCCCAGCCGTGCGCGATGACCTGGCCCACCTAGAGGGCTACCACTCGCCCCAGCTCGACGTTGATGTCCGCCTCAATACCAACGAGGCGCCGGCCCCACCCCCAGCTGCCTTCACCGAGGCGGTCAAGGCGGCCATCTCGGATCTGCAGTGGCATCGCTATCCGGACCGGTCGGCGGCCCAGCTGAGGAGCGCCATTGCTGAGCTGCATGACGTTCAGCAGGACCGGGTGTTCTGCGCCAATGGCTCCAACGAGGTACTACAGACGATCCTGTTGGCCTACGCCGGTCCGGAACGATCGGTCGCCACCTTCGAGCCGACCTATGCCATGCATAGCCACATCGCCCGCATCACGGGTGCCACCAGTGTGGTGGGGGAGCGGCGCCCCGACTTCACGCTCGACCTCGACGAGGTCGACAGGATCATCGCCCAGCATCGGCCGGTGGTGACCTTCGTCTGCTCGCCCAACAACCCGACCGGAACCACCGAAACCAGGGAGAACGTACTCCAGGTGCTGGAACGGGTCGAGGCCATCGATGGGCTGTTGGTTGTCGACGAGGCCTATGGCCAATTCGCCCCCTGGTCGGCGACCGAGCTGCTCGAGGAGGCCCGGTCCCTGGTCGTCACCCGCACCTTCTCCAAGACCTGGGCCATGGCCGGGGCCCGCCTCGGATACCTGCTCGGGCCGACCTGGTTGGTGGCCGAGCTGGACAAGGTCGTGTTGCCGTATCACCTCGACTCGGTGAAGCAAGCGGCCGGATTGGCCGCCCTCGACTTCGTCGAGGCCATGGATCGACGGGTGTCATCGATTGTCGAGGAACGCGGTCGTTTGGAGACAGCCATGGTCGATCTGGGGGCCACTGTGTGGCCGTCAGGAGCCAACTTCATCCTCTTCCGCCCACCGGCGGTTGGGGTCGGCGCCCCCGACGGCCAGGCCGTATGGCAGGCCCTGGTCGATCAGTCGGTCTTGGTCCGCAATACCTCCAGCTGGGACCGGCTCGATGGCTGCCTTCGCGTCACCATCGGTACCAAGAACGACAATGACCGCTTCCTCGAGGCCCTGACCAATGCCCTGGACACCCCCAACGACGACGCGTGAGGAGCCCGCCGATCATGCCAACACCCAGAACCAGTACCCAGAAGCGCTCCACGGCCGAGACCACGATCGCCGTCACCCTCGATCTCGACGGAACAGGCAAGACCAACATCGCCACCGGTCTGCCCTTCTTTGATCACATGCTCGACCAGCTGGGCCGCCATGGGGGCTTCGACCTGGAGGTCATGGCCGACGGCGACCTCCACATCGATGCCCACCACACCGTCGAGGACACTGCCATTGTGTTGGGTCAGGCCTTCGCCGACGCCCTGGGTGACAAGGCTGGGGTCAGGCGTTTCGCCAGTGGCCTCTACCCTCTGGACGAGGCCCTGGTCGAGGTAGCCCTCGACCTCTCGGGCCGCCCCTTCTTCGCCTGGAACGTCGAGTTGCCCGAAGCAATCCCTCTCGGTAATCCTCCCTTCGACCCATCCCTGGCGGAGCATGCCCTGGCCAGCTTGGCCACCGCGGCCGGTATCACCTTGCACGTGAGCCTCAAGAGCGGCACCAATGTCCACCACATCATCGAAGCTGCCTTCAAGGGAGTGGCCCGCTGCCTGCGGGACGCGGTCGAGGTGACCGGGGGCGGGGTCCCATCGACCAAGGGGAGCCTTTGATGGGGGCGCCCCGGATCGCGGTCCTCGATTACGGGATCGGCAATCTCCACTCGGCCCAGAAAGGGCTGGCCCGCACCGGGGCTCACGCCAAATTGACGGCCGACCCGGCAGATATCGAGGCGGCCGACGCCGTCGTCTTGCCTGGGGTCGGGGCCTTCGGGTCGTGCATGGCCGCTCTGGCCAGAACCGGCCTCGACGACCAAGCCAAGAAAGCGGTGGCCTCCGGTCGACCCTTTCTCGGCATCTGCGTTGGCATGCAACTCCTCTACGACGGGTCAGAAGAGAGTCCTGGGGTCAGCGGTCTCGGCCTCTTGTCGGGGATCGTCCGCTGGATCCCCCCAGGGGTCAAGCGGCCCCAGATGCAGTGGAACACCCTCTCATGTCGAGCTCCCGTGCATCCCTTGTTGTCGGGGCTCGACGGAGCCTGGCTCTATTTCGTGCACAGCCTGGCGGCTGAAGCCAACGACAAGATGATCGCTACCACCAACTATGGGGGCGAACTGGTGGCGGCGGCCGCTGACGACAATGTGATGGCGACCCAGTTCCATCCCGAAAAGTCGGCCCAGGCCGGCCTCCGTCTCCTCCAGAACTTCGTGGACCTCCTATGAGCTCGAACGCTGACTCTCAACCCTCACCATCCCCGCCACTGCCTTCATCGGTGTGGCCCGATGCCTTCACAGTGTTCCCCGCCATCGATCTTCGTGGGGGGAGATGTGTCCGTCTCTACCAGGGCGACTATGGGCGGGAGACCATCTACGGTGATGATCCGGTGGTCCAAGCGGAGGCCTTCGCGGCAGCGGGGGCCAGGGTGCTCCATGTGGTCGATCTCGACGCCGCCCGCACCGGTGAACCGACGAACCGATCGGTGATTGCCGACATCTGTGCCGCTAGCTCCATGCCCGTCCAGGTCGGTGGGGGTGTCCGCAACGAGGGGGCGGCTGAAGCCCTGTTCACCCTCGGGGTCTCCCGGGTCGTGATCGGCACCGCAGCCCTCGAACGGCCGGAGCTGGTTGGCTCCCTGGCCGAGGCCGGCCACTCGATTGCGGTTGGGATCGATGCCAGGGGCAACGAGGTCGCCACCCACGGTTGGACCGAACGAACCGGTCGGACCACGACTGAGGTGGCGGCCCAATTCACCGATCTTGGTGTCGATGCCTTGATCGTGACCGAAATCGGGCGTGACGGGACCATGGAAGGGCCAGACATCGAGGGGTTGAGGGCCCTGCTGGCCGAAACCGAGACCACCGTCATCGCATCGGGTGGGGTCGGGACCCTAGCCCATATTGCCGCTCTCACCAGTGTGGCCCTCACCCAAGCGGGCAAGGACGAACGTGGTCTGGGTGGGGTCATCGTAGGTCGAGCCCTATATGAGGGTGTGTTCAGTCTCGCCCAGGCCCTTGAAGTAGCTGGAGGTCGGCCATGAGAGTGATTCGCGTCATCCCCTGCCTCGACGTCGACGAGGGAAGGGTGGTGAAGGGTGTGAACTTCGTCGATATTCGCGATGCTGGTGACCCGGTCGAGCTGGCCGCCCGCTACGACGCCCAAGGGGCCGACGAGCTCGTCTTTCTCGACATCACCGCTTCCCACGAGGATCGGGATACGACAGTGGCCATGGCCAACGCCGTTGCCGAGCAGGTCTTCATCCCGTTCACCATTGGTGGTGGAGTCCGCTCGGTCGACGATGCCCGCCAACTCTTGCGAGCCGGGGCCGACAAGGTAGCTGTCAACTCGGCTGCGGTCTCGCGACCGGAGCTGATCAGCGAGATCTCGGCCGAGTTCGGAGCCCAGTGCTGTGTCGTTGCCATCGACGCCCGCCGCACCGGAGCCAAGGTTGACCTCGATGGCCATGACGGCGACCCCGATCGTTTCCCGTCGGGTTTTCGGGTCTTCGTCAGAGGGGGGCGTCAGGGCACAGACCGCGACGCCATCGAGTGGGCCCGAACGGCGGAGAAACGAGGAGCAGGTGAGATCCTGCTCACATCGATGGACCGAGACGGGACTCGCGACGGTTTCGACACCGAGCTGACCAGCGCCGTCACCGGTGCCGTCAACATCCCCGTCATCGCGTCGGGTGGGGTTGGCGGGGTCGAGCATCTAGCCCCCGGCGTGATCGACGGAGGGGCCGACGCAGTGTTGGCCGCCAGCATCTTCCACTTCGGTGAGGCCACCATTGCTGACGCCAAGGCGGCCATGGAGGGAGCCGGGCTGATCGTCAGGCCCGCCGATGCTTGAGATCCACCCGCGGTTCAGGACCGGGGAACCTGGTTCCACGGGCCGCGATCGAGTCGAGGCTCTGAAGGGAGGCCCAGAACCCGCTCGCCCAGTATGTTTCGCATGATCTCCGATGTACCACCTTCGATCGTCGTGGCCAGGGATCTCAGAAAGGCCTGTTGGGGTGATCCGAATGCCATGGCGTGAGTGGGTCGGGTCATGGCGTAGGTGTCGTACATCATGGCCTCAGAACCGAGCAGATCCAGGTGAAGGGAACGAATGCGCTGCTCCTGTTCGGCCTTGCCGAGCTTTCCAACCGCTCCTTCCGGGCCGGGGCTGCCGGCGGCACGACCGGCGGCAGCCCGCCTGGCAACGAGGTCAAGCACCTGAGAATCGATCCAGGTGGTCATAGCTCGATCTCGAGCCACGGCTGACACTGATGAGGTCGGTGAGGAGGAGAGGAGCAACTCGACGACGTCATCGATTGACCGGCGTCGAGGTGTGCCGTCGCCACCGAGCGTGACCCGTTCACTCATGAGGGTGGTGAGAGCCACCTTCCACCCGTCGCCAACCTGTCCCACTCGGAAGCTGTCGGGAATTACGGCGCCATCGAGGTAGACCTCGTTGAACTCTGCTTCGCCTGTCAGTTGGCGAAGTGGCCTCACCTCCACCCCGGGTCGGTCCAGGTCGATGACAAAGAACGTGAGCCCTTTGTGCTTGGGTTGTTCGGGGTCGGTTCGAGCCAGAAGCATTCCCCAACGGCTGACATGGGCCAGCGTCGTCCACACCTTCTGGCCGCTGACCGTCCATTGGCCACCGTCACGCACGGCACGGGTGGCCAGAGCAGCCACATCTGAGCCAGCACCGGGCTCACTGAACAATTGGCACCAGACTTCCTCGCCGGTGAACAGTGGTCGCAGCAGTCTGTCGAGCTGAGAGTCGGTGCCGTGTTCGAGCAGGGTCGGTGCGGCCATCCCGTATCCGATGAAGTTCCGGTAGGGGCTGGGACCGCCCTCAGCCTTGATCCGATTCTGCACCAATGCCTGGAGCCGGCGGTTCAGGCCCAGCCCTCCACACCCCTTTGGGAAGTGGACCCAGGCCAGACCGGCGTCGAATTGGGCGCCAAAGAACTCGGCTGGTGACAGCTCGGCGGGACGATGATCGGCCAGCAAGAGGGTGACACGAGTGTCGACCTCGGACTCTTCGTCGAGTTGTACCGGGTTGGTGGTCACTTGTACCTCATACTCGGTCTCGTCTGGCCCAGGAGAAGGTGATGGGCTCAGCTCGCACCTGTCTTGGATTGGATCTCCGGAGTGATGAGTGCGGGTAGCAGGAACGATCTCAGGAAGACCTCGAGATCGGCTCCCTGGCGACGGGTCACTCCGGGGACCATGATCAGCGAGGTCACCATGCGCAACGTCCAATCCGCCGCGTCGCGGGGGTCGAGCTCGGGTCGGATGGCGCCTGCCCGTTGCCAACTGTCGAAATACGGGCACAAGAAGGCGATCGTACGCGTGAACAACATGTTCAGGGAGCCTGTGGGTGGGGCGGCGCGGCCGGTGCCGGTGTTCTGGCCGTAGAGCAGGGCCAGTGTTTCGTCTCGTCGTGTTGCTCGGATCACTCTGGTACAGAACGCGAGCAGGGCATCCTCAGGGTCGGCGAGACTGTCCAGATGTGTACCCAACCGGGAGAGGTAGCGATCGATGTCACGCCCCGCGACGCCGAGAAGTACACCATCGCGGCCGTCGAAGTAGCGATACACAGTGGCGCGGGATACGCCGGCTGTTTCGGCGATGTCCTCCATGGTCGTGTCTGCAGCACCAAACCGGCGGAGGCATTGCTCGGCCGCGTCCAGGACCCGGTCATGGACTGGTGATCCAGACGTCGTCGGCTCGTCAGCGGAATGAGCAATGGTCATGAGACCAAGCTCTTCCTGTGACTCGCCCCGGCACTGAAGGGATCGGGGGTGGTTGACCGAGTGGGCCGGCCGCCCCCTAGCCGATTCCGCCTTGTCGTCCGAATGTCTCCGATTCGAATTGCGCTCGAGTCATCCTCGGCGAATGAGGGGAGGATGACTCGTATTTTCGTGAGAGAGGATTCCGCCTGCTCAGCCAATGATCGAGCCCCTTGGGTAGATTCATGACGCCCATGGCGACCACAGTACAGGTGGACACCGGCACCGTGCCTGGATTCGGTCAGTTGGATGGGCAGCACGACCCACCTCACTCGGGGCTGGCCTGGCTCCGAACTGGGTTGAACCGATGGATGATGGAATCAAGGCTCGAGTCTCATTCCGGCCACTAGGTTCCGGCCGATGATGTTGCGTTGGATCTGGTTCGTGCCCTCGACGATCTGGAGTACTTTTGCGTCGCGGAAGTATCGGTTGATCGGGTAGTCGTCGGAGATCCCTGCCGCTCCGAACAGCTGGACTGCGTCCTGGGCGACCATCATGGCCGTATCGGTGGCATGACACTTGGCTATGGCCGCCAGCTGTCCCAATTCCTTGCCCCGGACACCAGTGTCCGCAGCCGCCGCTGCTTTGTAGACCAGGCCCCGAGCCGCCTCGATCTGGATGGCCATGTCGGCAAGCATCCACTGGATGCCCTGGAACTGGGCAACGGCTTGACCGAACGCCTCCCTTTCGCCGACGAAGGCCAGGGCATGGTCGAGTGCTCCTTGGGCCAGGCCTACCCCGCGGGCGCCGATGATGGGCCGCGAGATACTGAACGCCTCCATCACCGAGGAGAACCCCTGCCTCGGTTGGCCAAGCATGGCGTCGGCTGGGACGAAGCAGTCATCGAAGAACAGCGGACAGGATGGGATACCCCGGGCCCCGTTCTTGCGCTCAGGGGCACCGATCTCGAGCCCTGTTGCCCCTGTTTCGACGATGAAGAAATTGATCGCCCCCCGAGCGTCATCGCTCGTTCTGGCGGCGACGACGATGAAGTCGGCTACCGGCGAGTTGGTGCACCAGATCTTCGAACCGCTGAGGCGGTAGCCCCCTTGGCACTCCACCGCTCGGGTGCGGATGCCGGCAATGTCGGAGCCGCTCTGTGGCTCGGTGGTCGAAAACGCCCCTCGCAGCTCGCCTGAGGCCAGACCAGGGAGGTAGCGGTTGCGCTGCGCATCCGAACCGGCGGCCAGGATTGCTCCGAACGGCACCCACTGGACCACGAGTAGGTAGGCCGTGTTGTAGCAGACCCGACCCAGTTCCTCGACGGCGATGCAGCCCGACAGGATGCTGTTCGAGCCACCGAACTCGGGCGGGAACGGGATGGTGAAGAGGCCGAGCTCAGTGAGCATGTCGAACATGTCCTGCGGGTAGGCGGCGTCGGCATCGATGGCGGCGGCCCGAGGTGCGACCCGTTCTCGAGCCACCCGCCGAACCAGCTCTCGCAAAGCACCCTGTTCCTCGCTGTCACGAAAGTCCATCTCGTCTCCTGACGGTCCCGGAGCCACTGGACCGTCAACTCCGTCGGCGGCACCACAGCATGACACCACCAGCTGGTTCCAACGAGAATCCGAGCTCGCCCCATGTCGCAGCGTTCGGTACCATCCACTGATTAATACAGTCATCTCCAAATGTCTCAGTGAGAAGCATGGATCGGCCAGTGACAGGTAGCGCATCATGCGGTGCTGGCCCTCCACTGCTCGGCTTCCGTGTTCTGGAGTTGGCGGAGAGGGTGGCGGGACCCAGTGCTGCGTCGTATCTCGCCGATCTGGGTGCCGACGTGATGAAGGTCGAGTGCCGAGGGGGTGACCCGGGGAGGGCCAG
>JAAETV010000027.1 GCA_024227975.1 Actinomycetes bacterium
CGTTGGCCAGGAAGCGTTCGGTGGGTGGGACCAGGTCGATCTCGACGAGATCATCGGGCGTCGCTGGTCGATCGACCGCAGCCGGCGTCTACCCCTGATAGCCGCTAGACACCTCCTTCACCGACCCAGCGAAGCCGAGCAGCGATACCTCGATCATCTTCGCGCCGTCCTGGTGGCGGCAGCTCGGGTTGGGGGTGATGGCCCAGGTGGGAGAGAGCCCGAGGTGCTGTTGGAATCGTCGAAGCATCTGTCGACGGCGGCCCTGTTGGCCCTCGATCCCAAGCTCGACGTCCGTGTCCTCCATCTGGTGCGGGATCCTCGGGGGGTGGCCTACTCCTGGACCAAGGAGGTGAGCCGACCCGAAGCTGATGGCAAGCTCATGCCCATCTACAAGCCTTCTCGAACCGCCATGCGTTGGGTGACCGACAATCTCGGCTTCGAGATCCTGGCCCGCCGGGCGCAGACCCTGACACTCAGCTACGAGGGCTTCCTGGCCGATCCGATCGGCTCCATCTTGGCCATCGGCCGCCTCGTCGACCTCCCAGCTCACGAGCTCGATCTCGGCTTCATCGATGGGAACAGAGCGACGGTGTCGACCCCACTCCATTCCGTTGCCGGCAACCCCATGCGCTTCGGGGGCCAGGAATTGACCCTGCGCCTAGACGATGCTTGGCGAACCAAGCTCCCGAGGCGTGACCGGCAGGTGGTGACCGCCATCACGGCTCCCCAACTGAGCCGCTACCGGACCCCGCTGATCAGTGGTGAACACGGAGGGTGGACTGGAGACGACTCACGGCTCGGACGGGACAACTCGCCCGTTTCGGCAGGTGACACCCTCGGCCGCTAGACGACTAGCCTGCTCGTCGGGGTCATGGGGGATGAGGCGGCCCGAGGCGGTGACGACCCGCCACCAGGGCAGCCCTTCGACCCGGCTCAAGATATTGCCAACGGCGCGGGCGGCGCCGGGGAAGCCAGCTTCGGCCGCAACATCGCCATAGCTCAACACATCACCGGCCCCAGTGCTGTGCAGAACAGCAACGACGGCGTCTTCGAACTCGCTCAACCGCCGGCCATGCGCTCGGCCCACCACTGGTCGAGGCGGGCGTAGACCTCATCGCTGGAGACCTCACCTTCGTCCCGCTTCAGCTCCAACAAGAAGGCAAGGGCGGCGCCAACGTCGGGCCCACCCCCGATCTCGAGGTGGGCCATCACGGCGGCACCATCGAGCTGGGGTCGCTCAGCAGCCCGACGGTCGTCGCGGGCGAGCTGGACGATACGGTCCTCGAGCTCGTCGATCTGACGTTGGAGGCGATTGGCCTTGGCTTGGTTGCGGGTGGTGCAGTCGCAGCGGACAAGCTCGTTGAGGTTGCCCAGGAGATGACCAGCGTCGCGGGCGTAGCGGCGGACGGCCGAGTCGGACCAGCCGTCGGCATAGCCCTTGAACCGGCCGGACAGGCGGACCAGCTCGGTCACGTCTTTCACCATCTGACGCTCGAACCCCAGCTCCCGCATCCGCGCCCGCGTGATCTTGGCCCCAACCGCTTCATGATGGCGGAAGGTCACACCCCCGTGCTCGAAGGAACGAGTGGCCGGCTTGCCAACGTCATGGAACAACGCCGCCAGGCGGACGCGGAGGTCGGGGCCGGTCTTGGCCGTGACCGCAATCGTGTGGGCCAACACATCCTTGTGGCGGTGGATCGGGTCTTGTTCCAGCCGCAGGGCCAGCAGCTCGGGCACCACTTCGTTGGCCTGGTCCGAGTCACACCAGGCCCACAGGCCATCGGTA
>JAAETV010000028.1 GCA_024227975.1 Actinomycetes bacterium
AGACCGGCGACCCGACTCCCCTTCACCAGCACTGCGATCCCCTCACCTACTTCTCCCAGATCACCGAGAACCGACAGCACTTCGGCTCGGTCGCTGACATGCAAGGCCTCAGATCCGTAGGCCGGCGCACCGACGGCGATGAGCCGCACCCCCGCTTCAACCGCTTCGGAGGTGATAGCCAGATGCTCTCCCGGCCCTTCCTCTCCCAGCTCAGCCATCTCGCCAACCACAGCAATCAGTTCGCTCGCCGGCAGCGCCACCAGGGACTGGAGGGCGGCCCGCATCGAGGTGGGGTTGGCGTTATAGGCGTCGTTGATGACCAGCAATCCGCTCGGAGCCCGCACCACCTCCATCCGCCACGGTGAGAGCGAAGCCCCGGCCAGGCCAGCGACGGCATCGCCCAGGTCGACCCCAACGGCAAGAGCCGCGGCCACCGCCCCCGCCGCGTTGAGGGCCATGTGCGCACCGGCCACACCCAGGGAAAGCTCAGCCGAGCCAGCCGGAGTCTCCAACCGAAACATCGGCCGCAACAGGTCATCGAGCTCGATGCCGACCGCTCGAACATCTCCCCCTTCCAACCCGAAAGTCACGACCGTGGCTGAGGTCTGGGCGGCCATGGCCGCAACCAGCGGATCGTCGGCATTGAGAACGGCAACCCCTTCCGAAGGAAGAGCCCGGACCAGTTCGGCCTTGGCCGCTGCCACTCCCTCGATCGAGCCGAACAGCTCGGAGTGGGCCAACGCAACCATAGTTATCACCCCAACCGTTGGCATCACCGTCTCACACAGCTCAGCGATGTGGCCAGCTCCCCGGGCCCCCATCTCGACGATGACGACCTCGACGTCGTCGGGGGCATTGGCCAGGGTGAGGGGCACCCCGAGCTCATTGTTGAACGACTTCTCGCTGGCGTGGGTCACCCGTGACGTCTCACAGGCGGCCCGAATCAGATCCTTCATCGACGTCTTGCCGACACTGCCCGTAACCCCAATGACGGGACACGACAGCCGACCCCGGGCAACCCGGCCCAAGGTGCTCAAACCGGCCATCGTGTCATCGACTTCGATGACGGTTGCCCCTTCAGCCCCTGCCACCAGGCCGACCTCGCTCAGGTAGGCGGCTGCCCCGGCCTCGACTGCGGCGGGAACGAACTCATGACCATCACGCTCGGCTCGTATGGGCACGAACAAGTTGCCGCTGACAACAGTCCGACTGTCAATCGACACCCCGTCGACGGTGACGTCGTCACCGGTCAACTGGCCACCGAGGTTGCTGCAAAGGTCCGTCGAACGAAAACGCACCATACGGTTGTAGCCGAATACGACCGGCTGTGCGATTACCCTGACGCCGTGGTGTCTTCCCCTGGTCCCGTTCGCCTCATCGTTCTCTTCGGCGGCCAGTCGGCCGAACACGATGTCTCCTGCACGACAGCTGCCCATGTCCTCGCCGCTGTCGACCGTCAGCGCTATGAGGTAGAGGCGGTCGGCATCACCCGCTCCGGTGCCTTCGTCACCGCCGCCGATGCCATGGCCGCTCTGGCTGAGGGCACCCAACTCCCACCGGCACTGAGTCCCGAAGGGCCCTCGACCGACCTCGTTTCGTTGATGGCAGACGAGCGACCGACGAGCGACACCGTCGTACTCCCCCTCCTCCACGGCCCCCTGGGTGAAGATGGCACCGTGCAGGGGATGCTGGAGCTGGTCAATGTCGCCTATGTCGGTGCTGGGGTACTCGGCTCAGCTGTCACCATGGACAAGGTGATGGCCAAGACCGTCCTCGCGGCCAGCGGCATCCCCCAGACCAGGTGGATGAGCATGACTGAACCCGAGGCCGTTTCCAGCGAAGATCGGGTCGGAGCCAAGGTGGCCGCTGAGCTCGGGCTTCCCGTATTCGTCAAGCCAGCCAACATGGGCTCGTCGGTCGGCGTGTCCAAGGCCAGTACCGAGCAAGAGGTGAAGGTCGCCATCGAGAAGGCCCTGCGCTACGACGAATTGGTCGTGATCGAGGAGGCCGTCAACGCCCGCGAGATCGAGCTGTCGGTACTCGGCAATGCTGAGCTCGAGGTGTCGGTCCCTGGTGAGATCGTGCCGGCGGCCGACTTCTACGACTACGAAGACAAGTATGTCGACGGCGCGGCCAAGCTGATCATCCCCGCTGAGCTTCCAGGCGGGGTGGCCGAGCAGATGACGACCCTGGCCGTCGCCGCCTACCGGGCCCTGCGGGTCGAAGGCATGGCCCGAGCCGACTTCCTATACGAAGAGGACGGCCGCGGTCCCCTTCTCAACGAGCTGAACACCATCCCCGGCTTCACTCCGATTTCGATGTACCCGAAGTTGTGGGAAGCGAGCGGTGTGTCCTACGCCGAACTGATTGACCGGCTCGTGACCCTGGCCCTGGAGCGCCACGCCCGCCGCAGCACGAAACGCACCACCGACCACTAGGTGTGCCCTCCGGGCACCTCGAGATTCTCGGGACGACAAGACTTGCCACAAGGTCATGAGTTGCAGGCCCCCAGGATCTAGCCCGGTACGAGTGCGGCTTGCAGAAAGGCCAGCACGGTGCGCCGCAGCCGCGCCGCTACTCGCAGATCGAGGTCGAGTCCAACTGCTCTCAACACCTCGACATCGCTCACCACCCCGGTAACGGCGGCGTAGGCCGAGACCAGCACGAGACGGGGATCGGAATGACGAAAGCGACCGTCGGCCATCCCTGCCTCCAACTCCCGAACGGCGGAGTCGACCATGGGTTGGATCAGCGAAATCACCCGTTGTGACTGCTCAGGTCCGAGCCGGCTCAGCTCCCTCAAGAGGCCCAACAACTCGGGTCGGGCTACGGCCAGGGCGAACGACGACCTCACCGTCGCCTCGACCCGCTCCCAACCTGGCTGACTGGTCCGGCTGGCCTCCTCCAAGACAGCCACCAACTCCTCAGCCCCGGCCGTCAGCACGGCGTCGACCAGACCCGACTTGGATCCGAAGTGATAGAGAATCGTCTGTTTGGTTACACCCAACTGGCGAGCCAGATCGTCGAGCGAGGTACCGGCGACCCCCTTGTCAGCGAAGGCGACCGTCGCAACCGATATCGCCCTATGCTTGGTCCCTGCGCTGCTCACTTACCAAATGGTAGATACGCTCCGACCCAGAAACCAGGGGGCTCGAGAATTCAATGATTGCCGACCAACTAAGCGGGAAGCGCATCGCGGTCACCGGCTCGACCGGTTTCTTGGGCACCGCGCTGGTCGAGCGACTCATGCGGGCGGTCCCCGATTGTGAGATCGTGCTGCTGGTTCGCCCGGGCAAGCGATCGACGCCAGCCCAGCGAGCCCGGCGCGAGATCTTCCGCAATAGCGCCTTCAGTCGGCTCCTCGACCAACAAGGCAAGGAGGCCTTCTGGGAAGGTGTCGAAGAGCGGGTGACCGTGATTGCGGGCGATGTCAGCACCGACGGTCTCGGCCTCGACGACGAGGGCCAGGCCATCATCGCCAGCTGCGACATCGTCATCCACTCGGCTGCTACCGTCAGCTTCGATGCCCCCCTCGACGGCGCGGTAGAAGTCAACCTTCTGGGCCCGACCCGGATCGTCGAGACCCTTCACTCTCTCGACGTTGCCCCCCACCTGGTCGCTGTGTCCACCTGCTACGTGGCGGGGAACAGGCGGGGTAATGCCCCCGAACAACTCCTGACGGAGAGCCCTTTCCACATCGATGTCGACTGGCGGGCCGAGGTCACAGCTGCTCGCCGTGCCCGCAACGATTTCGACGGCGAATCCCGCTCGGCCGACCGTCTCCGAGAGTTCCGCCTCCGGGCTCGCAACGATCTGGGTGCCGCCGGCTCACCCTTGCTGGCGGCCAAAACCGAACAGCTCCGTCAACGGTGGGTCGACGAGCAACTGGTCGAAGCGGGCCGAGCCCGAGCCGCTTCCCTGGGCTGGCCCGACGCCTATGCATACACCAAGGCTCTCGGCGAGCGAGCCCTGGTCGAGTCCAAGGGCAACATCCCCGTCTCCATCGTTCGCCCCTCCATCATCGAGAGCGCATGGGCCGAGCCTTTCCCCGGTTGGATCAAGGGCTTCCGCATGGCCGAGCCCATCATCATCAGCTACGCCCGTGGCCTGCTCAAGGAGTTCCCGGGTGTGCCCGAAGGCGTCGTCGATGTGATTCCGGTCGATCTTGTCGTCGCCGCCTTGATCAATGTCGCGGCCCGTGGACCCCTCCCCCCGGCCGATGCCGCCAACGGCTCGGAGCGGAATGATGAGACCACAGATCGCGGCCCAAGGTCGGTGGACGTAACCCAGGTTGCATCGGGAACTCGGAACCCGCTGAAGTACCGACGTCTGGTCGATCTGACCAGCAAGTGGTTCACCGAACACCCCCTCTATGACGCCAAGGGTCAGCCCATCTCGGTCCCTGAGTGGTCGTTTCCGGGGCGAGGGGCCGTCGAGCGTCAGTTGGAACGGATCCAGAAGAACCTCGATCGCGCCGACCGGGGTCTGAAACTGCTCCCCCTCCGAGGCAAGCAAGCCCTGTTCAACGCCCAGCTCGAGGAGCAGAAGGAGCAGGTCGAGCGGGCCCTCGGCTATGTCAAGATCTACGGCTCCTACGCCGAGTGCGAGGCCCTCTACGGGGTCGAGAACCTCCTCGCCCTCAACGACGGCCTCGACCCGGCCGATGCCACGACTCTGGGCTGCGATCCTGGCGTGGTCAACTGGGACACCTACGTGACCGAGGTTCATCTCCCCTCGATCGTCGAGCACGCCAGGGTCAAGACCAAGGGCGAAGCCAGCGACCCCGATGCCAGAGCCCGACGGCTACGCAAGCGAGTCCTGGCCCCCGAGCGTCAGCTGGCCGCCTTCGACTTGGAGAACACGATCATCGCCTCCAACGTGGTGTTCAGCTATGCCTGGCTGGCCACCCGCCGCATGGGCCCGCGGGACCGGGCCCGCTTCACTCTCAAGACGGTGGCTGAGGCCCCCGCCCTGCTGGCCCTCGACCGGCGTGACCGCACCGACTTCCTGCGCCACTTCTACCGCCGCTACGACGGGGCGTCGGTAGCCGAGATGGACCGCCTCGGCTCTGAACTGCTGGCCGATCACATCCTGACCAAGGCCTACCCGGCCGCCTTGCGCCGCGTCCGTGAGCACCGCCGGCTCGGCCACCGGACCCTTCTCATCACCGGCGCCCTCGATATCGTCATCAATCCCCTTCGGCCCCTGTTCGACGACGTGATCTGCGCCGAGATGTCCCAGCAAGCGGGCCGCTATACGGGCGAGCTACTCAACGTCCCTCCGACGGGCGAGGTCCGGGCCCAGGCCCTACGGGACTACGCCGATGCCAACGGCATCGACCTCGATGAGTCGATCGCCTACGCCGACTCATCTTCGGATCTACCCTTGTTGGAAGCTGTTGGCTTCCCGGTTGCTGTGAATCCCGAGACCCGGTTGGCCTCCCTCTCCATCAAGAGAGGTTGGCTGATGGAAAACTGGTCGAAGGCCGAAGGAAAGACCGACAAGCTCCTTCCCTTCGCCCCCCTCCCAACCATGCGGCGGAGCCGCAGATGAACTGGGATATTGAACGATGACCGGCACCAGTCAGCCGACACCCGAGAGCCAAGCTAGTGAGAAAGTCCTTCCGAAATGAGCAAGGCCAGAAGTAACCCTCGACCGGGTTTCGTTCTCGACGTAGATCGCCAGACCCCACCGATCTTGTTTCATCATGGTGAGGGCTTCCGGCTGGAAAAGCTGCCGGTGGGCCGAAGCCGCGTCATCTATCCCGGCGAGCCGCTGCGAGGGATCGACGATCCAGACGATGCCATTCGTCAGGCGCTGCTGGAACCGATCGACGATGATCCGTTGCCCGCCCTTCTGACTCCGGGCATGAAGCTGACAATCGCCTTCGATGACCTGTCACTCCCCCTCCCCCCGATGCAGCGACCAGACGTCCGCCAGCGGGTCATCGAAGCCGTGCTCGACCTGGCGGCCGCCGCCGGCGTCGACGATGTCCACATCATCGCCGCATTGGCCCTCCACCGGCGGATGACCGAGTCCGAGCTTCGTCATGCCGTCGGTGATCGAGTCTACGAAGCGTTCTCCCCCGACGGCCTGCTCTACAACCATGACGCCGAAGACCCCGATGGGATGGTCATCCTGGGCCAGACCGAGCATGGCGAATCGGTCCAGATGAACAAGCGAGCGGCTGAGTCAGACCTCGTCATCTACGTCAACATCAATCTGGTATCGATGGATGGAGGCTGGAAGAGCACGGCCACCGGCCTCGCCGGCTACGAGGGTGTCCGAGCCCATCACAATGTCCACACCATGCGGCGCTCGACATCGTTCATGGACCAGGACAGCTCGGAGCTGCATCGTTCCAACTGGCGCCAGGGTGAGGTCATCAAGAACCACGGTCCTCGTATCTTCCAGGTCGAGACCACCCTCAATACGAACACCTTCGGCCACGAGGGCCCACTCGCCGTTCTTCAGAAGCGCGAGTGGGAGTGGTCGTTGAAGGATCGGGCCACCTTCGCCGCCATGCAGGCCGGCTTGAAACAGTTGTCGATCGGTGCGAGACGCAAGATCTTCCAATCATGGCGCTCCCCCTATGACATCACTTCGGTCCAGGCCGGCGAGGTCGAGGCTGTACATCGCAAGACGACCGAGATGGTCTACCGCCAACATCTGGTGCCGGTAGAGGGCCAGACCGACATCGTGACGATGGGTCTCCCCTACCTCTGCCCCTACAACGTCAACTCGATCATGAACCCGATCCTGGTGATGGTGCAGGGTCTCGGCTATTTCTTCAATCTGTACCGGGGCAAGCCAGTAGTTCGCCAAGGCGGGGTGTTGATCATGAGCCATCCCACGACGTGGGAGTTCAACCCCGTCCACCACCCGAGCTATATCGACTTCTTCGAGCAGGTCTTGGCTGAAACCACCGACCCGGCTGAGATCGAGCAACGCTACGAAAAACAGTACGCCGAAGACGAGTGGTATCGCCACCTGTACCGCACCAGCTACGCCTACCACGGCGTCCATCCCTTCTACATGTGGTACTGGGGTGCTCACGCCATGGAGTACTTGGGCCAGGTCATCATCGTCGGCGGTGACCCTAGAGCGGTCAGACGACTCGGCTTCAAACCAGCATCGACCCTGCAAGATGGGTTGGAGATGGCCCAGGACACCGTCGGGTCGGCTCCGACCATCACCCATCTCCACAACCCGCCGATCCTGATGGCCGACGTCTCGACCAGCGATCCAGGAACGGCCAAGGCCTGACGTGCGCTGGCTCCGATTCATTACCGAGCCCCCTGCCACCCCGGCCGGTGTCGAGAAGGCCCATCGGACCCCGACCACTGGTGTCTACTACGACACTGAATGGGCCCACGGTTCGGCCGCCCGCTTCGTGCGGACCGTTGGGGTCTACGGCTTCATGAAGCCTGCTATCCGGCTCTTCGGCTCACCCAAGGTGATCGGAGCCGACCGTCTGACCAACATCGACGGGCCAGTCATCTTCGCCGCCAACCACCACTCGCACGCCGATACCTCTCTATTACTGGCCACCATCCCGACCCATCTGCGCCAAGATCTGGTCATCGCGGCCGGAGCCGACTACTTCTTCCCCAACCGGCTGGCAGCGACAGTTTCGGCCCTGTTCATCGGGGCCATCCCCATCGAACGCAACCGGCTGTCGAAGCTCTCCATCGCCAACGCGCTCAAGACGCTGGAGAAGGGCCGGAACCTGCTGATCTTTCCCGAGGGGGGACGGAGCCCCGACGGCTGGGGCCGGGAGCATCGCCCCGGGGCGGCCTTTGTCTCCAAGCGGACGGGGGCGCCCGTGATCCCCGTCTACATCGAGGGGACAGGTCGCATCCTGCCCAAGGGCAAGAACTGGCCGACCAGGTCCCCGTGCGCCGTGGTCTTCGGCCCCCCACTTGGCATCGACAACGACGAAGACGCCAGGACCTTCGCCAAACGGATCGAAGGCCGAATCGGTGAATTGGCCGACGAGTTCAGTCATGGCTGGTGGGAGTCCCGCCGCCGCGCTCATCGTGATCAAACAGCCGTCATCACCGGCCCCGAAGCCGGGGCGTGGCGCCGCAAATGGGCCCTCGGCTCGAAGAAGCGCAACCAACCGTCACCTCCGGGCAGTCAGCGCTGGCCCAAGCTCTGAAGCCCAGCCCTAGGGGGCGGGCCAAGATTGGTCATCGACGATGATCCTGCTCTCGGGTCCCGGTAGCGACCACTCTGGAACAAAGATGCCAAGGTGTTCGTCTAGCTCGGCCTGGCAATGCAGCACTGTTGGCCGCTCACCACAACTCACCCCGAAGCGCTCGTACTGACTCCCGATCGGTGACTGAGCGAACAGGTGATCACAGGCCAAACCCGACCCCGCTTCGCAGGCCAGCCATAGCTCATCGAGCCCACCGTCGTCTCCGAAGACCATCGGAGGCTGGAGCTCTTCGCCAACCATGGTCGGCCCCGTGCCGGCCACCGGCCCTCTCTCCTCCGGCTGAGCAGCAAACTGAGGCTTGAGCTGGTTGGACACTGCCACCAACGGTTGGGTGGTCGACCATGTCGGCCCACCAATGCCGACGACGACAATGGCGGCGACGATAGCGATGACAACAAGCCCGAACCCGAAACGCATCATGATCCAGCACAGACCTCGACTGATGACGCGACCAAGGTTGCTCACTGGACTCCTATCGGCCAACCTTTGACGACCTCAAGCTCGGGAGTGAACGCGATGGACCTCAATCTGACGGCCGACGATGTGCTGACGACCACTCGATCGGTCCGCAAGCGGCTCGATTTCGACCGACCTGTTGATCGGGCCACCGTTCTGGAGTGCATCGAGATCGCCCTTCAGGCCCCAACGGGCTCCAACGCTCAGGGCTGGCAGTGGATGGTGATCGAAGATCAGGCCAAGAAGCAGGCCGTGGCCGACGCCTACGCCAAGCACTTCTTCGCCTACGCCGAGCAACCGAGTCGTGAGTACCCCGAGGGTGACATCAGGGGCGAGCGTCAAGAACACGTCCGATCCTCGGCCTACTATCTGGCCGAGAACTTCCACCGTTCCCCCTTCCTCGTCATCCCCCTGGTCGAAGGCCGGCTTGGCAAGGAGATGGACAGCTTCGCCCAAGCCAGCGTGTGGGGATCGATCCTGCCTGCGGTATGGAGCTTCATGTTGGCCCTACGGGCCCGAGGCCTCGGCTCGGCTTGGACGACTCTGCACCTGCCGAGTGAGCAAGAGGTAGCAGAGCTGCTCGGCATCCCATACGACCGCTACACCCAGGCCGGCCTGTTCCCCGTCGCCTACACCAAAGGCACCGACTTCAAGCTGGCCAAACGCCTCCCTGCCACCGACCTCACCCACTGGGACACCTTCGGCCAGCACTAGGGGTGCGGGGCAACCCTGCGGGTTGCGAGACGGCAACCCTGCGGGTTGCGAGACGATGCTCGCCGGAACTCGGCTAGCGAGCGGCGGCGAGTGAGGAGAGCATGTCGCGGTCGTCGCGGATGAGCTCGATCCAGGTCCGGCCGGTGGTCAACTCGATGATCTGACCCTCGGGCGTCGTCAGGGTGGCAACACTCGACAGGGTCGGACGGGTCCACACCCCATCGATGCGATTCCCGGCAGTGAATACCGATACCGGCCCCGTGCCGACAAAGACGAACTCGGGGACGCTCGACCCGGCCCCGTCAACCATCCCCGTCGCCACCTCACGGGCCTCGACAACAACGACATTGGCGGCTGTCACCTGCTCACCAGCGAACACGGTGTGGGCCGAGCTGCCCTGATACCGCAACCACGAACTGGCACCCTCATCCCATGACCAGCGAACCCGGTTGGCTGGAAAGGTGATCGAGAGCTCCGAGACAGGGCTGCCGAGCACTGGGTCGGAGCGGTCACGGTAGGCGAACAGGGGTGGTGGTGGACCGCCAGTGGCCGAGGCCCAATGATCCCCAAGATCGGTGAAGAGATTCGACGGGGCCTTGCCACGACCTCGCCAGTAGCCAGACGAGGTCTCGAAGCTTCGGTTCTGTACCGCTGACTGCCGGCGTAGCAGGGTATCCGTGACCCGGTTGGCCCCGGAATAGATCAGCAGAGGCGTGCCCAGACTGGCCAGCACCCCAATGTCGGTTGTCCGCCCTGACCGGACAGGGCCGACGGTGGTCGTCCGACTGTGGAAGATGGCGGCCAATCGGGTGAGGCCACCCTCCACCTCCTCCTCGACCACGATGTCTGCGACGTTGAGCCCCGTCTGTGGTCTGGCCGCAGGACTGTTGTCGATCTTGACTACCGCCGCCGAACGGCTTGGGACGACCCCGAACTCTCCCGTGAGGGGCATCACTCCCTCCGCCCCTGCTGGCGGTTCGACGATGGGAGCGACCACGACTTCATCAGGACCCAGGGACCCGAGCACGCCTCGATACATCGAGGTGCTGTCTCCACCTCCGCCCCTGATCGTAGTGACCGGCTTGACTGCCACCGTTGTCGAAGTTGAAACCACACCATCGGGACCGATCTCGGCCAAGGCCATCTCATCTATTCCAGTTGGCAAGACCCGAGCACTTCCAGCCGGTTCGGTCCCAGCGGAGGAGGCGGTTGGACCCGCCACCTGGCCTGCCGCCAATCCTTCGGCGGTCGTCGGGTCGTCGACACCTTCAAATGAGGCGTCGGTGGTCTGCGAGCTGGAGCAGGCAGCGAGAAAGAGGCACAAGGCCGCTGCGGTGGGGGCTACGTGGCGGGTCATCGGCGAACTCTGGTATAGCGCCTCAGACACTGAATTGAACCCACCCTCAATACTCCTCAACCAACCTCAAGCCTGGAGGTGGTGCCGCCTCATGGTCCTCGGTCCAGGGGAGCTCGGCCACCAGTTCAGTGAGGTGACCAGGGAAGACGTGTTCAGAAACAAGAATCGGATGTTCCAGACTGGAGTGGGTTATCCGGCGGACGACGAGCACGGCCGCTCCGGAGGGAATCCCGAGCAGAGCAGCATCGTCGGGATCCACGATCTGGGCCCCCATGGTCTGAGTCGCACCCCCCGGCCGCTCGTCGACCAGTTCGAGGAAGCTCGATCGTTCGACCGCCGCCTTGGACAAGGGGGAGGCCAAATCCTCACGACACCAGACCGTGACCCGGGCAAAGGGCTCACCATCGGCCAGGTTCAGTCTCCTCACCTCGAGCACCCGCTCCCCCAACACCTCGGCGATTCCCTCTGGTGCGTCGACAAAGGCGAAGTCGAGGACACGCCGCTCCGACTTCCGACCCGAGGCCGCCAGCTGGGCCTCGATGGTGACCAGCCCAGACAGGGGCTGGGGCAGGGTCTCGGCTGCAACCAGCCAGCCGAAGCCCTGGCGGGAGTCGACGAGGCCTTCAGATCGCAGAACTTCGAGCGCTTTGCGGATCGTCACTCGACTAGCATCATGCTCCGCGCCGAGTGCTGCCTCACTGGGCAGCACATGACCCGACGGGTATTGGCCCGACCCAATCCGATGACGGAGATCATCGGCGATTTGGTGATAGCGAATCCGTTTCACTTGTATTAGAGTTGTATCATATCTTGGCAGGAGAATCTACCTGCCCACGGGGCCGAGACCGAGCCCCACCCCGAACCCACGTCCCCTCAGGAGCAAGCCATGGCTGTCGGCCCAGAAACCCCAATCGAGCTCATCGAGGCCGTCTACGCAACCCTCGACGAGCGAGTTGGCAGTCTCCGAAGTCGTCTGGGCCGCCCCCTCACCCTGGCTGAGAAGATCCTGGCCAACCACCTCGACGATGCCGGCACCGAGCTCGAGCGCGGGGTCAGCTACGTCGACTTCCGTCCCGACCGGGTGGCCATGCAGGACGCAACGGCCCAAATGGCCTGGCTCCAGTTCATCACCGCCGGTCTGTCGGAGGTTGCCGTCCCGACCACCACCCACTGCGACCACCTGATCCAGGCCCGTGAAGACGGCAAGAAGGATCTCCTGGCCGCCCTCGAGACCAACGATGAGGTCTACGACTTCCTGGAGTCGGTCAGCGCCAAATACCAGGCCGGGTTCTGGAAGGCGGGAAGTGGCATCATCCACCAGGTCGTGCTGGAGAACTACGCCTTCCCGGGCGGCATGATGATCGGCACCGACAGTCACACCCCCAATGCCGGCGGGCTCGGCATGATCGCCATCGGGGTGGGCGGGGCCGATGCCGTCGACGTCATGACCGGCTTCCCGTGGAATGTGCGCTGGCCCAAGATGATCGGAATCCACCTCACGGGCGAGCTCAACGGCTGGAGCGCCCCCAAGGACATCGTCTTGAAGGTGGCCGACATCCTCACGGTCAAGGGCGGCACCGGAGCCATCGTCGAGTACTTCGGTTCGGGGGCCAACAGCCTGAGTGCCACGGGCAAAGCCACGATCTGCAATATGGGAGCTGAGATCGGGGCCACCACCAGCGTCTTCGGCTACGACGACGCCATCGGCCGCTACCTCAAGTCGACGGGCCGGGAATCGACGGCTGATGCCGCCAATGCCGTCGCCAACCACCTCCGCTCCGATGATGAGGTCCTGGCCAACCCGGCCGACTACTTCGACCAGGTCATCGAGATCGACATCTCGACCCTGCGGCCATACATCAATGGACCCCACACCCCCGACCTTGCTCGCGAGGTGTCAGCCCTGGGAGCCGAGGCCAAGGCCAACGACTGGCCAACCGAGATCAGTGCCGCCCTCATTGGCAGTTGCACCAACTCCTCCTACGAGGACTTCACCCGGGCCGCCTCCATCGCCCGCCAAGCCGCAGCCGAAGGGCTCGAGGTCAAGACCAACCTCATGATCACGCCTGGCTCGGAGCAGGTCAGGGCCACCATCAGCCGTGATGGAGTGCTCGCTGATTTCGAGGCTCTGGGGGCAACCGTGCTGGCCAACGCCTGTGGCCCCTGCATTGGTCAGTGGGACCGCAGCGTCGAACGCGAACCAGGCGAGGCGAACTCCATCGTCACCTCCTACAACCGCAACTTCCCGAAGCGCAACGATGGCGATGCCGCCACCCTGGCCTTCGTCACCTCTCCCGAGACGGTCATGGCCCTGGCCCTGGCCGGCACCCTCGACTTCGACCCCCTCAACGACACCCTGACCACCGAAGACGGGCGCGAGGTCAGCCTGAACGTCCCAGTCGGCGAAGAACTGCCGGCTAGAGGCTTCGACGAGGGTGAGAGCGGGTTCGTGGCCCCGCCAGCCGACGCCTCATCCATCGAGGTCAAGGTCTCCCCCACCTCAGACCGCCTCCAGTTGCTCGAACCATTCAGCGCCTGGGACGGCAAGGACTTCGAGAACCTGCCGGTCCTGGTCAAGGCCCACGGCAAGTTCACCACCGACCATATCTCGATGGCCGGCCCATGGCTGAAGTACCGGGGCCACCTGGAGAACATCTCAGGCAACCTCTACCTCGGGGCCGTGAGTGCCTACAACGAGAACATCGTCGGCCTGGGCAAGAATCAGCTGACCGGCGAACGCCAGAGCTTTCCTGACATGGCGAAGGCCTACCACCAGGCGAACCAGGCCTGGGCCGTGGTTGGCGATGAGAACATGGGCGAAGGGTCATCGCGTGAGCACGCCGCCATGGAGCCTCGATTCCGCGGAGCCAGGCTCATCCTGGCCCGCTCATTCGCCCGCATCCACGAAACGAACCTCAAGAAGCAGGGCATCATCCCTCTCACCTTCTCCGACCCCGGCGACTATGACCGGATCGAAGAGGACGACCGTCTCGGTACCCAGGGATTGGCCGATCTTGCCCCGGGCAAGTCACTCACCGTCACGGTCACCAAGCCCGATGGGTCGACCTGGACCTTCGAAGGCAACCACACCTTCAGCGACGACCAGATCGAGTGGTTCAAAGCTGGTTCCGCTCTCGCCGTCATCCGCCAAGAGGTGGAAGGCGGAGCATAGGAAGCTCGAGACGACGAGAACCCCGCGGGTTGGGAGAAGATGCCCGAGCGCTACTGCTCGGCTGACGCTCCCGGGGGGAAGGTGAGGGCCAGTTCTTCTGGGCTCGGTTCATAGTCCTGTCTCGCTTCGGGCGGCAACAGGTCCGTGATCCGACCCATCAGCTCCTCGGTGACCTCAGTGGGGTCGGTCGATGATGGGTAGTAGCTGGCACCCACCCGAACCCGGATGGGTGCCGGGTTTGCCAGATTGAGTACATAGGGCAAACGACTGCTGCGGGGCCAAGCGAGCTCGGTTCCCCACAGGCCGACCGGGGTCAGCGGAACCCCCGTCTCGATGGCCAGGCGAGCGGCCCCCAACCGGCCCTGGAGGCTCGAACGGAAGAAGTCCTCCCCTCGCGGAATCGTACCCTGAGGGAACACGGCCACCAGCTCCCCCGCATCGAGGGCTGCGGCGGCCTGGGTCAGCGGTGCCGCACTCCCACTTCCCCGATCAACCCGGATCGCACCAAGCGCCGTCGTGATCGGACCGACGATGGCGGCATCGGTCACCTCCTTCTTGGCCAGGAAGCGGACCGGTCGACCGATCCTGGCCCCTAGGAGCCCGACGACTATGGGATCGAGATAGCTTCGATGGTTGGAAGCCAGCAGGGTGCCGCCACTACCGAGGGCAGGACCAGCGCCGTCTATCCCGTCGATGTCTAGCTTCATCCACGGGAACAGCTCGGGGCGGAGCAACTGGGCCAGCACATCTTGCGGCTCGACGCCGGTCGGCTTGGGCACCCCAGGAGGAGCATTGAACCAGACGGTCGGCCAACCCTTGGCCCGGGCATAGACGAAGAGCCGCGGGTCGGGATTAACGGCAACCGGATGACCTACCAGTGTCAGTAGGGGGCGATCGAAGATGCTGTCGGAGTAGGCGTAGCTATCAGCCAGATCGACCTTGTTGGCCCTGGCCCATACCCGAACCGATCGAGCCTTTCCTCGGTTCCAAACGAACTCTCCGTCGATCTCACCGGCATAGCGGCCGTCGACGACCCGATAGCGGGTAGCCAGCACCTCATCAAACCCGACAGCGGCAGCAAAGGGCGCGATGACGTCGAACGGGGTGGTCGTGGCCAGCACCAGCTTGTGACCCAGGGCTCGATGGTCGGCCAGGGACTGGAGAGCGTAGGGCTCGACCTGATCGACGAGCGACGAAGCGATCTCCTCACCAACGGCTTTGACGTCGGCCTGAACCCAACCCTTGGCCGCCCGCGCTCCCTGGCGAGTCAGGGCGATCGAGGGCAGGGTCTCACCGATCAGATCGAATAGACCGAACATGAGCCGGCCGATCTGAAGCCGGTCGGTGGGCAGTAGGCCATGGTCACGCAGCCCGGCCGAAATTGTTGGTCCGCTCCCCCCGAGCAGCAGTGTGCGATCAAGATCGAAGAATGCTGCGGCTTCGGCCATGAGCTCGACGCTATCCGAGCCCTCCCCGGTTGGGCCGCCAATGCAAACGTTCCCGAATACGACGAAACCGGTCGCTCAGCGACCGGTTTCGGTGCGGGGTCGGAATTGGAAGGGGGGGGACCTATCCGACTCGCAGCTATTCATGCAGCAGCACAGAGGGGGACCTGGTTGCTGTGAACAAGATTTACTATAACCCGCCCCCCACTATCTGGCTACCTGTTAGTAATGATACCCATCATCTGAAATAAATATTGAAGCGTGTCCATCAATGTCCGGGACCTTTCAACCTGGTTTCATTTCCAGAACAGATCTGTGCCATCATTCACGACGATGGATCTTCGACAGCTACAGGCCTTTCTCGCCGTGATCGATCACGGCGGTTTCACCGCCGCAGCGAAGGCCACCCACACGGTGCAGTCCAACATCTCTACCCACGTCGCCCGGCTGGAGCGTGAGCTCGACGCTACCTTGATCGACCGGTCAACAGGCCGCCCGACCCAGGAAGGAGAGGCTGTCCTGGTCAGGGTGCGGCGCATCCAGAACGAGCTTGCGTCGCTCGAATCCGACGTCTCCTCCCTCCGAGGTTCACCCCGGGGAGTAGTCCGCGTCGGCATGATCGGGACCACGGCCCGCTGGCTAGCACCGATACTGGCCGATGAGCTGGGCAGGGCGGCCCCCGAAATCCAGTTGGTCATCGCCGACGGCACCAACCGATCCCTCGAGCTGCGGCTGCTTGACGGAGAGCTCGATCTCGGCGTCGTCTCCCTCCCCGTCGACGATCCCGAGATCGTCACCTATCCGCTGTTCAACGAGGACCACATCGTCGTAGGTCCAACCGATCACCCGCTGGCCAAGAGCGTTGGCCAGCTGGACCTGGCCGAGCTGGCCCGCTATCCCCTTCTACTGGCGGCGCCCGGAACCGGGTTCCGTCAAGAGGTGGAAGACACCTTCCGCAACGCTGGCCTCAGACCAAAGGTGAAGATGGAGGTCGACGGCCTCCGCCTCTTGGCCTCCATGGCCTTCCAGGGCTACGGGATCTCAATTGTGCCGGCTACGGCGGCTCCAGGCTGGATCGGGGGTCCATGGACCCGCATACCGGTCAACGGCTTGTCGCAACGCACCGTTGGCATCGCTATTCGGCGACGGGGCATGCCGACCGTCGCTGCTCAGACCACCGAACGCCTCATCCGCCAACTGACGAATGAGCGAGCGTCCGAGGTCCCAGGACTTCAACTCCTCGACTCCTGACCCACCGTTCCCAGGCCCCGGTCCGCCTTCCATCAGCCCCACTCTCGCGGAATATCGGGCTCGGGGGCGGGGGTGGCGCCCAATCCGGGTACACACGTCATCGTGACGCTTCAACTCCGTTCACAGTCGGGGCCACTCACCGTGGTCACCACCCCTGACCTCGACGGCCGAACCGTCGTCATGGCCACCATCGCCCCCAAGGGCGATCAGAGCGCTTTGTCATGTGCTGATGCTGCCACCCTGGGTGAAGCCGTGAAGACGGCCCGCGACCAGCGGCTCCCCTTCGTCGCCGTTTTGAGCTTGAGCGGGGTCGTCGTCGAGGAGGGGCTGGAAGTTGCCGACAGCTGGGGTCGAGCGGCCCGAGAACTGGTCCAGGCCAGCGGCGTGATCCCCCTGTTCATGGTGGCCAACGGGCCCATGGTCTCCGGACCCGCCCTCCTCCTGGCTTTGGCCGACATCGTGGTGTTCACCCAGGAGGCCTACGCCTTCGTCACTGGGCCCAAGATCGTCGAGACCTATACCGGCGAACCCATCTCGAGCACCTCGCTCGGTGGGTCGGGAGCCCATGCTCGCTCGACCGGGCTGGCTTCGGTCGTCGTTGACTCCCCGGAAGCCGGGATCCAGTTCCTCTCGGCCGCTCTGGCCCACTTCCCAGATCATGTCGACGAGCTACCTCCCCTGACCGAGACCGACGACCCGGTGGAGCGCCAGACCCCCGAAGCCGGTGAGCTGCTACCGACGACAGCCATGGGCTCCTACGACGTTCGAAACATCATCCGGGTCATCGCCGACGACAGCGAGTTCCTGGAGCTCAAGGCAAGCTGGGCTCCGAACCTCGTCACCGGGTTCACCTTCATCGGTGGTCAGTCGATCGGGGTGGTCGCCAACCAGACCCAGGCCCTGGCCGGGAGTATCGACATTCCGGCCGCCCAGAAAGGGGCCCGGTTCGTCGCCATGTGTGATGCCTTCAATATCCCCTTGTTGACCATGGTCGACACTTCTGGCTTCCTACCCGGCAAGGATCTGGAGTGGAGGGGCATGATCCGTCATGGGGCCCAGCTGGCCTTCGCCTACGCCAGGGCCACCGTCCCCCGCGTCGGCTTGATCCTGCGCAAGTCGTATGGGGGGGCCTACATCGTCATGGACTCCCGCCACATGGGAAACGACGTCATGTTGGCGTGGCCATCGGCCGAAGTAGCGGTCATGGGAGCCAAGGGTGCGGTCGAGATTCTCCACCGCAAGGCCTCTGTCGAAGAGCGTGAAGCTCTGGTACTCGACTACGAGTCCCAGTTCCTGACCCCCTATATCGCCGCTGAGCGGGCATCGATCACGGCCATCGTCACCCCTGACGAGACACGCAGTGAGGTCGCCGCAGCCTTTGACTTGCTTGCAACCAAGCGGGAACGGCTTCGTCCCCGTCGCCATGACAACACCCCCCTCTGAGGCCGGCGTCGCCGGTCCAGTCTCTGCGATGAGGAAGAGGGGCTCACTTCGCTTCGGTTGAGGTCGATGGGAGTGCCTCGACCGTCAACAACACCGACCGCGGCTGGGCTATGACATGTTGCTTCACCGGGGCTAAGTTCGAGCTTGAACATACCCCGGCGAAAAGACGGTCACGCACAGTGCGGTGCGGGACGAGGACCCTCCCAGACAGGAGACATGCGTGCCTGAATCCGTAACCATCACCGACAACCGAACTGGTGAGTCGGCGGAGATCCCAATCGTGAATGGCGGGGTCGATGCCAAGGAATGGTCCAAGCTGATGCCTGGCACCTGGTTCCTGGATCCCGGATTCACGTCAACTGCATCAACGACCAGCACCATCACCGATCTCGACGGTGGTAACGGCATCCTTCGATACCGGGGCTACCCCATCGAACAACTTGCTGAGCAGTCGACCTTTCTCGAGGTCTGCTACCTGATCATCAACGGTGAGCTGCCAGACGAGGCCCAGCTCGATAGCTGGGTCGCCAACATCACCATGCACACCTTCATCCACGAGAACATGCGTAAGCGGTTCATGGAGGGCTTCCACCACGACGCTCACCCGATGGGGATGTTGGTGTCGGCTATCGCCGCCCTCTCGACGTTCTACCCCGAAGCCAAAGACATCGAAGACCCCGCAAACCGGGCCGTTCAGATCAACCGGCTCATCTCCAAGGTCCCGACCCTGGCCGCTATGGCCCACCGGGCCAGTATCGGCATGCCCTTCGTCTACCCCGACAACTCCCTCTCATACACCGAGAACTTCCTCTCGATGATGTGGAGGATTGCCGAGCCGACCTATGAGCCAGATCCGATCCTGGCCAAGGCGCTCGATGTCCTACTCATCCTCCACGCCGATCATGAGCAGAACTGCTCGACAACGGCCATGCGGGTCATTGGGTCATCCCACTCCGACCCCTTCAGCGCGGCCGCTGGTGCTACTGCCGCCCTCTACGGTCCCCGCCACGGTGGAGCCAATGAGGCCGTGATCAACATGCTGCGCGAGATCGGCTCTCTGGACAACGTCGAGTCTTTCGTCGAGTCGGTGAAACGCGGTGAGGGCCTGCTGTGGGGCTTCGGTCACCGTGTCTACAAGGCATACGACCCGCGCGCTCGGATCGTCAAGAACCATGCCGATGAGGTGTTCAAGGTAACGGGCAAGAACCCCCTGCTCGATGTAGCCCTGAAGCTGGAGGAGATCGCCCTCAACGACGAGTACTTCAAGAGCCGCAACCTCTACCCGAATGTCGATTTCTACACCGGGTTGATCTATCAGGCCATGGAGTTCCCCATGGCCATGTTCACCGTCCTGTTCGCCATCGGTCGTATGCCGGGCTGGTTGGCTCACTGGCAGGAGTCCCTGGAGCAGAACTCGAAGATCTCACGTCCCCGTCAGATCTATACCGGCCCAGGGGCCCGCGACTATGTCCCCGTCGGCCAACGCTAGGTGCCACTCGTAGCTGCACTCGCTACTGGACGTCAATGATTACCTTGCCAATGTTGGCGTTGGTCTCCATATAGCGGTGGGCATCAGCAATCTCGTCGATGGTGAAGCGTCGATCGATGACCGGTTGCAGTGACCCATCATCGAAACGCGGTATGAGCTGACGTACGAAGAGCTGGGTGAGAGCAGCCTTCTCCTCCAACGGGCGGGCCCGCAGCACCGTCCCGACGATGGAGGCACGCTTCGGTAGGAGCATGCCGAGCGGTAGCTCAACCTTCTGACGGCCCATGACGCCGACCTGGAGGAGCTTGCCCCCAACCCGCAACGAGGTGATGTTGTCGATCGTGTACTCCCCCCCGATGACATCAAGGACCACATCGACCCCGACCCCACCGGTTGCCTCGGCCACCGCTTCAACGAAGCTCTCGGTGCCATAGTCGACGGCCACGTCAGCTCCCAACTCACGACACCGAGCCAGCTTGGCCGCCGAGGCCGTCACCACCGCTCTGGCCCCGATGGCTTTGATGATCTGGATGGCGGCGGTGCCGACCCCTGAGGCTCCAGCGTGAACGAGGGCCCAACCTCCGCTCGCCAGTCCGCCCTGGAGGACCAGAGCATCGAAGGCGGTGAGGAACACCTCGGGGATGGCTGCGGCATCGGCCAGGGTAACCGAGGACGGGATGGCCATGATCTGGCGTTCGTGGATGGACAGGCGCTCAGCCTGGGCCCCTCCGCCCGTCACTGCCATCACCTGATCACCGACCGACCAGCGGGTGACCTTGGGTCCGATGGCAGCAACCACACCCGAGAACTCGAGTCCAGGAACTTCGTGCTCCATCTCCGGTCCGGGGTAGAGACCTAGCCGCTGAAGCAGATCAGCCCGATTGAGAGCCGATGAGGTGACCTCGATCACCACATGATCAGCCTCGGCGACAGGGTCGGGGATCTCCCTCACCTCCAACACACCAGGGTCCCCATAGCTACCGATCACGACTGCACGCATGCCTGGACCCTACTTTCCTTTGGCCGCGACCTGGGACCTGGCGCCCATTGTTGAAGCGATGGACCCGAGATCGGTCACAACCGCCTGACTTCCTCCAGCGGGTCTCGACGCCAACGCCGTATCACGATCTCGACATCACCGGCGGCAGTGGCCGAGCCTGCCACCAGGACAGGGTCCAGGGTGACCCGAGCCAGCTCAGGGACAGCAACTCCCAAACGACCAAGGTGGCCGACGAGGGCGCCGACCCTCGACCGAGCGTCGTCAATCAGGTCGAGATCGTCAAGAGCCGCCCCGACCTCTCCCCCGCCAACAGGCAAGAATAGACGGGCCGTGTCGGGGAGTCGTCTCCCGGCTATACCTCCAATCCCAATCGTGATGAACGAGCCAAGGGATGCCTCCTGGACCAGTTCGATCTTGAGGTTGCCGACTGAGGGCACCATGGCCTGTACCAGCACCGGAGACAGCGCCTTCGGATCGGCCGACGCCATCCTCTCGTAGGCCAGGGCCAATTGGTCCCGGTCGTAGAGATCTATGGCCACCCCGCCCGCCTCACCAATGCTGCGAATGGGAGCTGCCCCTGCCTTCAACACCACCGGGTAACCCAATTCGCCGGCCGCCGCCATCGCCTCGGCCACCCCGGGAGCCACCCTCCAACCGGGAACGGGTAGCTCCAAAAGGTCGATGGCTGCTTGTGCCTGCGGAGACAGGAGGTTCACCTCGATTGTTTCCCGATCGCCGAGCCAGTCAAGGACCTGGGGCCTGATGCGCTGGCCCAGCTCGATCTCTCCCTCGACTGGCTCGGTGCCGGGCACATCGTCGAGGGCCGCCCGACGATGCGCCTGGCGCCACTGGCCGTAGGCGGCAACGAGGCCCAGGGTCCTGGCCGCTTCCTCGGGGAAGGCGAACGTCGGCACCCCGGGAACCGTGAGCTGGTCAGGTCCGACCAGCCCGGTGGCCACTACTGGCTTGGCTACCGACCCGTTGACCCGGTCGATCATCAACGCCATCTCCGAGAAGGGCAGCTTGAAGGTGGGAACCATGGCGATGAGCAGAGCGTCGACCTCCGAGGCGACGGCCGCCGCCACCAGGATCTGCTCAGGGTCGATACTTCCAGTCCCGGCCACCGAAGTGTCAACGTCGTCAACGAGGATGGCTCCCCCAACCCGATCAAACCCCTTGGCATCGTCGGGCCGAGAGTCGTGGTGGTGTTCGATACTGGCGGGGACGACAACATCGAGTCCGTGACGACGACAGGCGGCAACCGTCAGACGTCCGACGGAGGCCGAGTTGGTGACGACGGCGACCCGGTTGCCCTTGGGCAGTGACTGGTCGACGAGGAGTTGGGCCACCTCAGCCAGCTCCGAGACACCATCGGTGATGATCACACCGGCCTGGCTCAGAAGGTCGACCAGTTCCTCGACGGGGGGGCGAACGGTGACGATCGGCTTCTCGACCGAGACGGCCCGAGCCAGCAGGGCGAAGTTTCGCAAGTTGCCGAAGTTCTCGACATAGGCCAGGATGACCTTCGTCGCGGGGTCGATCCGCCAGTAGTCGAGCAGGTCGTTCACCGACACGTCAGCCCGGTTGCCGACAGCAACGAACGATGAGAGCCCAACCCCGGAGCGGGTCAGATGGTCGAGCATGGCGCTCCCAAGGGGACCAGAGTGGGAGACAACGGCGACCGACCCTGCTTCCGGCGCGAGCGGTAGGAACAAGGCCCGGAGGCGGATCTCAGAGGCGGTGTTGACCATGCCAAACGCGTTCGGGCCCACGATCCGTATCCCATTGCTTCGAGCTTCGGCCACCAGCTGACGTTCTCGCTCGGCTCCGGATCCGCCTGTCTCACTGAACCCGGACGACACGATGAGGAGGCCCGAGACTCCGGCTTTGACCGCGTCTAGCACGACCCCCTCGACCTGAACTGCCGGGACGGCCACGATGGCCAGATCGACCGGTTCACCGATTGCCCTCAGTGAGGGCCACGCCCGTTCTCCCAACACCTCGTCGGCCGCGGGGTTGACATGGTAGGTGGCCCCAGCGAAGCCTCCGGCTCGGATGCTCCGGGCCAACTCATGACCGACCGAGCCGACCCGACGGCTGGCGCCAACTATGGCAAGCGAGCTCGGTTCGAGGAGGCGAGCCACCGAGCGGGTTCTGGCCAGGCTCTCGCGATCAGCACTGGCCGTCTTCGATTCCGGGGTGACGGAGATGTCGATCTCGACCTCGATGACCCCGTCGTCGAATCTGGTCGTGACCTCGAATCCGGCTCGCCGGAAGACGCGCAGCATTCCATGGTTCTCAGGAAGCACGGTGGCGTTGAAGTGATGGTGGCCGTTCTCTCGGCCGGCAGCAGCCAGATACTCCAGCAAGAGGGTGGCCAGGCCTCGTCGGTGATGATTGTCGTCGACGAAGAAGGCGACCTCGGGGTAGCGCTGACCGAACTCGGTCGCCGGCTGCTCGTAGCGGCCGACAGCAATCAGCTCGTCGCCCTGCATGGCAACGAAGGCCATACGTCCCCTGTAGTCCACCTGGGTCAGTCGATCGAGCTCCCGAGGGCTGAGCTTGGGCCGGTACTGGAAGTAGCGGTAGTAGATGCTGGTCCGGGACTGACGCCGGTGGAAAGCATCAATGTTGTCCCGATCTTCGGGCCTGATGGGGCGAAGCTCGATCGGCACCCCATCCGCCAGGATGGCGTGGGTCTCCCACTTCTCGGGATAGTCAGCCGGCAACCCCACCCTGGGCATCGTAGGCCGTGTGAGCCGGCCAATCCTTGGTCGGCCGGCTCACCAGGCTCGAGAATCAGGGATCGAGTCGACCAGTAGCCGAGCCTTTGAATACCTCGACGCCGTCCTGATTGGTGGTTGACACAGTCAGGTTGACGACCGGATCACCCTCCTCGGTGTCGATGGAGTCAACGGTGGCAACCGCAGTCAGAGTGTCGCCGGGGAACACCTGAGAGGTGAACCGACCCCCATAGCGGACGAGGCGGCCGTCGCCAACGGTGTCGGTGAGTAGCCGACCCGTCATTCCCATCGTCAACATGCCGTGAGCGAACACGGTCGGGTAGCCGGCAACCTCCTTGGCGAACACCTCATCACTGTGGAGGGGGTTGTAGTCGCCAGAGCTTCCGGCGTACTGGACGAGCTGGGTCCGTTTGAGGTCTTCGACCAGCACCATCTCGAAGGTCTGACCGACAGAAACGTCATTGGTGGAAAGGGCCATGGTTGCTTCTCCTCAGCTATCGACGGGGCGCTCTGTACGGACGCCGACACCACGAGCGGTGACGATCAGCTCGCCGTCCTGGTTGTGATACTCGACGATGGACTCGCTGAACACGAGTTTGCCGGCCCGGCGACCTTCCTTCTCCCAAGTCTTGCCCGGCTTGTTGGTCGCGGTGAGCACTTCACCCGCTCGCAGGGGCCGGTGATACTCATAGTGCTGCTCGGCGTGGAGGCCTCCGCCTCCACCGCCCCCACCCCCGCCGGACGATTTGGGCTTGATCCCCGTTGGCTCTTTGCCCGAGCCGAACCAGGGCTCACCGATCTTCGGTCGGAGGAAATAGTCCTCGTCGAACTGGGCGCTGGCCTGGACAAATGTCGGTGGTGCGGCGATGCCCCCCACCTCGGTATCGGCGGCGTAGTCGGCATCGGCGTACACCGGATTGGGATCGCCGATACTACGGGCGAACATCAGGATATGACTGGCTTCCACTGGGAAGCGTTCAACGGCCATGCAAGTACCCCCTTCGGTTGGCTCCATGGACCGAGCACTAGTATCGGATGTATTGCCAGCCAGGGCCAGTCCGAGGCCGATTACTGTCAGAGCCGACCCTGAATCACTTGGGCCGGCCGCACCTGAAACCCTGCAACCCAGCCCACTCAGCCGCCGCTACCCCGGGCTCAGCCCAGAAGGCTGCGCACCTGATCCTGGCCGAGGGCCATCATCAGGGTCGGCATCCTGGGGCCGGTGTCGGCCGACAGAAACAGCTCGTACAACAGCTTGAAGAACATCCGCTGCTCGGTCTTGAGCTCTGGGGTTGGGGGGGTATCGAGAGGCAACCCGGCCGCCATCTTCGGTACCCCATACACCAGGGTCCTGGCCCCTTCCAAGGACCAGTCGTCTTCCAGATGGGCCAAGAGCAGCTTGAGCCAAGTCGATTCCTGCTCGTTCAGTGATGCCAGTCGATCCCGATCGGGCTGCTCCCGCACCCGGATGCGCTCCGACTCGGGGGCAAACCCGTCGACCCAGCGACCAGCCAGACCAAGGCGCGGCTCGGTACGAGCGACCTCAGTGGCGTCCACCTCGGTCAGCTCACCCACGATCCTGGCTAGCTGGGTCTCGTCACCAGCGGCCACCGAGACAGCCGAGGTCAGGGTGCGGAAGGCGACGATGGCATCGGGCACTGGGAACTCACCGGCCAGGTGTGACCGCCGGGCCCGCTGGTGGATGACTACCTGTGATGGGGCGGCCTCCCCAGCCGCCACCTTGCGACTGAGAGCGTCCCAATCGTCGTAGATGGAATAGATGCCGCTGGCCAGGTCGACCGAGAACGACTGGCGGGGGGTCTTGCGGACGTACATCCAGCGGAGGATCGGTACCTCGAACACTTCGAGAGCATCTAGGGGAGTTGGCACCGCTCCCTTGGAGCTGCTCATCTTGCCCGAACCCGTCGTCCCCACGAAAGAGTAGGCCTCGTATTCCGGTGCCTGGCCACCGTAGATGTTCGACACCAGCTCGGCCCCGACGCTGAAGCTGGAACCGGGCGATGAGTGGTCAGCCCCGGCCGCTTCGAACGTGACCCTTTCGTAGGCCCAGCGCATGGGCCAGTCGACCTTCCAAACCAGCTTGCCGTGGTTCTCGACCATGAGGTCGAAACGGTCGCTATGACCGCAATCATTGCAGCGATAGCTGATCCAGTAGCTCGACTCTTCGGGCTCGACGGCGCTCAACGTGGTCAGATCCCGACCACAGGCCTGGCAATACACCTTGTACGGCCAGTAGTCGTCGCTGGTGACGTCACCGTCATCTTCGGCCTCACTGATGGGGGTTTCGCCGTCGCCCGTGCCCTCCCCGGCTTGGGTCTCCAGTGTCCGGAAGCGAGCCAGTACCTCATTGATAGCGCCCCGCTGGCTGAGAGCAGTGATGATGGCCTGACGGTACGCCCCCTGGCCATACATCTCACTCTGGTTGATCTCACGAAGCTCGACCCCGAGCCGCTCCATGGCCTCACGAAGGGGGGCCTTGAACCGCTCGGCCCAGCTGTCAAGAGAACCGTGGGGATCGGGGACGGCGGTGAGGGGGCGACCGATGTGTCGGGCGAAGCTCTCATCAACTCCAGCCGGCACCTTGCGCAGTCGGTCGTAGTCGTCCCACGAGAGCAGGTGCTCACAGTCGATGCCCCGGGAGCGGATCTCCTCGGTCACATAGTGAGGAACCATCAGCTCCCGGAGGTTGCCGAGATGGATCGGCCCCGAAGGGCTGATCCCGGACGCACACACCACCTTCTGGCCCGGTTGCGGCTCCTGCCTCTCAAACCGGCGGATGACCCGATCAGCGATCTGGGTCACCCAATCAGGCTTCGGCTGCCGGCTGGTTCCTGGTTCGGCCATATCCCTCCAGGCTAGAGCCCCTGGCCGATATCCGAGCCGAGATTAATGGCCCGGAGCGCGTCCCTTCGACGGTCTGACGTCGCGAGTGGAATACTGTCCCCCGCTATGTCTCTGCTCCTCCAGCGGGTCTTCGACGCATTGTCGAATGGTGCTGTGTATGCCGCCTTGGCCTTGGCCCTGACGATGGTTTTCCGAACCAGTGGGGTCCTCAACCTGGCCCAAGGGGAAATGGCCATGCTGACCAGCTATGTAGCCGCCCTGCTGCGTAGTGAGGCCGACTCCCGCTTCGCCTGGTCGGATTGGTTCGCCAACCTGGGCACCCCATGGCCGGTCTGGGCTGCCATCGGTGGGGCCATGGTCGTCGGCGCCGTGCTCGGGGCCTTGATCCAGCGCTTCATCATGGAACCGCTGGCCGATGACACCGCCCTACCCCAGGTCGGTGCTGCCCTTGGATTATTCCTATTGCTCAACGGCTTGGCTTTCCTGTGGTGGGGTTCAGGCCTGCGCCAGGTCGGCTCCCCGTTCCCTGACGGGGTCGACGATCGCTTCATCCTCCTCGGCGCCCGCCTCCGCTACGAGACGATCGGGATCGTGCTCACCCTGGGGGTGACGCTCGGCCTCCTCTCCCTCGTCCAGAATCGGACGAAGCTCGGGCTGGCTTTCCGAGCCGTTGTCTCCAACCGTGAGGGGGCGAGCCTGGTCGGCATCCGCGTGGGGTTCGTGCTGATGACGGGCTGGGCTGTCGCTGCCGCCCTAGGCGCCCTCGGGGGTGGACTGATCGCAGGCCAGCTGTTCGTCGGGCCGAACATGATGGGCCGGCTGATCGTATTCGCCTTGGCCGCCGCCACCCTGGGTGGGCTCGGCAACCCCAAAGGGGCGGTGATCGGGGGGTTCGTATTCGCCCTCATGGAGACCATGCTGGTCGGCTATGTGTCGTTCGTCAGTGCCGATGTGGCTCTGATCTACACCCTGGGGGCCCTGATCCTGGTCCTCATCGTTCGCCCCGGCGGCATCTTCGGTACCGATCTGACGCTGAAGACACGATCATGACGTTCCCCGCCCTGGAAACCAGGCCTGCCCCCTCTTCGCTGGCCCGAAACGGTGGCCTCCTCCTCGCCGGGGTGATCGTGGCCACCGCTATCCCGATGATGGCCTCACCGCTGATCCTGCTGCGGGCAACCGAGGTCGCCTTCCTGATCGTGGCTTTCTCTGGGCTTCACGTCCTGTCGGGACGCCTCGGGCTCATATCCGTTGGTCATGGGGCCTTCATCGGCATCGGGGCGGTTACCGCCGCCCATGCCGTCGACGACTTCTCCCTCCCCTATCTCCTGGCTCCCCTGGCTGGCGCGCTCGGTGGGGTCCTGTTCGGAGTGATCATCGGGATCCCGAGCCTGCGACTACCCGGCACATACCTGGCGCTGTTGACTTTGGCCGTGGCCATGGTCCTCCCCATCGGGTTGCGTCGCATCGATGGACCCCTCGGGTACCGGGTCGATGGAGACATACGCCCTCCGTCCTGGACCGGGTTGGCTCAGGGTGAGGAGGAGATTTGGCAATACGTGCTGGTGGTCACGGTTGGGGCGCTGATCATGATCATCGTCCACGGGGCCATCCGAGGCCGTTTCACCCGATCGCTCATTGCCGTGCGAGACGAGCCGACGGCGGCCGCCGCGTTCGGGGTCAACACCTCGGCCGTCCACCTCACCGGGGTCGCCATCAGCGCTGGCCTGGCTGGAGCGGCTGGGGGCCTCAAGCTCTATGCCACCCCCCTGGTGTCAGGTGAGCAGTTCCCATTCTCGATGTCGGTCGCCATGTTCGCCCTCATGTTGGCCCTCGGCGCCTCGAAGCTGTGGACCAGTATCCCCGCCGCCATCCTCTTGGTGGCAATACCCGAGATTCTGACCCGTATGGGATGGGCGGTCTGGGAACCCATCATCTACGCCGCCATCTTGTTGGCGATGACCAGGCTCAGTCGTGGCCGAGGCCTGGTATCGCTGCTGGAGGCACCGGTCGAGCCACCAACGAGCCCACCGCCGGCGTCTCGTCGCCCGGAACGAGCCATCGGCCAGCCCAAGACCGGTGAGTCCGGCAACCCCTGGCTCCTTACCCCCGAGCCTTCAACCGGAGAGGCTGGATAGAAGCCGACCCCGGGGGGATACTAGACTGGCCGCACATGTTCGGATCGAGACAGGCAAGACGCTGGTTGAGGTTGTTGCGCTCGGCCAGGCCACGCCCGACTCCAGATCAGCATCTGCGGGCCGCCCGTGAGATCATCGGTCCAACGGGCAACTTCTTCTCTGCTGGTTGGGAGCAATTCGAGAAAGGCCACGCGGGCTATCTGCGATCATTCCAACCACGGGTCCCACCCAGCATCCATATCTCGCATCGAGACAAGACAAGAGCCAACCTCCCCATCCCACTGTCCGAGCGCTGTCTCGAGGATCACGCCGCCCACTATGAGTAGAGCGTGCCCCTCTTCGGTGGACCGGCCGACGGGCGGTCACCTACGGTCACACCGTGACTCAGATCGACCTCGGAGTGCTACTCAACGCTGACCGGATGGCTGGCCCCACCTTCATCGACTGCGCCAAACGGATGGAGGCGACCGGTATCGAATCGCTCTGGCTGGCCGAGCTGTTCGGACGAGAGCCATTCGCCGCCGCAGGTGCCATCCTGGCCACGACCACCACCCTCAGAGTCGGGACCGCTATCGCCAATGTCTATGCCCGCGATGGGGTTGCGGCCGCCGCCGCATCGGCCACCTTGGCCGAGTTGAGTGGCAATCGTTTCGAGCTTGGTCTCGGGGTCTCGAACCGGCCCCTTGTCCAGCTCCGCGGCCACCAATGGACCCCGCCCGCTCCCCGTCTGGCCGCCTACCTCGACGGGATTCGCAGCGCCAAGCTCGCCGTGCCCGAGCACTCCTACCCCATCCAGGTGGCGGCCCACGGACCGAAGATGCTGGAGGTGGCCTCGACCAAGGCCGACGGGGTCTTCACCTACCTGATGACTCCCGAGCACACGGCCCGCACCCGTAGTGGACTTCCGGCTGAGGCAACCTTGGCCCCGATGATGATGTGCCTCTTGTGTCCTGAGGAGGACGAGGCCCGCCGCTTGGCCCGCAAGGCTGTATCCGTCTACATGGGTCTCGACTACTACCACCGGGCCTGGCGGACCCTTGGCTTCGACGACACCGATTTCGTCGACGGGGGCAGCGATCGCCTGATCGACTCGATTCTGGCCTGGGGCACCATCGACGACATCCGAGCCAGGATCGCGGCCCATCGCGAGGCTGGTGCGACCCGCCTCGTAGTGATCCCCCTCAACCCCGCTGGCGGTGGCCGGCCCGACTGGAACCTGCTCGATGAGCTCGTCCTGAGCCGCTA
>JAAETV010000029.1 GCA_024227975.1 Actinomycetes bacterium
CCCCACCCTTGTCGCAGACCTAGGATTCGGTTCATGCCTCGAATGACGAGTGAAGACCAAGAAACGTTCCTGGCCGAGCCTCACGTGGGCGTGGTGGCGACCGTGCGCCAGGACGGGCGGCCCTACACGGTGCCGGTGTGGTATCTATGGGATGGTGTCCACTTCTGGCTGACGGGAACCGTCTCGCGCGTCTGGTGTCGTCAGCTCATGCATGATCCGCGTCTCTCGCTCTGTGTGGAGGCGACAGCACCCGTGCCGGGTCATGTTGGTATCGACGGGGTGGGCGAAGTGCTCCAGCCTCCCGACTTCGACATCTGGCCTATCAGCCGTCAACTGGTCGAGAAGTATGTCGGAGCCCAAGGAGACGACACCGCCGTCGACAAGTTCTTCGCCAACATGCAGACCGAGCCGAGATTGCTGGTCCGGATCACACCCGAGGTGTGGAGGGCTATCGATATGCGGGTCTATGAGGGCAAGCGGGCCGATCGGGAGCACGGCCAACGATTCTCGTCATGAGCTGAACCGAAGAACGTCCCGCTCCTTCGGCGCCACCCCCTGATTGTGTGGGAGGCTCAGAGCCCAGCATGGACACGAGCTGGCGAACAGAGAAAGGAGCTGGCGATGTACGTCGAG
>JAAETV010000030.1 GCA_024227975.1 Actinomycetes bacterium
CGTCGGCACGTCGGCACGTCGGCACGTCGGCTCGCAGCAGCGAGCAGACCATGGCCATGGTCATGCTCGCGGAACCATGTGGCCTCTCGACCTCGTCAGCGACACCTTGCGGTTCATCGGCCCTACATCCCCCACGCCTGGACCATGGATGGATGGGTCACCCCCATCTTGGACCGCCCCAGTGTGAGTGAGCCACACGAGGGCTGCTGTCGCTAGTCGATCGACGATACGAGTGGGTACTTGAGCCGCGTCACCCTCTGGTTGGCGCTGTTGTCCTCCATCACCTGCAAGCTCAGGTCGAATGATGCAGTGGTGTCGGTGCTCAGCTTGCTCAGGCCAGTGAGTGAGTCGACATACAGCACCTCGGGATACCAGACCGGCTCCGGGCGTCGGCTCCCCTCAGTACCGGCCACCAGGTGGAGAAACGCCTGAGATGTCCCCAAGGCCGAGGCCAGGTTCACTCCTTGAACGATGGAGGGCAGGGGTGCTCCGCGGTTGACGGCGTGAAGTACCTCTACATCGACATATTCTGGGAGGAAGGGCAGGATGCGCCGAAGGTCGAGGTTGGCATCGGCCACCTCTTCGAGCGACGTGGTCTCGTCGACGCCGATCATGTCACGAAAGGTCGGTCCCTTCGACGGGTGGAACGACATCACCTGACTGGCGAACCCGATGTTCAGGGCATGCAGGTTGGGGATGCCGCTGAGGCGAGCCTGGTCGGCGATCATGGTCCCGACATCCAGACAGGTCAGCTCCGTCTCGTCGATCACGAGGTCGACTCCATCGAGGAACGACTCGATACTGCCAACGGTGACACCGTCGGGGAACACTTCTAGCTTCAGCGAGGGATTGATGGCTAGTGCGTCCTCGAAGAAGCAGTCGACTTTGGGGCGGCCCATATTCGGGTGGATGGCACCAGGAACTCGGTTGACGTTCTCGAGCTCGAACACCTCTGGGTCGGCGACCCGAAGCGTCCCGACCCCCATTCGGATCAGGCTGAGACCGAG